>CALGMJ010000016.1 GCA_937958875.1 uncultured Verrucomicrobiales bacterium | reverse complement strand
CGTCGCCGAGAGGATGGCTTCCACGAGCTAGAGACCCTTGCTCTCCCCTTACCTGATCTTTGCGATGAATTAACGTTCATCCCCGCAGAGCACTTTTCTCTCCAGTGTGATCAGGAAGGAGTCCCAACAGATGAATCAAATTTAGTGTCCAGGGCTCTTCGTATTTTTGAGCGAGAGACAGATATACCCTGCCCATTTAAGATCGAGTTGATCAAAAATATCCCTCACGGAGCCGGCCTCGGAGGAGGGAGTTCAGATGCTGCGAGCACGCTGCTTGCGCTCAATGAACTAACTGGTGCTGCAGTTCCGCTTAAAACTCTCGCTGCCTGGGCTAGCGAATTAGGGTCAGACATTCCTCTTTTTCTCTATCGATCTCCCTGCTGGTGCCGCGGACGAGGAGAAATTGTGGAGCCCGCCGAAGTCGATTGGAAACATCCCATCATCCTTTTTAAACCTGCTTTCGATATCCCAACTCCTTGGGCATATTCCAAATGGCAAGACTCTCAGGAACTTCCCGGAATCGATTACACCGCGCAGATCATTTCTCAACAGACGCTCGTCAACGATTTGGAACGTCCAGTTTTTCAGAAGCACTATTTTCTCGCCGAGTTAAAACAATTTCTCTTGGAGCAGGAAGAAACCATCGGCGCGATGATGTCTGGCTCGGGCTCCACTGTTTTTGCCGTCTTAAAATCAGAACAAGACGCCAAAAACTTAATCTCTCGAACCCTTGAAAAAATGGATCCTTCCATGTGGTCGCATTTACAAATATTTGCACGGGACAGTCTCGATAGTGGATGTTAACGTGCTCTTATGGCGCGAGCTTCAAACCTTACTATGTGCTCCTTCTGTGGCAAAAGCCACTCGGAGGTTAAAAAACTCATTGCTGGACCAGGAGTTTATATTTGCAACGAATGCATTGACGTTTGCTCTACGATTTTACGTAAGGAACTCGCTGGCGACCAAGGTGATGATTCGGAGCCAAGCGAAGTTCTTCTTGAAGAGGAAATCCCGACTCCGGCAGAAATTTGTGCTCATCTAGATCGGCATGTGATCGGGCAAGAATCTGCGAAAAAAGTTCTCTCCGTTGCTGTTTACAATCACTATCAGCGCCTCCGCCAAGAAGAGCTCTCCACTGAGGAATACTCTGAAGTAGAAATCGAAAAATCTAACGTCCTGATGCTCGGACCTACCGGATCAGGTAAGACACTTCTCGCCAAGACCTTAGCGAAAGTTCTCGATGTCCCATTTTGCATTGTCGACGCCACTACTCTCACCGAAGCTGGCTACGTAGGCGAGGATGTCGAAAATATCATTTTGCGCCTCCTTCAAGCCGCAGACTACGACGTCGAAAAAGCTGAGCGTGGAATTATCTACGTGGACGAAATTGATAAAATTGGCCGCAAAACAGAAAACGTTTCCATTACTCGTGACGTCTCCGGTGAAGGCGTCCAACAAGCTCTCCTCAAGATCTTAGAAGGCTCTGTCTGTAATGTTCCACCTCAAGGTGGCCGGAAACACCCTCAGCAGGAGTATATCCAGATTAACACTGAGAAAATTCTCTTTGTCTGTGGTGGCGCTTTTGTGGGAATGGAAGATATCGTTCGTCGCCGCCTCGGTAAGCGAGTTCTTGGCTTTAATGCCGAGAATGAACTTCTCGATGAAGCAGCTGAGGAAGTCGCACTGCTCCAGCAATGTCGCCCAGAGGACCTCTTGCACTTCGGTCTCATCCCCGAATTTATTGGTCGCCTTCCTGTTTTCTCTTCTCTTAGAAAGCTTACCGAAGAAGAACTCGTTCAGATTCTGACCGAGCCAAAAAATGCTCTCATCAAGCAGTATCAGAAGCAAATGGCCATGAATGGCGTGAAGCTTAAGGTGAATAAGGATGCCCTCACCTCTCTCGCAGCTCAGGCTATCGAACGTGGCACCGGCGCACGCGCTCTACGCTCAATCCTTGAGACCCTGATGCTTGATGTCATGTATGACGTGCCATCGAAAGGGAATATCGAGTCTGTCACCATCACCAAAGCTGCAGTGGAAGGTACGAAGCCTCCCATCTTGAAGAAAAGGCGCGCTGATGCAGCTTAATATGCTCTAGCGCTTTATTTCCCTACCTTTGCTCTAGCATTCTCTCTCAATTCATCGAATCCTGTCTCATGGCAATTGCCCCAGCTCTTGATTTAAAAGAAGAAATCCTGCGTCTCAAAAAAGAACGCAATGCCGTCATCCTCGCTCATAACTATCAAGTTGGCCCTATTCAGGACATCGCTGACTACGTAGGTGACTCACTCGGTCTTGCTTATCGAGCTCAAGAGACTGACGCCGATGTTATCGCTTTTTGCGGAGTCCATTTCATGGCCGAGACGGCGAAGATTCTCAATCCTGAGAAGACCGTAGTCCTCCCTGACAAGGACGCTGGCTGCTCTCTCGAGCAAGCTTGCCCCGCTGATAAACTGGCTGCCTACCTAGAGGAACATAAAGAGAAAAATTACTACGTCATCGCCTACATCAATTGCTCTGCCGGGGTGAAAGCACTCTGTGATGTCATCTGCACCTCTGGTAATGCTCCCCGGATTGTGAATCAAGCTCCCGCGGATCGCCCCATCCTCTTTGTCCCAGATGCGAACCTCGGAGCGTGGGTAATGGAACAGACCGGACGTAAAATGGATCTCTGGCAAGGCTCTTGCTACGTCCACGTTGAGTTTACTCAGGAATCGATCCAGAAAATTAAGGACGAATATCCAGATGCTGTCGTCGTCGCACACCCCGAGTGCACAACTGCAGTGCGCCTGTTGGCAGATGAGGTCTGTTCAACAGAAAAGATGATTCATTTCTGTCAAAAGACCCCGGCTCAAAATATCATCGTGGTGACTGAGTCTGGCATGCTCCATCGCATCAAAAAGGAAGTTCCTGAAAAGAACCTCATTCCCGGACCAACTGATCACTGCGCCTGTGCTGACTGTCGCTACATGAAGATGAATACCCTCGAAAAACTTCATGCCTGCCTAGAGAAGCTCGAGCCCCAAGTCGAACTACCAGAAGATGTCCGCGCTAAGGCAGAAATCTCTCTCGTTCGAATGCTAGAGCAGTCTAAATAACGGTTTCCCCCAATCTCTAATTTGAGTTCCTCTAAAATTTTAGAGGAATTCACAGACTCACAACTCAATGATCTTCCCCATGCGTGGTTGAGGGAGGCAGCGCTCTAACATCTGGTGTTGACAGAGCGAGCCCTAGTAGAGTGATGAATCCTGAAACTATCTCTCCAGAAGCACCTCATCACCTAACACCACGACATCAATAGAACCTTTTAAGGTTTTATCTAAAAATGGAGTATTCGAACTCTTCGACTTCATAAACTCCTTCGTAAAAGTGGTCTGTCCATTGGGATCAAAGACAAGTAAGTCAGCAGCGTTACCTTCACTAACTTCAGCAACGTCCACTCGCATCATGCGACGGGGCTCGGCAGAATAGCGCTTCACGATAAGATCCCAACCGAACTCACCTTTATCGACGAAACGATCAAAGAGTGATACCAAGGCCGTATCAAGCCCAGTGATACCATTGGGGGCATCCACGAAGGCTTGTGATTTTTCAAATTCGGTATGAGGAGCGTGATCCGTGGCAATAATCCGAAATACCCCATCCTTGAGTCCTTGCACGAGGGCTTCATTATCAGCCTTTGTTCTTAGAGGCGGGTTCATTTTATAGTGAGTATCGTACTCACCGATATCCTCGTCACAGAACATGAGGTGATGCGGAGAAACTTCACCAGAAACTTTGGCCCCTCGTTCATCGCGCCACCAGCGAATGGTCTCCATCCCTAAGGCAGAGCTCACATGCTGAATGTGGAGATAGGTATCTGTGGCATGGGCAATACGGATATCACGATCCATGCAGATTTCTTCTGCGAGAGCGGGCGTTCCCTCAATACCGAGGCGGTAGCTCACCGCACCTTCATTCAAAGCGCGAGGACCGGCAAGCTGTGGGTCTTCGCAATGGCTTGCGAAAAACATATCGAAGTCACTAGCGTACTCCATCGAGCGCTTTAAAAGAGCAGCATTTGGGACGGCATCTCCATCATCAGTCAGCATCAAAACGCCGGCCTTTTTCATTCCTGCAATAGGTGCCATCTCCTCGCCCTTCCGACCGATGGTGATACAGCCGGAAGTGTAAACTGGAATGCGGCACTTTTTTCCTTCTTCGAGCACGCGATTCACCACCGTAGCAGAGTCAATAGCAGGACTTGTATTTGGCATCATAACCACTCCAGTGATGCCTCCGTTGATGGCCGCTTCAGTGCCATCCTTAATAGTCTCTTTTGCCTCTTGCCCAGGCTCACGGAAGTGTACGTGAGCATCGAACATGCCGGGCATGATGATCTTGCCAACACAGTCGATGATCTTGGCACCTTCTGGGACATCGAGACCGGGAGCGACAGCCTTGATGGTGCCATTTTCGATCCAGACATCGGAGGCGACAGGAGCGCTATCTTCGCTGGCGACCTGGCCGCCTTGTAAAAAGAGATTCATGATTTTTTAGATTTGAGGCCGTAAAGAACGGACATGCGAGCGGCGATACCATTCTCGACTTGTTGGGAAATCAGGCAGCGATCGTAATCTAACACCGCATCGCAGAGTTCCACGCCACGATTGATCGGGCCAGGGTGCATCACATAAATGCCTTCTCCCGCGATCTGCTTGAGACGTTCATCAGTCACTCCGTAGGTCTGGTGATATTCGCGATCACTTGGGAAAAAGGAGGCCGTCTGACGTTCCTTCTGCACCCGCAAAAGATAGACGACATCAGGCTTCCACTTCATCGCTTCTTCATAGTTCGTGAAACGAGGGAAACGCGTCTGAGGCACGAGACTTCCTGGGCCGCAGAAAGCAACTTCGACCCCGAGTTTTTCAAAAATAGTGCTCGTGGAGCGAGCGACACGGCTATGAAGAATATCGCCCATAATGAGAACACGCCTTCCCTCCATCTCGGGAAATTTCTCGCGGAAGGTAAAGGCATCTAAGAGGGCCTGGGTGGGATGAGCATGAGCTCCGTCGCCGGCATTGATGACAGAAGCTCCCGTCTGGCGCGCAATCGCGGCAGGCTGACCGGATAGACGATGACGCACCACAATGTAGTCAGCACGCATGGCCTGAAGAGTATCGATGGTGTCGCGCACAGACTCCCCTTTCGTCACTGAAGAATGAGGCACATCAAAGATAGTGACATCGGCAGAAAGACGCTTCGCCGCGACTTCGAACGATGAGAGAGTTCTCGTACTTGGCTCGTAAAAAAGCATGAGCACCGTCTTGCCCTTGAGAGCAGGGACTTTTTTCACCGAACGGGTGAAGAGATCCTTAAAAGGCACGGCCTGATCTAAAAGACTGATAATTTCCTCACGCTGAAGGGAGCTGATATCAAGAAAATCTTTATGAGCCATGGGACGAAGAATCTTATTTTTGAGTGAGGGTGACAGAGTCTTCTCCGTCGGTGCTTTTCAAACGCACAATGACATGGTCATGGCGTTCCGTCGAAAGAGATTGTCCAACATAGCTTGGCTGAACTGGAAGTTCACGGTGACCACGATCAATGAGCACGGCGAGATCTACCGAAGCAGGACGACCATAATCAAAGAGCGCATCGAGCGCGGAACGAATGGTTCTCCCGGTAAAAATGACATCATCGACAAGAATCACTCGAGATCCATCGATGGGAAAATCAATCTCACTGCTCTGTAGTTTTGGATTTTCGACGAGGTGCTCGTAATCATCCCGGTAGAGAGAAATATCCAAAACTCCGAGACGCACTTCAGCGCCCTTTTCTCTCAGGAAAACGGCAACACGCTCCGCAACTTCATCACCACGACTACGAATCCCGACGAGATCAATCACCTCACCAGCGGAAGCTTCAAAAATCTGATCGGCCAGACGGCTTATTGCCGCGGCGATTGCTGCTTCATCGAGGATTAAACTCATTAATTCACTAGAGATTAAAATTCTACCAGGAGATTGCAAGCTAGGGAGCTTCGCACAGCGATCTCTTAGAAATGCATGCGCCCAATATCGGCACGACGTTGGCTACCGGGGAAGTCGACTTTGGCTGCTTCAGCATGTGCCTTTTCGACGGCCTCCTCTCGGGTATCACCTCCGGCGACAACGGCGAGGACTCGCCCGCCATTGGTGGCCCAGTCATCCCCCACTTTCTTCGTCCCAGCATGATAAATGCGAGCATCATCAACCGCATCGAGACCGGAGATAACATCACCTGCACGGGAGCTTTCAGGGTAACCTGCGGAAGCTAAAATACAGCATACTGACCAGCCTTCATTAAAGGAAAGTAACTCGGGCTTGAGATTTCCTTTTGCTCCTTCGAGGCAGAAAGTCGCTAAGTCGCCAGAAAGAAGAGGCATGACAGCCTGACATTCGGGATCTCCAAAGCGGCAGTTATACTCGATAATCTTAGGACCATCCTTGGTGAGCATGAGGCCAAAGTAGAGGAAGCCTACATAGTTTAGCTCATCCTTTTCGAGACCTGCCACGGTGGGTTTCACAATCTCTTCATCGATGCGCTTCATCAGTTCAGGATCGGCAAGTTGACGACTTGCGACAGCTCCCATTCCTCCGGTATTTGGCCCCTCATCCCCTTCTCCGATTCGCTTATAATCGCGAGCAGGCGTAAGAATGAGATAATCGGGACCACTGACGGCGGCAAAGATGGAAATTTCTGGACCTTCGAGAAATTCTTCAACGAGAAGGCGGCCATCTCCAAAACGGCGCTGCACCAGAACTTCATCGAGGAATTCATCAGCAGACGCTTTGTCAGGACAAACGGCGACTCCTTTTCCGGCGGCTAAACCGTCAAATTTTAACACGGTTGGATAATTCCCCGCGATGGCAGCCTGCGCTTCCTCAAAATCCGCGCAACCCGTTGCCCCGCCGGTGGGAATCTTGTGGCGAAGCATGAATTCTTTTGCGAACTCCTTACTCGCTTCCATCTGTGCTCCGGTAAATGGAGGCCCCCAGCATGGAATGCCTGCCGTCTGGCAGCGATTGGCAAGACCTTCACCAGTAACGAGGTAGCTTTCCTCACCCGCGACGCAGAGATCAATGGAATTTTCACTCATCCATGCGATGAGCGAATCGAGATCATGGGCTTCGACTTTTCCAGCTCCTTCCAGCTCATGGATGGCTTCACTTCCGGGGAAGCAAAACACCTCAGGGGAGCTTTCGGATTCACGAAGAGAACGAATGAGAGCATGCTCACGACCACCTTTTCCGACGACGCAGATCTTCACGGGGCTGGGAATAGCGGATGAGACAGAGATTACGAGAGCGAATTTAAATGAGGCAGTCTGATTTCACGAAAAAAGCGCTCAGGTTTCCCCGAGCGCTTTTGAATGTTTTTTGAGAAGCTAGCTGGCGTTAGCTGAGAGCTGAAATGACGGACTCCGCATTGATGCCGAGCTCGTTCATGACAACGCCACCTGGAGCACTGATGCCGAAGCGATCAATTCCAATGACAGAACCTTCAAGGCCGACATACTTATACCAGAGTCCAGTGACTCCGGCTTCGATAGCGACACGCTTCGTGCAAGAGCAAGGAAGAACCTCAGACTTGTATTCTGCACTCTGACGGTCAAAGCGCTCCATACAAGGAACAGAAACGACACGTGCGCCCGCACCAATCTGCTCAGCAGCCTTTACCGCGTGCTCAACCTCAGAACCAGTGGCCATGATGATGCACTCGAGAGCACCTTCTTCTTTCTTAAGAATGTAAGCACCCTGGCGAACGCCTTCACGACGAGTTTCGACGGAAGCAAAGTTCAAAGGCATGACCTTTTGGCGAGAAAGACTGAGAACGGTAGGTCCATCAGTGCGAGTCATGGAGGCGATATAAGCACCAGCGACTTCTTCCTGATCAGCAGGACGAATCACGTCGACATTCGGAATGACACGAAGACCAGAAACGGTCTCCACAGGCTGGTGAGTCGGGCCATCTTCTCCCACACCCACGGAATCGTGAGTGAAAATATAGGTCACAGGAAGCTTAGCCAGACCTGCGATACGAATGGATGGGCGGAGGTAGTCAGCGAAGACGAGGAAAGTCGCACCACTTGCGCGGAAGAGACCGTCATAGGCGATTCCATTACAGATGGCACCCATTGCGTGCTCACGAATACCGAACCAAATGTTACGGCCGCCAGGATTTTCAGCGGAGTAATCGCCTTCACCCTTGAGGTAGTTTTTGGTCGATCCATAAAGGTCTGCAGAACCAGTGATGAGAGAAGGAACGTGCTTGGCGACTTCATTGATCACAACCCCACCAGAACCACGGGTGGCATCGGCGTAGTCGTCAGCGAAGGCTGGGATTTTGTCAGAGAGATCACTTGGGATCGCTTTTGAGACACCATCCTGAAGCTCTTGAGCAAGCGCAGGGTTAGCCGCAGACCAAGCGGCGTAAGTTGCCTCCCACTGAGTAAAGCTCTCCTGAAGCTTCGCTGCGTGATCCTTGAAGTAAGATTTTGTCTCTTCAGAAACGAAGAATGTTTCCTCAGGAAGTCCGAGCCCCTTACGAGCAGACTCCGCGAAAGCGGCCCCACCTTCGCCGTGGCCCTTAGCAGTGCCAGCAACTTCAGGAATTCCACGACCGATTTCGGTCTTAGCGATGATGACAGTTGGCTTTCCATTGTCATTAGACTTGGCATCCTGAACCGCTTTCAGCACAGCAGCCATGTCGTGACCATCGATGGTCACGGCGTCCCAATTAAGGGACTGGAAATATTTTTCAGTGTCCCATCCCTGACTCACGTCCGCCATAGCATCGAGAGTGACGTCGTTTGAATCATAAATGAGGATGAGGTTATCGAGCTGGTTGTGACCCGCGAAAGCGATCGCTTCCTGAGCAACACCTTCCTGGAGGCAACCATCACCAGCGAGAGCAACGATGTGGTTGTCGAAGATGGTGTGATCTGCAGTGTTGAATTTTGCTGCAGCACGCTTTCCAGAGAGAGCATAGCCGACTGCGTTTCCGACACCCTGTCCAAGAGGGCCAGTGGTCGCTTCGACGCCATCAGTCTCTTCATATTCCGGGTGACCAGGAGTCACGCTGTGAAGTTTACGGAATGCGGCAACATCATCGATCGTGACGTTATAACCTGAGAGGTGGAGCCAGCCGTAGATGAACATGGAGCCGTGTCCTGCGGAGAGGATGAAACGGTCACGGTTGAGCCACTTAGGGGCGGCAGGATTGTAGCTGAGAGCCTCGCCGAAGAGAACAGCTCCGATATCAGCGCAGCCGAGGGGAAGGCCAAGGTGACCGGAAGAACACGCATGAACTGCGTCGATAGATAGACCGCGGGCCTCAGCGGCCGCTCTGGCAAGTGCTTCTGTATTCATAGATGGGCGGAGACTCTATAAATCCGGCCCAAGGTTCAAGTCGTAATACATCTTCTCATTCATACATTGCGAGAAGACCATTCATGAGGACGAAAAATTCAGAAATGAATAAGATTCGCTCTCAGAAACGATAAAACGCCTTATCGGACTAATTCCGATAAGGCGTTTTTTGATCATTCAAATAGAATACGAGAGTATTTACTCGGAAGCTTCTGGCTCTTCTTTTGCTGCTGGAGCTTCAGATTCTGGAGGAGATATAGGCGGAGCTGGATCTTCGGCAGGCGGCACCTTCTGCGCAGCATCTGCCTCGACATCACGGTCAGCCTTGGAAGCATTTTCTGAATCGGGTGCTTTATTCTCAGCTTTATCGCCTTTCTGCTCTTTCGCTTTTTTCTTCGGTGGAGCTTGAGGGCTCGCTGTCTTTGCCAGATGAAGAGTCACATTTTCACTCAACAGAATCGCATGCCCCTGATTGAGGAGCCAATGAAGGTCATGATACCACTCGTGTTTCTGTTCATCAGTCGCGTCCTTCGGCATCAGAGTTTCCCAGAGCTGAGCGACTTCTTTACCGGAGTTTTCTTTTAGGTAATCCAGAATTGCCTGAGGGCGCTCGGCTAATTTCAGATCATCGGCAGCGGCACGAGGGCGTGACGGTCCAACCTTGAGCTTCTTCTGCCATTTAAATACGGCGAGATGACGTCCCGAGAGCTGACGACAAACTACTGGCATCAACGACGCAGGATAACGTTTTTCTTCGAGAACAGTATCTTTCAGCAGAGTGAGAAGTCCGGGAGAAAGCATTTTCCCCTGAATATTACCCAGCACCCATGAACGATTCGTCTGCTCAAAGGCTTTATTAAAATGATGCTGAAGAAAATGATGTTCAACTTCACGGGAAGTCGCAAAAAGAGGAACTTCTGGGGCAGGTTCGTCTGAAGAAGGCTCTTCATCCACAGTGGAAGGCTCAGCAGGCGCAGCTTCATCTTCGGAAGATGAATCAGAAGCCTCTACAGCCTCTTCTGAAGCAGATTCAGGGGTCGCTGTTTCTTCGGGCTTTTCGACAGCCTCTTCTGAAACACTCTCGACACTCGGTTCCACAACTGGAGCTTCGACATTTTCAGACTGCTCTTCGGTTACCGCATTTTCAGAAACAACTTCTTCCGGCTTAGCTTCTGCCGCTTCTTTTTGAGCAGCCTCTTCCTTTTCTTTCTCAGCGGCAGCTTTTCGTGCTGCGAGGTCAGCCTTGGTCACTTCACGCCATTTTGTGACCGTCTTCATTGACTCAAGCCAAGCTTCGACTGCTTCCTCACTACGCTCCATGACGACTTTCGACTTATAGCGATCGATTGACATGTGAGCAAAACGCTCGCGATGTAAGGTCGCAATATTCTGCTGATAGCCGTGATAGTTTGGCGGCCCTAAATACTCACCTGAAAATCCACATTTCGCGACTGAACTAAAAGCCCCCTTCGGAGCTTCCCCCTCGGTCTGAACTGCGATGTAGTATTTATTGAGCCAATCGCCACGCCAGAGTTGGCGCACGGCTTCTTCTTTAGTCAGCCAAAGAGAGTCGTCTTCTCGGCACCGGTAAAACTTTTGATCCTTAGATTCGTAAATCGCCCGAAAACGATCACGCCCTTGGAGACAGACTTTGGCTAGATTGAAAACAGAATAAGTTCGCCCATCTTGCTTGATCTGGTTTGCCAATACATCGAGGGATTCCTCAAGGGGCATTAATTTTAAAGTAAACCCTTCTGGAGCTGGGGTCTCAACACGTTGTTGACGACGATCATCAAAGCGACCGCCTTTCCGATCTCCACCGCGCCCTCCACGGCCACCTTGGAAGTTACGACCACCTCCACCACCTCCTCGGTCATCGCGACCACGGCCTGGCCCACGTCCACCGCCGCCGCGACGGTCTCCACCGCCACCGCGTCTTTGATCATCACGATCACCCCGATCCTTAAATTTTTTCAGAGTCTTCGACTCTTTATCATCGCGAGCCCAAGCCGGGCCAAAGTTCAGGTTTGAAAGATCAAGCCCGGAGTCAGGGCCATTGCTGGGATCTGAGGAATCGTTACTCATGAATTGTCTAAGGAATTAAGCACACGCTTTTCAGGGTGGGAAGTATGCGATTGAGGCTTTTTCACCCCATCGGGTAAAGAATTTCCTGCGAAACTTGATTAATTTTTTCAAGAATCTCGCTGGAGAGCTGTAAATCTGCGGCTGCAAAAATGGGCTTTAGCTGCTCTACCTTCGAGGCACCGATAATGGTTGAAGCTACAAAATCATGCTGCTTACTCCAGGCGGTAGCAAGAGTAACGACATCAAGTCCTGCTTCCTGCGCAATCTCCATGAAGCGCTTAGTAGAGGCAACGGACTTCTCGTTGACGAAGCGTTCCGCCATGATGCGCTGGCGCGGTCCGCCAGTTTTTAAATATTCGCTAAAACGAGCATCGTCAGGGATTCCATCATTATATTTTCCGCTCAACACTCCCCCAGCCAAAGGGCTGTAGGGCAGTAGGGAAACCTGTTCCCGCTGGAGACATTCCGCGAGTTCGTCTTCATCCCGCCTATTATTCAGCGAGAAATTATTCTGTACCGTATCAATGCGTGTCATGCCATGCAGCTCGCTGGTAGCTACGGATTTCATCACTCCGTATGGATTATCATTAGAAAGACCAATAGCGCGCACCTTTCCCTCCTGCACGAATTCATCTAAAACCTGAAGGGTATCCAGAGCGCGCATGCCATGATCTGGCCAATGCACCTGATAAAGATCAAGGTAATCAGTCTTAAGACGCTTTAAAGAACCCTCCAGCGCACGCCGAAGGTGCACCCGGTCTAAGGCGGCCTTTCCATGCCGAACTGGTGGGTTAAACCAACCATGCGCCGCTCCAGCGACTTTAGAGGCAATAATGAGGGATTCTCGAGGTTTTTCAGCCAAATACTCCCCTACCCACTCTTCAGTCAACCCGGCAAGCTCCGCTGTCGGTGGCACAGGATAGACCTCTGCGGTATCGAAGAAATCGACGCCAGCCTCGATGGCAGCGTCCATAATTTTAAAGGATTCTTTTTTATCGGCCTGAGTCCCGAAGGTCATGGTGCCGAGGCAAATCTCGCTCACCACAATCCCGGACTGCCCTAAACGTCTCTGTTGCATAGCGGCAGCTTGGAGAGTCTGACCGCTTGAGCAACTTTTTTTGACAGCAAAAATCTTCTTAGTTCCGAGTCAAACGGAGTCGGGAGAAACGACGAGGCATACCGCCAACAGGATCAGCGGAGCGAAGTGACACGGTCTCAGTCCCATCACCATGATCCACCCGATTCACCACGATGGTATCAACATTATCCCAATCATTGAGCTGATCTCCCTGCTGAAGTGTCCAAACAAGTTCTACCCCATTCACACGGCGACGAACTTCTGCACCAAGATAAGTCTGACCTCCAAAATCAATCAACATAGGCTGAAAGAGCGGTTCATCAGCAGTATTTGGATCAGTGCCAAAGGCATATTCTTGCCAGTTTGGCATCCCATCTCCATCTGGGTTTTCATCGATCCCGCCGGTTGTTTCCCAGAGAGCTTCTGCGAATTGACTCTCCTGCCAGGCATTAAAATGAGAGTTAATATTCCCATTCCCGTCACGAGCACCCCAGACAAGAGGCTCACCAAAAGCCTCAAAAGAAGTTGTATCTTCTCGTAGAGCTAAGGTGGCACCAAGTCCATCGCTCTCTGGATACCAGCGGTCATTGTAAGCAAAAGAAAGAATGCTTTCTCCAACATTATCCCGGAGTTCGAGATCTTCCCCATCGTTACTCAAGCGCCCAATAAATGGCCCATGCACAGGGAGTTGATTGGAAGGATAACGTAAATTGAAGGCCGCTTCATTTTTGACCAAAATCAAACTCGCTCCCCCAGCTAAACTCACACCTGCGTCGAACGTGTAATTAATTCCATCAGTGAAACTAGCTCCTGAAAGATCGAGATTCGTTCCAGTAATATTTCTTAGAATCACAAATTCAAAATCATCACTGGTGAGGCCGGGCTGAGCATTAGACTCCGCCACGGTAGGCTCTGCTGGATGGTAATTAATCTCCGTCACTCTCAACGCCTCTTGCCCATCAGTCGGAGTTCCAGTGTAGGTTTTCGTAGCGACTAGCTGACCAGCTTCATTTCTCAACTCTATGGTCTCTCCACGAGCAGAAAGCTGGCCACTATAACCACCTACAATAAAACGAAATTCGCCACCAGTGACACCAGATTCGCGAGAACGGAAGGACTTTGAGTTCATACTTACATGAAGCAGACCGACATGATTCGCAGCCTCACTGCCCGAGCCATTTGGGATGACGGTGCCCGCAGGGAAAGTGTATCTCACTGCTCCATCAAGAGTCCAACCACTCAGATCGACAGGAATGTTTTCCCGATTTTTAAGAACGAAATATTCTTCTTCCTGATCTCCACTCGCTGGAAGGAAATCAACCTCTTCGATGGTTACGTCAGGAATGGCCGGAGCATCGGCAGGAACTCGCCCCCCATTAAAAACTCTCGCACCTGAGAAAAGCCAGTTACGGCGCCGAGGGAGATACTCATTAATCAATCGATCAATCGCTTCCCCAGCGGTATTCATATTCCCCCAGCTACCCCACTTCGCGTAATCGAGATCTGCATCTGAATTCACACCGACCGGGTCAAGCTGACCTTTCAACTCAAGGAGACGGTCGACATACCAATCTGGAGTGGTATTTCGGCGAATGAGCACATTTTCTCTTAAGGTAGAAAAGCGTCTTAGATACATGGAACGAAATTCCGAAGAACTATGCATGAGATCCCAGAGGGGATTTGCATTATACCATGGCTGCGTCTGAGTCATAAGATCGTCATCAAAGTATGTATCGACACTATTCCACATCCGACCACTGGAGAGATCAACATCCCATGGTAAAGGACGCCACTCGCCAGTCCCCTCGGTATCACGATATAGATAATAATTTTTGTGACCTGTATCAGTAATATTAGCTGCATTAATGGCAGCTAGCTGATTAATTGTCGCAGGGATATCGACATGATCGTAGGCATATTGACGGCGTTCCAGCTCAGTATTGTTCGTTGAATTCAGCCCAGCAATGAGAGCGGAGAGGTCTGAGGTATCTTCATCTTGGCGGGTTTTTTTAGAAGCAGTGGATGGATCCACCATCCGGTCATACATTTTGTACAGTGCTCCATTTTCATCGAGCCCTATTCGATCAAGATAACGGTCATCACCATCTTCGACTAAATCGACGATTGAGAAAAATTCACCGTTGCGCTCAACCCGAATGGGGAAAGCATAGTGATAACCAGCACCTGCACGGCGAAGAAATTCATAAGCGATCGCATTACGAGATTTCGATTTATCAGCCCAGTTTGTGAGTAAGTTGATATCTTTGACTCGGCGCTCATTCTCATTCCACAGGAAGCGATTTCCACGGTTAAAATCGATATCATAACTCTTTTTAGGAAAGTCAGGCCCTGCTGTTGACTGACCGTGAAGATCCATCTGCACGTTGTCATAAAATTCACCGAGATAGTATACAGATGCCCGCCCACCAGCACGAGTATCCACAGCCGCTTCATCTTCGACGAAGGTTTCTAGAATTGGAAGTTGTGAGGTATTTAGTGCCGTATTTGCCGTAACTGTTCCATAATATTGGTCCGCATCGAGCGGGTCGATGAATGCCGGAGCATTCGTGGTGACATTACTAGAATCAATGGCCTCTATGCGCCAGCGAACCATTTCTCCAGCCCCCATTCCGGCTGTAGAAATTTGCGCCGAATAAATCCCATCACCAGACAGAGCATCACCATTGACCCCACTATCATTCATCATCAGTGGGGCAGATTCCGCCTCAAACATCCGGCGGTGAAAGAGCCGGACTTGTGAGATTGAAGAAGAGCCCTCAGTCACCTTTGCGGTCACAACGATGGCCTGCCCCGCGGTCGGACGAGGCACTGGATCTGAGGAGTCCGTCACGATAGGCGGAACCGTATCCTGCCCTGCTCCAAAATTAATACCAGCAGGAGTCGGATTCGTAAAATATACCGCATTCCCAGTGATTCCAGCAGCAGTGAGAGCAGTCATCTCAGGATAGACCAGCATATCTCCGCTATTCAGATCTCGATTGAGCCCATGAATGGCGAGTACATTGGCTCCTGTGGAAAGATTCAGCTCAGTGAGATCGATCGCATAGACTGTATAGTCATCATTCTGCCCATCATCACGTTGAGCAGTGGATAGAGAATTCCAACCTGGATTTTCTGGAGCATTATTGGATGCAACCTCTACCCCATTGATGTAAGCGATAAAGCCATCATCCCAACGCATACGAAGAGTTAGCTGTGACGGAATACCAGAAGAGAGATCAAAGGGTAAGCGAAGAAAGATAGACCCATTCGTCTGATACATCTCACTCTCAAAATTTCCACTTGCAGAAATCCACTGTCCATAGCCGGCACTGCGCTCAAAACCTACCCCTGCATTAACAGCTCGCCATGAAGCTCCTGAAAAAGTTGAGGTACTGCTGTTCCAGTTTTGGTAGTTTGAGTCAAAGTCATTGCTACTTAAAGGCACTCCAGCCTGACCACTGGCTCCTTCTGGAACGACAACTTCTGAACCTCCAGTTTGTGCGTAACCGTAACTGATCCCTTCCACCTGCGAAGGATATTGCGTTCCAAAGTCATGCTCAATCGTAGTCCCATTTGGCCGAACCAGAGCCAGGTATTCGCCGGACCTTTTTAAGGAGAAATTTGTATGCAGAGGAGCCCCTACGATGCGCCGATTTTTTTTGGAGGCAAAAACAACCAGATATTGATTCGGTCCAATCACGGTCCCATTTGGGAAAACCCACTGATCCAGCTCCAGAGCGTCATCGGTCAGAGTCCAGCCGCTGAGATCCACAGCCGCAGCACCATCATTAAAAAGCTCTAGCCAATCGACACTATCACCGTCTTCATCCAGATAGGATCCATCATTATCGGCCATAAATTCGGAAATCCATACCTTTGCCGAGAGCGGGAGAGCAAAAACCGCCATCGAAAGGCAGGCCGCCAGCTTAAAATTATGTGTGTGCATTTATAAGTAGATGCCAGAAATCGTAATTTATTGCAAACTTCTCTTAAGAATCGGCATAAAACCCCTCACGAACTTTACTAACGACTAGGGCTTTACTAGGCCCTTAATCCAAAGTCTCGCTTGCGAAACCCTGGCAAAGCTCGCGCGATCGCCAACTTCGGGGCTCCAACGATTCGAAGCCGATGACGCAATACCAGCTAACTCCCAGCCTTTTTTCGTCCTTAAGAAAAGTGGTGAGCCACTATCCATCGCGGTAATGATCGCTTCCTGCTCCTCTCTCGTGGGGTCTTCCTCACCACTCATACTAATTGAAATTTTCCCCCGGCGTAATCCGTCTACCCGATTAAACCCCGCGTGAAACTCCCCCGGAAGCCCGACCTTTCGCAGCGGCCCCGAAAGCCCAAATCCACCAATCCAAACTCGCTGACCTTTCTTGGCCGCATTTCCAGCAAATAAGGTCAATTGTTTCGCTCCAGCAACCTTTTTGGTCAGCTCGATCAAGGCAAGGTCTCCTTTTTTCGGAAAATGGATTTTTTTCACTCGGTAACGATCTTTTCCCAATGCTGGGAATGACAACCGAAGGCTCCCCGCCTTCCAATCCTCAGTCCCGTGCCGACTAGTCAGGACCCATGGCCCACCGATGGCCACGCATGAGCCTCCGAGAATTTGCAAAGTTGAATAATGCACCTTCCCAACCTGTTGCATCTCGGCCTTCGCTTCCCGTGGAGGCTCCGGTAAATCCGCACGCCAAACCACCGCTGATAGCGAATTTACCAGAAGGAGCAGGAGAAATAAAATTTTCACCACTCAATGCTAAAACACAAAGTCGTCTTCGCCCAGAATTTGTACTTCAGTCTCTAATTCAATCCCTCGAGAGGTCTGAGCAGCAGTTTTAATTTGCTCAATGAGAGCCAAAAAATCTGCAGCTTTCGCTTGCCCACGATTCACCAAAAAATTCCCATGTTCTGGAGAAACTTCAGCTTTTCCCACCGTCGATTCTTTCAGCCCTAACTCATCGATAAGGCGTCCTGCCCCGATGCCCTCAGGATTTTTAAAAGAACACCCATAACTCGCAGCTTTTGGCTGGGTCGTGTTACGATGGTGACGAGAGGCATCTAGCTGCGCTTGAATTTCCTCAGCGCTGGCTGCTTTCCCCTGAAATTTCGCGGAGAGAGCATAGTTCCTCCGTAGCTCTGCAACATTTCGATATTCGGCTTTGATCTCAGACCTCGAGCGCTCAATGAAGGAGCCATTTTCTTCAAGGAAGGTGACATTGATCACTTGATCAAATGTTTCGACCCCCATGGCACCAGCATTCATACGAAGCCCCCCACCAACATTCCCAGGAATTCCCTCCATCCATTCAAAGCCACCAATGCCATGTTCACGAGCTACGCTAGCCAGCTTTTTAAAACGAACACCCACTCCCGCAGTGATTGTTTCACCTTCTACCACGATGGCAGAAAATTCTCCACCTTTTGGATGAATGACAGCCCCCCGTAGACCGCCGTCACGAATCAGTAAGTTCGATCCACGCCCCACAACTCGCACCGGAATCCCATGCGCTTTACAGTAGAAAACCGCCTTGGCAAAACCATCAAACGTTTCTGGTTCGATCCAAAATTGAGCAGGACCACCGACCCGTGCCGTAGTGTGCTTCGCCATCGGCTCATAGAGACGAAGATTCTGCACACCAGTCTCTAGCTTGAGCTGTTCGAGCTCCTTAAGATCACGGATTAACTTATTCCCTGCTTCGTGAACATTCCCTGCCCCGAGCGTGATAAAAAGATCTCCCTCACGAAGCACATTTCCGACGGCATGATGAGCCGTGCTAACGGAAGGCACAAAGTGGACTTTTTTATGCCCATGAGCCTTGATCGCTTCCACGATTGTGTTTCCAGACACCCCTTTGATGGGGTCTTCACTCGCGGCATACACATCCGTTACGAATACTTCATCAGCCTCCTTTAAGGCCTCTCCAAATTCTGCCGCTAGGCGTTGAGTCCGACTATAGCGATGCGGCTGAAAAAGTACGACTACTCTCTGACTTGAAAAACTGCGAGCCGTTTGAAGAGTCGCGACGATTTCAGTCGGGTGATGTCCATAGTCATCGACGATACGATATCCACTAGTGAGATACTTCGTCTCAAAGCGCCGCTTTGCTCCGGCAAAGGAACTTAGAGCCCGCGCCATTTTTTGAAAATCAAGTCCACATAACTTCGCCAGTGCCATGGCGCCAAGAGCATTGAGAACATTGTGTTGCCCTGGAATTCCGAGTTCAACACGGCCTAGCTCATCTCCTTTATAATGCACGGTGAAAGCCGTACTTCCCACGCCCTCACTGAGATCACTCGCCGTCCAGTCAGCCTCACTCCAGCCATAGGAAACTGACTTTTCACGCTCCGCACAGAGACGTGTCGCTTCCGGACATTCCTTACAATAAACGACCTCTCCTGAAGTCTGTGCGAGTAAGGTCCCAAAAACTTCGCGAATCTGCTCAATCCCACGTTCATAGAAATCGAGATGCTCTTCTTCTACGTTCAATACGATAGCATGTCTTGGCTGATAAAGAGCCAACGTCCCATCTGACTCATCGCCTTCTGCGACAAGATACTCCCCTTCTTCATTCCACTCAGCATTACTCCCGAGAACAGGAATTTCTGCTCCCACATAGTGACAAGGTCTCCGCTCACCTTTACGAAGTAAGTGAGCCGTCATGGCCGATGTCGTAGTCTTTCCGTGGGTTCCAGAGACGATGACTCCCGCTTTGGTATGAAGGATAGCAGCTAGGCACTCGGCCCTCCGAAAAGTCGCCTTCCGCTGCTCAAAAGCAGCCGCCAGAGCAGGGTTTTCCAAGCGGATCGCGGAGGAATAAACTACGACATCAACATCTTCGATCGCGGAACTACAGTGTGGCGTGGAAAATTTCAATCCGGCCTCACGTAAACGCTCCGTCTCACCTGAAGAAGTCCGGTCAGATCCACTCACATGATGCCCCATTTCGATCAGAAGCCTCGCGAGGCCACTCATCCCAGAACCTGCGACCCCAATGAGATGAATTCGAAGCGGCTGTGATCGATCAAGCAGGCGCTTACTAAACTCTGAAATCTTCATCCCTCGAGAACGTTTGCAATTTGTTTCGCCGCATCAGGGACTCCCAGATCCAGCATCGCAGAAGACATGGCCTGAATAATAGCCTCATCCAATTCGACAAGCATCTCTGAAATAGTCGATGCCTCAAGCTCGCTCTGCTGCCTCAGGACAGCCGCATTTGCTTCCTCATAGACCACTGCATTCGCCGTCTGATGGTCATCAGCTGCGAATGGAAATGGCACCAGTAGAGCTGGTAAACCAGCCCGCGAAAGCTCAGTCAGAGAGGATGCTCCAGAACGGGCAATACAGAAATCAGAAGCCGCATAAGCTGCTGGCATATCCTGACAAAATGCGAGCACCTTATAGCCTGTCCGCCCTTTAACCTGCTCACTGACACGATCGAAGTCAGCCTGCCCCGCTAGATGAAGAACCTGCCAATCTGAGCCCTCACTTCCCGCCGCCACGAGCTCATTTAATTTCTGAGCGCCCTGACTCCCGCCCATAACAAGCAAAGTCTGCTTCTTGGGATCCAGCCCGAAAACCTTACAAGCGTCCTCTCTACTTGGTAATTTCTCAAGTTCATCGCGAACCGGAGTGCCTGTAACCTCGACCTCACTATTAGGAAAATGAGAGGCTGCCTCTTTTAACCCTAAGAGGACCTTAGTGCATTTTTTAGCAGTGAGTAAATTCGAGCGCCCCGGCACTGCATTTGAATCGTGAACATAAGTTCGCAGTCCTTTTTTTGCCCCAGCATAAACAGGCGGAAGCGATGTGAACCCACCCATCCCAAGAACTACGTCAGCCTTTTCCCGTTCGATGATTTTTCCGCAGTGAGCGATCGTTTTCCAAACCCGTAGGAGAAATGGGATCATCTTGGGAGAGAAAGTCGATGGCTTGGCAATCATCGGTACCGTTTCAAAACGAAGGTCGGTGTATTTTTCCGAAGCTTGTGCATCGACTTTCTTCTCAGAAATCAGAAGGAGAACTTGATGTCCCCGAGCCTTCAGCTCTTGGGCAACTGCAATTCCGGGGAACAAATGGCCGCCTGTTCCTCCGCAGGCGATGATAACGTTGAGTGACTTTGACACAGTAGAAACTTAAGAAAAATTAAGAATGCGGGCTTAAGACGAGAGATCAACAGTGAATGTTCACCTTTTCCTCCGAGAGCTTGACTTCGCGCCCCGACTTATTCAGAAGTCTGCCTGTGAAGCAAGCCATACGAATTAAGAACCTTCGACGAGTAGCCCTCTGGCTAATCTCGGCGTCCGGGGATTGATTCGACACACTCACTTGTTTGTTCACTTCCAGAGACGCCATTTCTAAGCAGCGTCTCTGATGATCTTATCTCTCTTTTCTTTCAGATCGCTGCCAGTGGCCTCCACTCACCGCAGCCATTCCATGAACATATCTGAAAAAAAAGGCATCGCTCTGATGCTGACCTCTGTCCTTTTCTTTGCCATCCATATTCTGGCAGCGAAGGGGCTTGCCCTGCATTCATCACAATGCAGCATCTGGCAGATTACTCTTTATAGGGGAATTTCGGGAATCTGTGTCGTGCTCCTATTTTTCTCAGGAAAAGGACTACGCTGGAAATCACTCTGGACCCGCCCACGGCTGATCATACGGGGTATTCTAGGCGGAACCGCCTTAGCGTTCTTTTACCTC
This sequence comes from uncultured Verrucomicrobiales bacterium, assembly GCA_937958875.1. Classification (GTDB taxonomy): domain Bacteria; phylum Verrucomicrobiota; class Verrucomicrobiia; order Verrucomicrobiales; family Akkermansiaceae; genus SW10. The sequence continues at coordinate 47,572 of CALGMJ010000016.1, read as the reverse complement.
ACTATCATTGAACTCGGAGCAGCGCGGGCGATGGTGATCAATGTCACCTACCCCATCTTTGCCGCGATCATGGCTGCTGCGTTTCTGGGAGAATCCCTAGGACTGAGGAAATTACTATGGATTTTCATGGGATTCATCGGACTCGTGATTTTCATGGGACCAGAAGCGTTAACCCATGGAATTTCTCCCTACGATCTCATTGCCATCGCACTTGCCGTTCTCTCGGCGGCGGTAGTGGTCATTATTCGGAGCCTCCACAACACGGAACATAGCTCGACTATCTTTGCCAGCCAGGCCGTTTTCGGGAGCCTCTTCGTCTTGCCGATGGCGCTCTCAGAGCCAGTTCTGCCTGATTTCTCGCTCATAACGCTCATGTTTCTAGTCGGAATCGCCTCTGCCATCGCCCAGCTCACCATGACCTTCGCCTATCGTCTCCTTGAGGTGGCTAAGGGATCCTCTCTACAAATGCTGCTGCCCATCATTACTGCGGCAGGATCTTGGTTTCTCTTCCAAGAGCATTTTGTGCTGATAGAAATCTGCGGCGGCATCCTCACTCTTCTCTCCACCGCGATGGTCGCTCGAGAGACTTCCAAAAAAACCGCCCTCGTGGCATCACCTCAACCCACAAATTCATGACCACTATTGAAAAAAACCACAAATTCGTCCTTCAGACTTATGGCAGATTCCCACTCACAATCGTGCGGGGAAAAGGAAGCAGCGTATGGGATGAGAGTGGTCGCGAATATCTGGATTTCTGTTCAGGCATCGCTACCTGCTCGCTCGGGCACTGCCATCCAGCGCTCACAAAAGCTATTACCGAGCAAGCGAACACACTCATGCATTGCTCAAATCTCTACTATACCGAGCCGCAGGCAGAACTCGCAGAATTGATCGTGGAGAAAGTCGTCAGAGAGCCTGGTCAGATTTTCTTTTCAAACTCTGGTGCGGAATCGAATGACGGACTGATTAAGCTCGCTCGGAAATACGGGGTCGAAAGTGGGCGGCACGAAATCATTACTTTTAACCAATCCTTTCACGGTAGAACCATCGGAGCCATGTCTGCTACGGCGCAAGGTAAGATTCACGATGGTTTCGGGCCACTCTTCCCCGGATTTCACTATTCACCACTCAACGATCTGGCAGCGCTCAAAGCAAGTATCACCGAAAAGACCGTCGCCTTTCTCCTCGAGCCCATCCAGGGAGAAGGTGGCGTGCACTCCGTAACCCGTGAATTCCTCGAAGGACTAGCGGTGCTAGCTGCCGAAAAAGACATCCTTATTTTAATGGACGAAGTGCAAGCTGGCTTTGGTAGAACCGGACACCTCAATGGTTATGACGCAATTCTTCCGGGCTTCAAAGCCGATGGCATTTCCTGGGCTAAGGGAATGGGCGGAGGTTTTCCGATCGGTTGTTTCTATGTCGCTCAAAAACATGCCCACCTCCTGGGCCCCGGCACTCATGGCTCGACTTATGGGGGAAATCCCCTCGCTTGTGCAACGGCTAAGGCAGTCGTCAACACCATCATCGAAGAAGATCTCGTAACAAATGTTAAAGCGCGCGAGCAACAAATCAGAGAAGAAATCAACTCATGGGACTCCCCTACCATCACTGAAATTCGTGGCCATGGTCTCTTATTAGGCATCGGTCTCAACTCCGAAAAACTCGCTATCCCTGAAGGAAAAGTCGCTTCAATTTACCTCTGTGCACAATTGCTCGAAGCAGGATTACTCACCGTGCCCGCAGGCCCTGATACTTTACGCCTGCTACCTCCGCTAAATGTCTCTGAACAAGAGATCGTCAAAGGATTAGCAATATTGCAAAGAGAACTCACGGGCTTAACTCTTCGGACGTAGCTATCGCAGTTTACCAAGGGAACACTGTAAACAACCTTCAAAGAGTCCCTAGCCCCTTATTCCTAAGCCCATGCATACTGGAGATATCTACGCCATCGGCTCTGCATTTTTCTGGTCCTTCTCGATCATTCTAATGCGGGTAGCTGGATTAAAGGTCGATCCTCTCCCTCTCAATTTTTTCAAGATCTGCATTGGCCTTGCCTGCCTCATTATTTTGGCTGCCTATAATCGCGAAGGCTGGCCGGAAAACTTAGATACCTACGCGTATTTTCGCCTCGGCATTAGCGCCGTGATTGGCATCTCGATTGCAGATACCATGATCGCAGCTGCATTGAATCGGCTCGGAGCTAGTATGCAAGCGCTTGCGGACTGCGCTTATTCTCCAGCCATTATTTTGGTTGGCTATCTCATGTTTGGAGAAGTCCTGGCACCTCTTGAACTCATTGGCGGTGCTCTTGTCGTCTCTGGAGTTTTTGTTGGCGCGTCCATGACAAGCGAGATCAAAAATAAAAGAGATCTCTGGACCGGCATCATCTTAGCTGCTTCAGCACATATTCTCATGGCTATCGGCATTCTCATGGTGCGGGATCTTTATCGTGAGCAATCCATCGTCTGGCTTACTGGAGTACGCTTCCTCATTGCCGCCCTGATTATGCTAATATGGGCACTCTTAAGATCACCGGGAACTTTACGCACCGGACTTCTGGCCGGATTTTACCGGCCGGATACTTGGAAAACGATGATCCCCATGGGAATCACTGGCCCTTTCTTAGCCTCACTGTGCTGGATTGCTGGTTTCAAATATCTACCCGCTGGCCGCGCAGCCATCTACAATCAACTCTCTACGGTTTTTGTCATCTTGATGGCCTACGTCTTTCTCAAGGAACGCTTCACTCCACGAAGAGCGATAGGAACAACTTTAGCCATTGCTGGCTCACTGGCAGTAGCATTGACAAAATCACATTAGTAAAGAAATTGTTTGCCATCGGAAAAAGGCAAGGAATATTTAGTCGCAGCACCTTTGCTGTATCCATAATCTAACTGTTGAATTTGATGAAAATGATCCTAACTCTATCCGTAGCATTGGCCTTTGCTGGCCTCTCCTTCGGTCACTGTGGCGCCTGTGAAGGCGGCAAAAAAGAATGCGCTACCAAGGCCGAATGCTCTAAAGGCGAATGCTCCAAGACCGTCGCTGCCAAAGGCGAGTGCTCTAAGGGCGAATGCTCCAAGACCGTCGCTGCTAAAGGCGAGTGCTCTAAGGGTGAGTGCTCTAAGGGTGAGTGCTCCAAGACTGTCGCGGCCAAAGGCGAGTGCTCTAAGGGTGAGTGCTCCAAGACCGTCGCCGCTAAAGGCGAGTGTGCGAAAAGCGAGTGCGCTAAAACAGCCAGCATGAAGGGCGAATGCGCAAAATCAAAGTGCTCTAAAGGCGAATGCTACCCAGAAGCAAAAAAACTCAAAGTCACCCTCGCCGCAAACGAAGGCACTGATCTTAAGACAGCTCTCACCAGCACTCTCGCTAAGTTCGAGAGATCTAAAATGAAAGAGCTCTGCGCTAGCAGCGGCTGCTACGCCATCAAGTATGATGGGAGCAAGAACACCGAAGCTGAAGTAATGCAGGCATTAACTGCATCTGGCATCACTATTTCTGAGCAGGAAGTCAGCTTCAAGGTGACTGGCCTCACTTGTGGTGGGTGTGCAAACACTCTCACAAAAGCGATCGCCAAGACTGAAGGCGTAGTTGGAATCGACAAGATCTGCCACGCGAGTGGACACGCCGTTCTCACAATCGACCCTGCAAAGACAGACGCAAACAAGATCAAGGCTGCTATTAATGCAACCAAGTTCAAAGTTGCTGACGCTGTCGCACAGGTTGAGACCACAGCTCCTCAGAGCTAAATCATCTCTCTTCTTTCTCTCTCAGCCGTTTCTCGAATACCGGGAAACGGCTTTTTTCTGCCTACCAACTGGATGGATCAAGCCCGTAATATCGTTCCAGCTGTTCATAGAGTTTAGGTCTCACCTCCTTAAGCTGATCTGCCTTCTCAAAGAAAGTCTCAGTGGCCACAGCAAAAAACTCAGCCGGATTCGTCGCTCCGTAGTCATCTAGGACCGTGCGCTCCCCACGATCGACTTCAGCACAGAAATCCTCGTAATCAGCCTGAAAAATCCGGGACCATTCCGCATAATCCCCCCTCTTATTCAAAAGCGGCACTCCATCTCCCCATCCCGTTTCCTGATCAAGCTGATGTGCGAATTCATGGATCACCACATTATGACCATCTTTATGATCCTCTCCCCCTTTACACACACTATGCCAGGACAAAACCACACTCCCCGACCCCCAACTTTCACCTAGCCGAGTCGACTCCTCATCACGTCCACCCTTGAAGGCATTTGGGTAAAAAATGACACTACGTAGCCGGGGGAAAAACTGATGATCCCTGCCCACTAATAACAAGGCTGCTTGGGCCATGGTAACCAGTCGCATTTGATCACCCGAATCATCAAATTCACCAATGAACTCAGAATTTTTCTCGGCAATTAACACATACGTAAGCCCCTCGATTTTCGAACGAATAGAAGCGGGAGCTTTCGTAACAATACGTGCGTGCTCTTTCAAAATCTGCCAATCTTCTTCTGAAAATCGTTTTTTCAAAAGCTGAGCCCTAGCACGCTGACCACGTGTAGCATAAAACCATATCAGCCCAAAAAGGAGCGGTAAAAACCAGAGAAGATTAAACATCACGATGATTCCAAGTTAAAAGATCCGCATAAGCAACACCACTCCCGCCAAAAAGATCGAGAGCACTACCTACCGTCGCATCCAGCCTTCCTTGACTGGCTTTTTCAATGAGAGCCATATCCTCCAGTCCTCGCACTCCACCCGCATAGGTAATCGCACATCCTTGCCATTGACCTAAAAGAGCAACTAACTCTTCATCCACCCCGCCACACTTTCCCTCCACATCTGCAGCATGAATCAAAAACTCAGCACAATATTCAGCCAGCGAATCGAGAGTATTTAAGTTCACCGCCATGCTCGTCATCGTTTGCCAGCGATTCATGGCAACTTTCCACCCATTTTCAACCGCTCGGCAGCTAAGATCGATAATGATTTTCTCTGCGCCTATTTCATGACTGAGCGCCCTGAGCCGATCTTCTAAAAAATTCCCCTCTTTATCAAAAAGCCAAGAAGTCACAATCACCTGCGATGCGCCGGCCTCAATCCATTCCGAGGCATTTTCAAGCGTGATCCCTCCTCCGATCTGTAATCCATCTGGATACTCCGCCAATGCTTCCCGTGCCGCTTCTACATTTCCTGGCCCCAGCTGAATAACATGCCCTCCAGTGAGCTCATCATTTCGAAACTTCTCCGCATACCAGCGGGGAGATTTTTCAGAAACAAAGTTCTCTACTGCACCCTCATCATTGAGAGTACCGCCAATGATTTGCTTCACCTTTCCTTCGTGAAGATCGATACAGGGACGAAATTTAGTCATGGTCTTGCGCGTAGAGAGGGTGTCTCCTCTCAGCAAATGCGTCCACTTTTATTCCTGCTCACACTCACTTCCCTCGCTCTCGCGGCACCGGAAGGAATGGTCGAAATTCCCGGTGGAACCTACACCCGAGGAGCTGATTCGAAACGCTTTCAAGAAGAAGGTCCATCACACCAAGTCACCATTGACGCTTTCTATCTAGACATCCATGAAGTCACCAACGCTCAGTTTCTCAAATTTACCGAAGCGACTGGTTATCGCACGCAGGCCGAACGGGGTTGGAGTGCTGAAGATTTCCCAAAAGCACCTCCAGGCACCTTAAAGCCTGGCGCCATGGTCTTTTCAGCCCCCCCAGAAGCGGTCAAACTATCCGGCCAAGGTGCCGAATGGCAATGGTGGCAATTTCGTGAAGGCGCGAGCTGGCGAAGCCACTTAAAAGGGAGAGAGAATCATCCCGTCACCTGCGTCACCTGGGAGGATGCTAATGCGTATGCAAAATGGGCGGGAAAGCGCCTCCCCACCGAGGCCGAATGGGAACGCGCGGCCCGTGGAGGAAAAGAAAAGAAAACCTTCGTCTGGGGAAATGAAGCCAAACCTGACCCTAGCTCATGGCCTGCGAACATCTTTACTGGAGAATTTCCTAACAACGATACTGGGCTCGATGGCCACACCGGAACCTCCCCCGTAAAATCGTTTCCTCCAAACGCCTACGGCCTCTACGACATGGCTGGAAATGTCTGGGAGCATTGTTCTGACTTTTACTACCCGAACACATACCACTTTTTCATCAAAGACCCTCACCCAAATCCCACTGGACCTAAGCGAGGGGTGAGTCAGCCAGAGATTAACTGGTTTTTCATGAAGGGGAAATACCCCAGCCCTGCTATCTTTGGGAAACAACATCCCCTGAGTTTACTGCACGTCACCCGTGGCGGCTCCTACCTCTGCCACCATAGCTACTGCCTGCGTTACCGCCCCTCAGCCCGTCACTATTCTGAATCACTCGCCCCTTCTAACCACACGGGCTTTCGCTGCGCTCAATCCAAGCCTACCCCTTGAGAGCATCGCTTGCGATAAGTCTTACAATCCTTCAACTGAGGCAATCTAGCTTTGCCCACTGACATTTTGCCGAATTTAGCTCCTCTAAACGACCTACTTCGTTAATTTTAACTTGCCAGTAATATAGACCGAAAGTAGTCCTCTTCCGCAGATAAGAAATTTCTACACTTTCGAATTCAGACATCCTTAATCACTACGAGCATAAGAGCGTCACCCAATGACATTTTTTCTACGGTAGTCTTCTTAGGTAGTCCGTTAGCCAAAAGCTTCGATACCGAAAAAACAGAAACTCCTTATCCAGCAGACATTTAAAACAAAATGCGCCCATAGCTCAACTGGATAGAGCAACGCACTTCTAATGCGTAGGTTGCAGGTTCGAGTCCTGCTGGGCGTGCCATTCCCCCAAATTTTCTCATGTTTATTGTTTTTGAAGGCATCGACGGCACGGGAAAATCCACTCAAGTTCAAACGCTAGCTAATACGCTGCGTCACCTGGGTAAAGAGGTCATCACTTCTAAGGAACCCACAGATGGACCTCATGGGAAACGGCTTAGAGAATCTGCCGAAACAGGCAGGCTATCACCTCAAGAGGAATTAGACCTCTTCCATACCGACCGTCGTGAACATGTCGAAGAGCTCATCAAACCTGCTCTGGCACGTGGAGCAGTGGTGATACTCGATCGTTATTATTTTTCTACGATGGCCTACCAAGGAATCCGAGGATTTGACCCATTGGAAATCCGTAAAACTAACGAAGCTTTCGCTCCTCAGCCTGATTACGTTTTCGTTTTAGAGGTCCCCATCGATATTGCTCTCGAACGTATCGGCTATCGCGATGGTCAGGCCAATCAATTCGAACAGCGCGAATATCTAGAAAAATGCCATGAGATTTTCTCGGCACTTCCGGATCAATTTATTCACCGTATCGACGCCACCCAGACACCTGAGCAAGTCCACGCTGATATCCTAGCGAAATTGCCCTGATTCTGCCTGAAAATGGTAGTCAGCAGTAGCCAGGCGCGCGATGAGCTTTTCTTCATCGAGCCCATGAGTTTTACAGAGATCGTCCAGCGATTCGGAATTGTTCCGTAATTCGGTATTCACTAGGCCCACCAGAAGATGGGGGTCCATTGTCTCAAAGCGCTGCAAATTCATCGTCTGAGAGCGGATAACCTTGAAATCGAATTGACACCAACGTCTTTTTCGACATTGTCCGCGCACGCGGCGTCGGAAACGTCGTAACCCAACTGTAGGGACTCCTATGAAAGCAGATATTCATCCTGATTACCATCCAGTCATCTTTCAAGACATGACGACTGGCCATCGCTACATCTCTCGTTCAACCGCTAAATCTGACAAGATTGAGGAAATCGACGGAGTGGAGCATTTTGTGATTTCCATGGGCTTGACCGCCGATTCACACCCGTTCTTTACCGGTAAGTCCACCTTCGTGGATACCGAGGGCCGAATCGACAAGTTCCAAAAGCGTTTCGGTGCCGTGCGCCGCGCGAAGAAGCCGAGTCGTGGCTAATTCAGGAAAAATCATATTTTTCTTTTTCAAAAAAGGCGGTCCTTCACGGGATCGCCTTTTTCATTTCTACTCTGACTCATCATGGACGAAGCCCTTGAAAAAATCATCCCAGCCGTAGAGCAACAAATCGAATCCCCTATCACTCCTTATGTCGCGGAGTGCTATCAAAATCTAATTTCAGAACATGAAATCGAATCCGATGAGGCCAAATCGATGATCGCCTTCTGTCTCGCAGATGAGATCGAGGCTCTCGATCGTGAAAATCGGGACTTCTCCGAAGATCGCTATAAGACTCTGCTCGCACTCCTACCTGCGATGCCAGAGGGAAAATGAATGCCGCTACATTTCTTCACTGATATTTCTCCGCTACAAAATCGCCCCTGAATTCTCATCAGTTTTAAGAATATTGAAGGAATTGGTCTCGTTTCACTTAGTGAAATGAATGAATCACCTATCCTTAATCGTCGACGGACTTTAAAACCCGTTCTCGTCGCGACGCTGATCTTTCTCGCCGTTGGCCTTACCGCTGGTGCAGGCGTGATCTGGTGGCAGAATCGCGCTATTAAACCAGTGGTCCTTACCACCACTGAGAAAAATGCTGTCGAACAAAAGATCGATCCTGAGGTTTATCAACCTGGCGAAAAAACAATCATCCTCACCGAGCGAGAACTCAATGGGCTTCTCCATCTCCACACTCAGTTAGGTGGAAAAGTCAGCTTCAAGCTCGCCAAGGATGCTATTCATGCCCGCGTAAAAACCGAACTCGATTCTGATCTTCCCGTCCTGGGAGGCAAAACCTTGAAAGCCAAGGCTCGCTTTCTCGTTGATACCGACAATAGCGACCCGAAAATCGTTCTCGATGACCTTACCCTCTACGGAATTTCTCTTCCAAATGCCTGGCTGGGCGATCTCAAAGGGAAAAACCTGCTAACCACGCTCGGCGGTGAAGGAGAACCAAATGCCCTTGGACGCGGAGTCGAAGACATCTCCATCCACCCCGGACAAATCCGGATTCAACTTGCGGAATAAACACCCTATTTTCAAAATATCACCTCAAAGCCCTGAGATCTCGATCTCAGGGCTTTTTCTTTTCCCGAAAAATTCTTGCTAAAATGCGGTTTTCCTCGTAACTCCGCCCCCTCTTCCCTTGCTGCCGGTTAAACAATGAGAATTTCTGGAAGAGGTCAAAGCGGCAAATTCTCACCCAAAAGCGCCTTCATGCTTTAATGAAGGACCCAATATTATGGTCAACGAACTCATCAAAGAAATGGTCGAGGCTGGCGTTCATTACGGACACCAGACTAAGAAGTGGAATCCAAAAATGAAGCCTTACCTCATGAAGGATAAGGGTGGCATCTACATCATCGATCTCGAAAAAACTCTCCGCTGCCTCGACACTGCTTCTTCTTTCCTTTCTGACATTTCGGCCAAGAAAAAGAACATTCTCTTCGTTGGTTGTAAGCGCCAGGCTCAGCAAGCTGTCCGTGAAGCCGCTGATGCGACTGGCCAACTCTACGTGAACCACCGCTGGCTTGGTGGCACCATGACTAACCTCACCACCATCCGTAAGTCTGTTGAGCGTCTTAAGTATCTCGAAAACATCGAGCGCTCTCCTGAATACAAGGCGATGTCCAAGAAGGAGCTTGCTGCTCTTGGCCGTGAGAAGGATAAGCTCTTCCGCAACCTCAACGGGGTTCGCAACATGGAGAAGCACCCTGATGCGCTTGTGATCGTTGACACCGCTAAGGAGTCCATCGCAGTAGCAGAAGCTCGTCGTCTCAAGATCCCAATCATCGGAATCGTGGACACCAATGGCGACCCTAGCATCATCGACTACCCAATCCCGGCGAACGATGACGCAATGCGCTCCATCCGTATGGTTCTCCAGAACCTTGTCGACGGAATCTCCGTTGGCGCTAAGGCATAATTTTATATAGAAAACACTTTCTACAATCATGATCACTGCATCACTTGTTAAAGAACTCCGCGAGACCACTGGCGTTGGCATGATGGAGTGCAAAAATGCACTCAAAGAAACCAACGGCGATCTCGAAGCAGCTATCAAGCTTCTCCGCGAAAAAGGTCAGGCTAAGGCTGACAAGAAAGCTTCCCGCGAAGCGAAAGAAGGCATCATCGCTGCCGAAATCGACGCTTCCGGTAAGTCTGGAATCATTGTCGAGATCAACTGCGAGACTGACTTCGTTGCTAAGAACGAGAACTTCCAGTCCTTCGTTTCAGATGTCGCACAGACCGTGCTCGCCTCTGATGCCGCTGACCTTGACGCTGCTCTTGCTCTCCCGAAAGGCGAAGAGACTCTTGAGCAATTCATCAAGGCTAAGGTGCTCGAAATGGGCGAGAACCTTCAGTTCCGCCGTTTCACTCGCTTTGCAGCTGAAGGTGAAGGAGCAATCGCTTCTTACATCCACCTCGGCGGAAAAGTCGGCGTTCTTCTCGAAGTTAGCGCTGGAAATGCAGATTCTGCTTCCTCTGACGCCTTCAAGGATCTCGTCAAGGATCTCACTCTCCACATTGCTGCTGCTGCTCCATCTGGACTTCAGCGCGAAGACATCCCTGCTGAGCTCGTCGAAGCAGAAAAGGACATCTTCCGTAAGCAAATGGAAGGCCAGAATAAGCCAGCGAACATCATCGATAAGATCATCGAAGGTAAGCTTGGTAAATTCTACTCTGAGCAGTGCCTCCTCGAGCAGGGTTTCATTAAGGACCCTGACACTGCGATCAAGGCACTTCTGGAAGCGAAAGGGAAAGAAGCCGGCGACACTTTCGCCATCAAGCGCTTCACCCGCTTCGGCCTAGGCGAATAATCTTGAAACAGATTTAAGATCCCAATCTCACCTAACAGAGCGGCAGGACGAAAGTCCTGCCGCTTCTTTGTACTCAGATTTAAAAAACGAACTATGCCAAATCTAGGAGCTGATCGACTAAATCATCTCCTGTTAGGTCAGCCAGAGTGAGATCAGGCGCAAAGGCTTCTAGCTCATCAAAGGTGAACTTCCCTGTCGCAACAGCGACGCTAATCGCACCACACGCTTTCGCACAGGCAATATCCTTTGGCGTATCTCCGATGACGATCACATCACGAGGTGCAAATTCTTTACCAGAACGTTCGATAGCGATCGGCCCCAGGAGATTGCGATCCCAATTATCATCACCATAAGCACCAAAAGAGAAATAGTCACCGAGCCCATAATGCCGTGCTTTGACCTCAGCCCCCTTCGCAATATTTCCAGTCAATAAGCCCAGAGTGTGCTCTGTTTTCCCCAGCTTATCTAACAAAGACGGAACACCCTCAAGAACTCGACCTCCAAAACTCTCGTCATTCAGATTTGAGGCGAGCCTCACGAGGTAATCTTCATAAAATTTCAGCTCAAGTTCAGGATCATAGGGTTTTCCAAAATGCTCAAATAGATTTCGTACGATCCCACTATCAGTAGAACCGGCAAGATCTAGAGGAGGACCTTCTGAACCGAAAATAACAACGGCAGCTTCCGTTAAAGCAGACATGCCTGCCCCACCGGTGTCGATGAGGGTACAGTCGATATCAAAGAGAAATAATTTAGGAGACATTAGCGTGGATAGATGTGAGTTCAGAGAAACCCGTGGATTTTTTTTGAGACAGAATTTACAAAATGGATCAGAATGAAAAATGAGCAGATCCAAAAAACGCAGGAAGCATTTCTGCAATCCTGCGTTTGAAAGATTTTTTAGTATCGTGAAAAACGAATCGCTTTACTCCTCTTCTTCAGAGGAAGCGTCGTTATTTTCGACATTGTCCTCATCATCTTCGAAGTCATCTTCTTCGATGAGTTCACCATGCTCCATCTGGAAGTGGCGGACTTGCTTTTCCTTAGGAAGAGGCGAAAGAACCATCCCAATTGCTCGGCCAGCAAGTTTAGGTTCCATGTCAACGTGGGCCATCCCTTTGAGATCACCTTTCACACGCTGCATGACTTCAAAACCAATTTCCCGGTGCGCATTTTCACGCCCACGGAACTGAAGCTGAATCCGAACCTTATGCCCTTCCTCGAGGAATTTCTCGGCACGTGAGCACTTGATATTGTAATCATGCTCCTCAGTCCGGACTCGGAATTTCACTTCCTTCATCTTAGTAGCGCCCTTACTCTTACTGGTTTTCTTAAGCTTGGACTGCTCGTATTTCCACTTCCCGTAATCGACGATCTTACAAACTGGAGGGTCTGCCTTGGAGGCTATTTCTACGAGATCAAGACCAACAGACTTAGCTTTATCTAAAGCCTCACGGGTGGTCATCACACCGAGCTGCTGGCCTTCACCATAGACGACTCGGATTCTTGGGGCACGGATACGCTCGTTAATCCGGGTCATGTCCCGGCGAGGCGCTCTCTTAAACTTCTTCTTAGCGATGGGTTTATACGGTTGGGTTGAGGGTCACAGGCTGTTGACCTGTAGGGAAATAAGCATATTCAGGAAGATAGAGCAACCGAACGGATGATTTTTTCACGATTCATCGATAAATTTACCCCTCTTCAGGCGCCTCCACGAGCGTGCGCTGGGAAATTTCATCAGTGATACGCTCCATAAACTCATCGAGAGGCAAACTCCCGAGGTCACCAAGATCTCGATGACGCACACTGATCGTATTCTCCGCCACCTCGCGTTCACCCAGAACACAGAGATATGGAAGGCGATCCATACGAGCTAGGCGGATCTTAGCACCGATCTTATCTCCAGCACCATCCATGGTTACTCGCACTCCGCGATCTGCTAAATCGGTGACCACTTTCTGTGCCGCTTCATTGTATTTTTCCGAGATCGGTAAAATACGCACCTGCTCAGGAGCTAGCCACACTGGGAACTTCCCTTCGAAATGCTCGATCAGGAGACCCACGAAGCGCTCGAGTGAGCCAAATGGTGCTCGGTGAATCATCACGGGACGGTGTGGCTTATTATCGGAGCCAGTGTAGCTAAGATTAAAGCGCTCAGGTAGATTATAGTCGACCTGCACGGTACCCAGCTGCCAGTCGCGCCCGATGACATCCTTCACCACAAAATCAATCTTCGGACCATAGAAAGCGGCTTCTCCTGGTTCCTCAGTGTAATCCACTCCAAGAGTCTGAACCGCTTCACGCAAAGCCGCTTCCGCCTTATCCCAATTTGCAGGATCTCCGACGTATTTATCAGAGTCCGGATCACGGAGAGAGAGACGAACGCCGTAATCAGTCATCCCCAGAGTAGTCAGCACAGTTTTAACGAGTCCGAGACATCCCTGAACCTCTTCAGCGACTTGATCTGGAGTACAGAAAAGGTGGGCATCATCTTGCGTAAAACTCCGCACACGCGTAAGACCGCCAAGCTCTCCGGACTGCTCCCAACGGTAAACGGTCCCAAATTCAGCGAGACGAACCGGAAGATCACGGTAGCTACGCGCATCACTATCGAAAATCTTAATGTGATGAGGGCAGTTCATCGGCTTCAGTAAGAAACCTTCAATCTCTCCAGTGCTGATATAGTTGACGAGATCACTGCAGGTAGCTCCTTCTTCAGCCAGATCACGGATGGCATCTCGCTCCACGATGGGAGGAAACTGACTTTCCTCATAGTATGGAAAGTGTCCAGAAGTACGATAGAGATCTAGCTTCCCGATGTGAGGCGTGAAGACTTGAAAATATCCCTGCTTATCCAGTTCTGCAGAAATAAAATCCTGAAGCTGGCGACGAATAATCCCCCCCTTCGGCTTCCATAACGGCAAACCCTGTCCCACGGACTCATCGAAAGTAAAGAGGCCCATTTCTTTTCCAAGACGGCGATGATCACGCTTTTTCGCCTCTTCAAGCCGCTCAAGATGCTCGTCCAGCATCGTTTTATTTTTAAAGCAAGTCCCGTAGATCCGCTGCAGTTGCTGCTTATCCTTGTCCCCTTTATAGAAAGCACTCGCGACTGACATTACCTTAAAAGCCTTGCAGTTCCCGGTGCGGCCCACGTGAGGACCAGCACAGAGATCCCAGAAATCTCCGTTCTGATAAATGGAAATCTCCTCGTCTTCAGGAATATCATTGAGGAGATCCACCTTGAAAATCGACTCTACATCGCGTTCTGCCACCGAGGCAAGGCGACCACTTTTCGCAAGAGCCATTGCCTCATCGCGAGAAACGACGATGCGCTCAAAGCGAGCATTCTCTTTCACCACCTTTTTCATCTCCGCCTCGATCTTCGGGAAATCATCTGGGGAAATCCGGTGTTTGAGCTCTACATCATAGTAAAAACCACCTTCCACCGGAGGGCCGGCAGCAAACTGAGCATCTGGCCAGAGACGAGAAACCGCTGTCGCCAATACGTGAGCACAGGAGTGACGTAGTCGTTCGAGATCGGACATCTGATGCCTTTCTTCCAAAGTCTTGCGGTCTTTTTCGTCTGCCATATGAGACGCGAGATAAAGCATCAGCGCGCGGAATTTGCAACTCTCATGATTCTTCATTTAAAGCCGAACTGAAGTCATCTCAGCGACCCTCACCTCATGGAATAGGAAAACTTCTCCATTAAGAAGCACACATGAAGAAAACTGATCTCCTTTCAAACAATACAAATAAATCATCCAGCCACCACTTCAACCATCATTCTCAGATATCAAAAATAACAATGAAAAAAACATCATATATTTTATAAAAATTAACAATAACCCAAATTTTTCCCAAGAACAAGAAACTCACTATTTTCGCAAACCACTAGCAACCTACGATTTTTTTCAGGGTAGAGAATCAGCGAGGAGGACTAATAAGTAATCCCTTAGAAGGAAAACTGAACATCCCTCTCAATTCAAAGACTAGTAAAACAAGTTCAAACTCAAACAATGAACATCAAACTAATACCCCTTATCCCTCTAATCGTAAGCTCAGGTCATAGCGCAATCTTGATCGATAACTTCGAAGATGGAGATTTCACTAACACCCTGAGCGGTCTCGGGTCCCAAACTCTAAGTCAATCGCCAGCAAGCTCAAATACGGTAGGCGGCCAGCGATTGGTCCGTGCGAACACCAGCTTTGAGGCAGCGAATACAAGCGCGAGTAATCAAACCGATATCGGAGCAGGCAACTTCACTTGGAGCGTGTCGGCAGATACGACCTCCAATTTCGCTCTCCTATACGGATTCTCTGGTTTTGCCCTACCCGGAAATGACAGTAGTGGGGTCAATGACTGGATAAATACGGTCGGAACCCCCGCCTCCTACAGTGACCTGAACTTAGACCTCAGTAATGAAAGCGACTTTAACATCACAATCGATTCTGCGGATGTTGCAGGTCCACTGAGAATCACCCTCATCTCTGACCGGACAGGAGCTTTGGCTGTGGGATCAAGCACAGTCACGGTAGGCGGAGGCATCGGAGGGACCTTTGGGTCACCTCCCATTACCTTCAATTTCCCTTTCTCAGACTTCGGCCTTACGGATTTTTCGGATATCGATCAGATTATCGTGGATAGCCCAGTCGGTCTTGATTCAGCAGATTGGAGCCTGACCAATATTGAAACAGTGACTGTTACTCAAGTGCCTGAACCATCTTCATTGGCCTTTGCCCTTCTCGGCTCACTCCTAATGGTCGGTCGCCGCCGTCGATAAACCTTCTTTAAATGCTCATGGGGTGAATTCCTCCCCCCATGGGCTCACTCTTCTTCAGAAATTCATCTGATATCTGGCTCAAAAAGAGGGATTTAGCTTTGCAAACACTCTGCTTTCAGCTGGATTTCGCCTTGTGCATTTAACATCTAAACCCTCGCTCATCGTAGCTAGCCTCTTCCTCCCCTTGTTAGCTCAAGCCCACGAAGGGCACCTGCCACCAGCTGGTAAAGTCGTTACCAGTGTTCAACATACTGGAAACGGAAAGTTCACCTTCGCTACCGTCCCCGGCTGGGGCGCAATGCCTGAAAATGTAAACGTAGGCCCCACTCATGGCGGAGTCGCCGTTGATTCGACCGGTAAAGTCTACGTCAGCACCGAAGCCAATCACGGAATAGTCCAGTTTTCTGAAGACGGTAAATTTCTCGCCAGCTTTGGTCCTGAAACGAAAAAACTTCACTCTCTAGCAGTGGCCAAGGAGGGCGATAAAGAAGTCCTCATCGGAGCGGCGGTGTCAGTTCAAAAAGTTTTAAAACTAAGCCTCACTGGTGAAACTCTCCTTACGATCCCGAATGACAAGACCGGAGAAATTCCGGGAGGATTTAAAGGAGTAACGGGAGCAACGGTAGGACCAAATGGAAACATCTTTGTAGTATGTGGCTACGGCTCTAATAAACTCCACAAATTCGATGCCGAAGGGAAACTCCTAAAAACTGTTGGCGGGCGCGGAAAGAAGAAAGATCAGTTCGTCACCTGCCACGGAATCGCTCTCGACAGCAGAAAAGCAGACTCCCCTCGCCTCCTGATCTGTGATCGTGAAAATCGTCGCTTAGTCCACTATGATCTGGATCTCAACTTCACAGGCGTGCACGCAAAAGATCTGCGCCGCCCGTGCGCAGTATCTATCCATGGAGAAGAATGTGCCGTGGCCGAACTTCAGGGTCGGGTGACTATTTTAAATAAAAATGGAAATCCAATCTCCTTCCTTGGAGATCAACCAAATGAGAAACTGTGGGCTCGTAAGCCTATTCCTGAGAATCAACTCTACGATGGTCTCTTCACTTCTCCACATGGGCTTTCCTGGGACCTCAAGGGAAATCTGATTGTCCAGGACTGGAATGTCACCGGGCGTGTCACGAAGCTAAATCGAGTCGCCGAGTTCAAGCAGGCTGAGAAAAAATAAGCACTCCAGATTTCTAAAAATCATCCTCAGTCAGGAACATTCCTGCACTGGGGATTTTTTTTGATAAAATCTTTTATTAAAAAAGCGCCTCCAGTTTCCCGGAGACGCTTTTTGAAGAATGATCTGAGAGTCAGATTAACCGAAGGTCACGACTTCTTCCTCACTAGGAGGAACTGCATCGTCATCTACCTTAGCGGCTGGAGCATCATCATTGCTGGCAGCTTCACGAAGAGCAACACGGCGGCTCATCTTGATACGACCTTTGTCATCGATACCGATACACTTCGCGGTGATAGTGTCCCCTTTCTTACAGATGTCCTCAACGCTGTTGACACGACCTTCTGCGAGTTCAGAGATGTGAACGAGGCCATCTTTCCCTGGAAGCACTTCCATGAAGGCTCCGAAGGTGGTCACGTTCATCACTTTACCGGTGTAGGTCTTATTGACCTCAACCTCAGCAAACATCTGGTCGATCATATTCTTAGCTGCCTGAAGGCCTTCAGCCTTAGAAGCATAAATATGAACGGTGCCGTCATCATCGATGTTTAAGTCAGCACCAGACTCGGCCTGGATAGCCTTGATGTTCTTACCACCAGGCCCAATGAGTTCACCAATACGATCTTTAGGAATATTCACGGTCTCGATACGCGGAGCGTGCTCAGAAAGAGTGCCCGGTGCGGTGATGGACTCAGCCATCTTATCAAGAACCTTAGCCCGGCCTTCGATAGCAAGGTCAATGCCTTCCTCGAGGATAGAAAGAGGAATACCAGGAAGCTTAAGATCAAGCTGGTATCCAGTCACACCCTCACTGGTGCCACAGAGTTTAAAGTCCATGTCTCCGTAGAAATCTTCAGATCCGATGATGTCGAGAATCACAACGTGCTTCGTCCGATTTCCATCGGCATCTTCTTCCGTAACGAGACCAGCAGAGATCCCAGCAACAGGACGCTTGAGAGGAACCCCGGCATCAAGAAGAGCCATGGTGCCAGCACAAACAGTCGCCATCGAGGTAGATCCATTCGACTCCATAACCTCTGAGGAAACACGCATTGCGTATGGGAAGTCTGCCTCGTCAGGAAGGACTGGAGCGATGGAGCGCTCAGCGAGAGCTCCGTGACCAATCTCACGACGATTCATGCCACCAAAGCGGCCAGTCTCACCCACGGAGAATGGTGGGAAGTTGTAGTGGAGGAAGAAATTCTTACTATCTTCGCCACCCGCATAGTTATCATAATACATGCGGTCTTCAGCAGGAGCGAGGGTGCAGATTCCAAGAGCCTGAGTCTCACCACGAGAGAAGATGGCAGAACCGTGCACACGAGGAAGAGTGCCGACTTCACCGTAAAGTGGGCGAAGGTCACGCAGAGCGCGGCCGTCTGCACGCACACCTTTTTCAAGGATGCTGACGCGGAAGGCTTTCTTCTGAATGTATTCGAAGACCTGCTCGATCTCGAACTCAGTGGTCTCAGGGAATTTTTCCTTAATTGCCGCTTCCACTTCATCACGAAGTGCGCCGACTTTCTTACCACGCTCCACTTTAGAAGCAGCATAGATGGCGTCCTCAATGCGGTCACCTGCAACAGCGTATCCGATCTCAAGAAGATCTTCTTTAGCAACAGTCACGGTGTATTCACGCTTCGGCTTACCAGCGACACGAACGAGCTCTTCCTGAGCTTCAACGATCTGAGCCACGGCAGCCTGTGCGACGTGGAGAGACTTTTTGAACTCAGCATCTGGAACTTCATCACCAGCACCTTCGATCATGATGACATCGGTCTTGTTCCCCACATACACGAGGTCGAGATCTGAGTCTTCACGCTGCTCGAAAGTCGGGTTAATGACGAATTCACCGTCGATCCGGCCGACACGTACCGCACCGATAGGACCAGCAAAAGGAATATCAGAAATGGCAAGAGCAGCAGAGGCTCCATTCATCGCTAAAATATCAGCATCATTCTCCTGATCTGCACTCAAGAGAAGAGCGATGATCTGGGTGTCATAAAGGTAACCTTTTGGGAAAAGAGGACGGAGAGGACGATCTGTCATGCGACAGGTCAGAATCTCTTTTTCGGTCGGACGACCTTCACGCTTGAAGTAACCGCCGGGGAAAGTTCCAGCAGCAGAAGCGCGTTCTTTATATTCGACTGAAAGCGGGAACCAGGTCTGACCTTCGCGAATCTTCGTTTGGGACACAGCTGAAACCATGATTACGGTTTCTCCGCACTGGACGGTAACTGCCCCGTCGGCCAACTTGGCCAATTTACCGGTCTCAATGACCAGCGGGTTCGTGCCAACATTGCACGTAACTTTTTGTATATTCATTTTCTTATTTGATGTATCGCAGCGGGACCCTCCCGGACGATTAGTTGGTTTAACGATGAGTATGTCCCGGTCTTAAATTGGGTGGGATTCTTCATCGAGCGAAGGCCTTCGTTCAGAAAAAATGATGGCCTTCATTGCAAAACAGCCACGATGAAATCACCGTGGCTGTTTAACAGAGAGTAGTTATTTACGCAGTCCCAGAGCCTTAATGGTCTTCTGGTAACGCTCTTCTGATTTCCCGCGGAGGTAATCAAGAAGCTTACGACGGCGGGCTACCATGGTGAGAAGACCGCGACGTGAAGCGAAGTCTTTCTTATGGGATCCCATGTGCTCAGTAAGGTGCTTGATGCGCTGGGTAAGAAGTGCGACCTGATAGTCAGCACTTCCGGTGTCTTTCTCGTTGATTTTGAAGTCGTCGAGGTTGATTCCGTAATCGTTCATTTTTCTGTTAATCGGGATCGGACCAGCACTTCATTATGCCAGAACCGTCCTTCAGCGACGCGGAGATAAGCAGAGATCACCTTAAAATCAATACTTTTCCTTGAAATCAGCATTTCAAAATATGGCTAAGCACTGAGTTCTACGAGAGCTTCGCCGAGTGAAGGATATGTAAACTCGAATCCATCCTGAAGCAATACCTCGGGAATGGCTCGCTGACTTGAAAGTAACCCTTCTTCAGCAAACTCGCCTAGGGCAATCTTGAGAGCAAAGGCCGGTGCGGGTAGAAAGGCTGGTCGATGAAGAGCCTGTGAGACTTTCTTTGTGAAATGCACATTTCTTTCGCTTTCTGGTGCGACAAGGTTCACCGGGCCTTTTAAATCAGATTCGAGACAGTGAATGATCGCATTGATCTCGTCTTCGAGATGAATCCACGGCATCCATTGCTGGCCACTACCGAGGCGACCGCCGATGCCGAGACGAAAAATCGAGGACATCTTCTCCCAGGCGCGACCTCCTTTCCCTAGAACAATTCCCGTTCTTAGTAAAACCGTGCGAGCTTTAATTTCACCTACAGCGCCCTCCCATTTTTGACAGAGTTCCGCGAGATAGCCCGAACCAGGATCTGACTCTTCCGTCAACTTTTCATCTCCTCGATCTCCATAAAACCCCACTGCGGAAGCATTCAAGAGCGTCTTCACCTGATATTCAGTCACGCCTTGAGCGAGATGCTCTGTCAATTTCACCCGACTATCATAAAAGTGTTTTTTTCGTTCCTCCGTCCAACGCTGGTCGATGGCCTCACCTGCCAGATTAACTACGGCATCAAGACCGCTAAGATCAGGCACGGCTTCCCCTCCCCACTGCCTCCAACCTGATTTTTCAGAACGAGAAAAAGGGACCACTTCATATTCTTCCTTTTTTAAAACAGTCATCAACCCCTGCCCAATCCAACCAGACGCACCGATGATCCCTACCTTTTTCTTCATATGTGCCAGCCTAATACGGATTTGAGACTTTGCCACCGGACGTTCACGACATAGCGTCCGACATCGGTTTCATGAGGCGCTTCTCCATCTTTCTTCTCATCATAACGGCTCCAGCTTGGGGCCAAGATCTTCTCCCCCCTCTCCCAGACGAGCTACCTTCTGAACCTAGTTCTATTTTTGAAGACCCGAGCCCCATCGCAACTCTGCCTCAAAATGTCGATATCGAGTTCACTAAACTCGAAGCGGATATCAATGGGGATTCCTCAAAATTCATTTTTCCAGAACCGGTAAAGCTTAATGGCGATAATGGCTTGGAAGTCTTCGCCGATCGCGCCGTGCTAGACCAACGCGCCGAAACCATCACCCTTACGGGAAATGTTAAAATTTACCAAAATGGCCTCCTCACTCGAGGAGAGAGCACGGTCTACTATTATAATGAGAAGCGCTTCAACACAAAGGGGCTGAAGTCTAGTATGGACCCGATTCTGTTAGAATCTGGAAAATTTCGCAGTGAAACCCGGAATGGCAAATCAATCTTTATTGGCGAGAATGCGGGCGTGACTACTCATGATGTCGCAAAGCCAAACTTCTGGCTTCGCGCCGATCGCACCACCATCATTCCGGATGATCGGGTCATTTTCGAAGACCTAAAATTCTATCTCGGGACCACTCCTATTTTCTGGCTCCCTTACCTTTCTCAGCCACTGGATCAAAATCTGGGCTACCACTTCGTCCCTGGAGGACGATCAAATCTCGGTCTCTTTTTGAAGAACCGCTATGGTGTCATGCTTGGCGGAGAGAGAGATCCAGTCACCGGAGAAAATGATAGCGCGTGGCTCCTCGCTCAATGGCGGGCGGATCTTTATTCACGACGAGGTGTGGGCCTTGGCGTTGACTTTCTCGATACCAGAGTGGACTCGAAAAATGACTATGGCTGGCTGAAACTCTACCACATCTATGACTTTGATCCCTCAATCGAGCGATCAGGAATCCCCAGAAATAATGAGGATAATAACCGCTACCGTATCGATTTAGCTCAGCGAGTCGACCTATGGGAATCTGGTCCCGCAAAGTATGATATTGAAGGAAATTTGACTCTACTGAGTGACCGATTTTTCTTGGAGGATTTTGAACAAAAACTCTTCCGAACGGACCCAGCCCCAGACAACACCTTCGCCTTTCGCCGCCGAACCGCAAACAGCCTCGCCACCCTCGGAGGTCGAGTGCGTCTGAATGACTTCTATGATAGTGACACACGGCTTCCCGAGCTGACCTTTGACTGGGTGCGCCAGCCCTTCCTTAACTCAAAATTTCTCTATGAAAGCCAAACCTCAGCGGGATTGTACGATGAATCCTTAGGTCGCTTTCGCAGAGATAGCCTAAGATCTGAAGCGAACGCCCTCCCAGCGGGAGATCCTCGACGAGCAGAAATCGAATCTCTCTTAAATGATCGAGGGTTTTCACGCTTTCATACTTATCATGAATTTTCCCGCCCCACAAACTGGGGGGCGATCCAGCTCACGCCGAGACTTGGAGCTGGTTACACTCGCTACGGCTCCGTCGAAGGACCTGCGGATTCATTCAGCAGAGCCCACCTTTTTGCGGGCATCGACACCTCAGTAAAATTCACGCGGAATTACGATGATCTCATTAATCAAAAATGGGGACTCAATGGTGCACTTCACATTGTGCAGCCATACGCAAATCTCTCTTGGCTCTCGACCAATGATGTCGACCCATCCTTCTCACCCATTGATCGGCTCACGCCCTCAACCCGTCCTCGCCCTCTCAGTGTAGGACGCTTTACCGCCATCGATGATTTTAATGACTGGTCTATCCTCCGCCTTGGAGTCCGAAATCGGCTGGTTACCAGACGAGATGGAGCCACACATGACTGGCTCACGGTAGACACCTACTTTGACGCCTTTTTCAATGACCCAGAGTTTAGCCGTAAGGTTTCAAATCTCTACAATGACCTCAACTGGCACCCTCTGCCTTGGTTAAAACTCAGCCTAGAAACTCAATTTCCTCTCTTCAGTGATTCGAATTTCACCGAAGTCGCTACGACCTCTACTTTCATGCCCAACGAAAACTGGGAAATAGACGTCACTTATCGCTTCCTAAAAAATCACCCCATTCTAAGAGATTCAAACCGCGTCGAACTCGGAGCCTTCTACCGCATCAACGAACACTGGGGCGTAGGCGCGTATAACCGCTGGGAATTCGAAGATTCAACCCTCGAGCTTCAGCAGTATGATCTACACTACGACTTTGATTCCTGGGTTGGATCGATAGGTTTTTTCCAACGTGATAATCGACGAAAAGACGAATACGGTATCGTTTTTAGCTTCGGACTTAAGGATTTCCCCAGCCTAGCCTTGCCAATCAAGGTAGATGCGGAATGATTCGAAGTATGAGTTCAATCTCACCTGATATCCTTCTCCAGCAGCTCCAGTGGCGCTACGCCACCAAACAGTTTGACCCAGCTCGCGAAATCCCTAGCGAGACTTGGTCAAGCATTGAGGACTCCCTCGCACTCACGCCCTCATCCTTCGGCCTCCAGCCATGGCACTTTATAGTCATTAAAGATCAGGCTACGAAAGAGGCCCTGCTCCCACATTCGTGGAACCAAGTTCAAGTCACGGAGTGCTCTCACTTCGTCGTTCTTGCGGCCAAAACCGAGATGAATGACTCAGAAATCGACCGATTCCTCGCTCGCACCGTTGAGCTCCGCGGAGGAGACATCGCAGACCTCGCGGGCTATCGAGACATGATGTCTGGCTTCGTAAATCAAATGGATGAAGCCGCTCGACTACAGTGGGCCAAACTCCAAACATACATCGCCCTCGGTCAACTCATGACCAGCGCAGCAACTCTTGGCATAGATGCCTGCCCCATGGAAGGCATCGTCCCAGGGAAGTACGATGACATCCTGAAACTATCAGAAAAAGGACTCACAACTTCCGTTGCCTGCGCACTCGGATACCGTTCTAGCGATGATAAATATGCTAGCCTGGCTAAAGTCCGCTTTGAAAAAGCAGACCTGATCACCACTATCTAAGCGCCTCACCCAGCTCGGGGTAATTTTTCGTAATGATCTGTGCCCCGTAGCTAAAGAACCCCTGAGCCAGCTTATTAAGCTCGGCTTGCTCACTCCGTTTCCCAGAGAACCCGACCTGCAGCCCCTTACCTTTATTAATTTTGAGGTGCTGGCGTTCCCGCAGAGATTTAAGAGCCTCTTCCTCTGTCATATTCCACTTTGACTTGATATCTGCGTGATCGATTAGCTTGGATAAAAGCTCATCATTTTTGATTAGCATCTCCCACATTTGCTGCATTCGATCACGCTGTGGCTCAGAGAGATTACGCACCCCTTTGACATGAATGTAACGCACATCGGGCTGATTCGGCTGATGGACAAAAAAGAAGTATCCACCAGCACCTACGAGGGTGAAAAAAATCACCGCGACTCCTAAGATAAGCCCTCTGTTCATGGTGTAAGCACTATCAACGAATTCTCACTTCGGCAAACTTCTTGCGCGTTACCCTATTAAAATTCATCTTCTCAAAAGATGACATTTCCCAGCACCACGGCTCACCTCCGTACTCTCGCCCCTGGCCTAGACACTATTCTAGACTCCACTCCTGACTCCCCCGTCATCAGCGCTCAAATCTGGGTGGAGACCGGCTCCATGCATGAAAGCGCTCTCGCTGGCTCTGGCATCTCCCACCTTTTAGAACATATGGTTTTTAAAGGGACTGACCGCTTCTCAGGAGAAGAACTCTCGCAGGAAGTCCAAGCAGCTGGTGGTCAATGGAATGCTTACACCAGCTTCGACCGCACTGTCTACTACATTGATGGCCCCGCCGAGTCGCTGGACCTCTTCCTCTCCGCGCTCATGGAAATGGTCTTCCGGCCTGCATTTCCGGAAGACGAATTCGAAAAAGAAAAGGATGTCATCCGTCGTGAAATCGCAATGGGATTAGACGACCCTGACTCTGTCTCATCCCAGCTCCTATTCAGCACCCACTTCCAACACGATAATCGTCGTCATCCCGTCATCGGTCATCGCCACCTCTTCGATGCCATCACCTATGAAGAGATGAAGACTTACCATCACGCACGCTATCAACCGCAGAACTGCTTTCTCGTTCTTTCAGGTGGCTTCGATGAAACGGAAGCCTGCAACATCATCACCCGAGAAATCGAAAAAGGACTTCGGCCGCCACAGCAATTCCCGATCACTCTCCCAAGTGAACTTACACAAATGGGCGAACGCCGGGCCACGGAAACATTCGCTATTCCCACGGCACATCTTTCCATGTGCTGGCCGATTCCAGCTCTTTCTCACGAAGATGCGGCGGCTTTAGATCTCCTCGCTACCATCCTCGGAGGAGGCCGCTCCACTCCTCTCTACCGAGTTCTCCGTGAAGAAAAAGAACTCGCCCTTCAGATCGGATCCTACACTTGGTCTCCACCCGTAGGGCCTGGTTTCTTCAGCGTCTATTCTGAAAATGATCCCAGCCGTTCAGAAGACATTGAAAAGGAAGTGCTCGCTCAAATTCAAGCCCTTGGAACCAGTGATCTCACTGATGCACTTCAACGGGCAAAGCGCCAAATCTCAGCCTCACAGTTTAAAACCCTCGCCACGGCCTCCGGCCGAGCTTCCGATCTAGCGTCTAACTGGCATAACACCCGAAATCTCAATTACACTCGAGACTGCCTCAAGGAACTCAATGCCATCACGGGAGGTGACATTCGCCGAGTTGCTCAGAAATACCTCATCCCATCTCGCCTTACCGTCACCTGCCTTCAGCCTGAGAGCTATCAAGCAGATTCACTTACCCGTAAATCTGGAAGTAAAAGCAGCCCCATCAGCGAGCACACTCTCAGCAATGGCATCCGTGTCATCCTACAGTATGACCCAAAAATCCCCGTCGTTTACGGCCAAGCCGTGCTTCAGGCTGGTTGCCTCACCGAAACACCAGCCCAAGCTGGCATCAACACCCTCCTAGCGAGCCTCCTCCTGAAAGGAACTCAAAATCGGAGTGCCCTGGAAATTTCAGAAACACTCGAAAGCCTGGGTGCTAGCCTACGCCCTGGCGCTGGAAATAATACCCTATCCATCTCCAGCTACTGCCTCAAAGATGACCTTAGCCAAATCATCGAACTCCTCGCTGAAATCATCCAAGATCCCTCCTTCCCGAGCGATGCCATCGAGCGAGAAAAGGCCAGCCATCTGGCCCAAATTCAAGAAGCTCTCGAAGACCCCGCTAGCCGCGCTTTCCGAGAAATGCGCACCCGCCTCTGGCAAGGCCAAGGTTACGGCATCCCAACCTCTGGCACGGAAGAATCTCTCGCTTCTCTGGACCGTCTTGCCATCAGCGCACACCACTCAAAATACTTCACCGCTCCAAATCTCGTCATTGCCCTCTTCGGAGATCTAGATCCAGAAACTACCGTGGCCGAACTAGAGAAACACTTCTCTCATCTTCCCACTCACCCACCTGAGATTCCACTCACCGAAACCCCGACTCAAACTGGAGAAATCGGACTCCATTTACCTAAAGAGCAAGCCGTCCTCGCCATCGGATACCCCGGGATCTCAGCTAATGATTCCCGCCGTTTCCCGCTCGAACTAATCGACTCCTGGTGTTCTGATATGGCTGGCCCCCTCTTCACCCGTATCCGGGAAGAGCTGGGTCTCGCATACTATGTCAGCACCTCTGTCTTCCATGGCATCAATACCGGTCTTGCCTCCTTTTATCTGGGCACGGCCCCAGATCAACTCGATGTCGCCCGCCGTGAACTACAGGGACAGATTGATCAACTCATTGATACCGGCATCCCTGAAGAAATCCTCCAGCGAGTAAAAGCAAATGCCAAAGCACGCGAAGCACTACGAAATCAAAGCCCAGGCACCCGTGCCCGCATGGCCTCTCTCGATGTGCTCTTAGGGCTTCCCGCAGACAAACACCTCCACCATTCTGAGCACCTCGAAAAAGTCACCTCCGCTGAGACAAAGGCCCTTGCACAGGAACTCTTCGACCCTGCAAAAAGCATGGTTGTCACCGTCTCACCAAACTCACCAAAAGGCTGATTTATCTCATCATTGAGATTTGAAGAGTCGTTATTGTCACTCTTCCACTTCCTCCTGAAGGCCTTCTTTATTGAAGGCCTTCGCTTTTAGTTCCTCAAAAGCTACCTGTAGCTCTTCCGCTGGAATGGCAAATTTAGTCACACGGCTGACGCAGGCAATATTCATCCCGACACAGACCCCATCTAAGGTAACTAAAGGCCCTCCCATATTTCGATAAGAAGAGAAGATGTCGTGTTGAATCACTCTTGGGAATGATGTGCGTCGATCAGAAATTAGCCCGCTCATATGATCATTCCGTGTCGACTGCGGCGGATACACTTTATAATAGGGATACAGCTCTACCTTTGTAGAAATTTTCTCATCATCCCGCTTTAATTCGACAGCGATCTGATCACCTGGAACTCGTTCTTTTACAATATCGATGAGTTCTTCATGCTTCTTCAGCTGCTCCCCATCAATCGAAAGAATAATATCACCCTCCTTCACCCCTGCTTCATGAGCGCCTGAAGCCTCGCTCACGGGACCAATGTGGATCGCTCCATCTTTTGTCTCCAGCCTCACCCCTAAAGCGACAAGTGGTGGCCCCGGAATCTCGCGCTCAGTCGCAGCAATTACGCCAATCCTTGGACGCCGGAATTTCCGGTCTGTTGAGCCATTACAAATGACCCAAGTTCCACGATCCAGGGCCTCCGTTTCACCCCATTTTGCAGGTTTTAAATCATCTGCCGGCACTTTCACCAAAGCGAGATCCCATCGATGATCCACCTCTAGAAGCTCAGGATTACGATAATGTTTACGCCCCACTCGAACGGTAAATTTTTCCACTTTCGCCAGCTCGCTCGCCTTTGTCAGGATCAAGCCATCAGCAGACATCACCGTCCCGTAAACAAAGTATTTGCGCGTCTTAGCATCATAAAAAACAGCGCTATGGTCCTGAAGACTTTTCTGAACCGGATCGAGAACCTTTTTGATCACTGGACCATCACGCCGCAGCTCAGGTTCTAGGCCTACCACTGCGGCATTTAAAAAGTGGCTAGTAAGCCATAAGAACACGAAAAATTGCTTCAGATTCATGGTCTCGCCTCCAGTTCTACCGTGATTTCCTCGATTTCTTCCTGACGTTCCCAAGTGAGTCGAATTTCATCACCTTTCGCCATTTTCCCCATGAGTTTTTGAAACTGCTCCACACTGGTCAGGGTGTGGTCGTTTAGCTTTAGAAGAGCCATCCCTGCTTCGAGCCCCGCCCGAGAGGCTGGCGTATCCTCACCGACTTTATCAATCACGAGCCTTTCTCCATGACTCTCAAGAGCCACCGAAACTCCGAGATATCCCGTACCCGGTTTACGACGTTGAGCAAAAGGTCCATTTCCTAAAAACTCAGAAGCTTTCATCTCAGACCATTTCCGCTCAAAAGCTTCCAAAGGGACATGCTGGCTATCTTCCTTAATCATGCCCACCCGGCTATGAATGGCGATCAAGGTTCCATCACTGTTAAAAAGCGGTCCCCCAGAATCACCGCCGATCAACATACAATCCGTCCGAATGGTATCTGAAGAAAGGCGCACAACTCGTCCGACCCTGGTGACCACCCCTCTCTCCTTGTCAAAACCTCCAGAATGCCCGAGCGCAAACACCCAGTCTCCCAGTTCAAAATTCGTCACCGTTTCATAATCTACATATGGAAAAGGCCCTGGATCCGTGATCTGAATCATCGCGGCATCATTGTCTGAGTTCAGGCCAAGTGAACGGGCCTTTAGCTTTTTCCCATCCTCGAAAACCAAGGTCAGCTCTTCATCAACTCCACCAGAAACGTGTGCAGCGGTGAGGACTAAACCATCTGGAGAAATAATCACCCCAGAACCAGAGCCTTCTTTCAGCTCGACACAGACCGTAGCAGCCCGCGCCTTAGGCAGACTAGCCTGAACTGCTTTCTGGATGTTTTGAAGGTCATCCAGAGACTCAGGAGCCTTTTGATCATTAAAATAAGGCCGAGCTGAGACGAGCGAGGAAATAGCCACCCAGCAGAGAAGCATGATGACAGGATAATCCTTTAAACGAGTCATTGTGTGAAATTAACGTCAGAATTACGGACTGACAACGGGCAAAGCTTTCATTCTACCTCTGAATGCTAGGTCTATCGTCGATATTTGGAACGATTACACCCAAACGATCAGCCTTATTTTCTGCTTCGAAAAATCGATCAAAGCAAAGGAGATCCAAAATCTAGGTAACACTCTGATTCCCTGTATTACATCTTTATTAAAAATAAGAAGGTGCTTTACCAACAGCATTGACTCACTCTCTCCAGAACTTTACCGCGACCACCTCACTTGCGCTGATTCCGCTGAAAAAACAAAAAATCTGGCACGTAAACCCTGACACCGCATCATGGCGAAACAACACTCCCTCCTTTTTTCATTCTGTTCTATTATCACAGTTTTCTACCTCAGCCTTTTTGCAGTCCTCGGCTGGGATGGAGCTACCGATGAGGCGACCTGGCAGCAGATGAAAAATGAGGTATCCTCTGCTCAGCTAAAATTAGACACCAAAATTCAAGAAGCGCAGGCGGCGGGTCTCTCCACTGAACGCGCCGAGGTTTCTCAAGTTGTCCTCAAAAACTTTCTAATCTTTGCTCAGTATGATCGTGATCACCCGGAAGTCCTTAAAAAGGAAATGGAAGATCTCTGGTGGAAGGACAAAATCCCCAACAACTATGATATTCATCTTCCTTTCGAGGAGCTCAAAGACAGCTTAGAAGTCGCTCGCTTTGCCATGGCGGAACTCGACGCCCAGCTCAAAAAGGACATCACCCTAAAGCCAGCCATCGATTTTTCAAAATCCGCCATCAACCTCGGCAATGGTGGTGTCTTCCAAAAAGGACGAGCAGTTTTCCCCAGCACCTTCAACTGGCTTCACAACGATCCAGAACTCCTCAAAGCCTTTGGCACTATCAGCAGTAGCTATATGGCGGCTTCGAAGCTAGGACGAGATGGCAAAGTGCACCAGAACACAAGGGCGCAAACTAGGGACCAACTCATCAGCCATGATAAAGTCGGCGTCACCCCTACCGTCTTTTTCCTCGGTCACTCACTGGCTGGGTGGATGAAGGAAAAGCATCCAGAAACAACTAAAGGTAGCCGTCATTTCACACGTTGTGATCCAGATAGCCCCCTCGTCCGAAAATGGTATGAACAGCTTTTCGAACAAACACTCCCTGAAGCCATCACCCAAATGGGTGACGCTTCTCGAATCCACCTTCTCGCAAACGAACCTCACTTCGCAACGCGCGAGGATGGCTGGCTCTCGAAAAATGGGATCTCTGAAGCGACTTATGATCACTATGAAAAATGGCTCAAAGAACGTTACGATAATGACATTTCAAAGCTCAATACTAGCTATGATACTCAGCATGTAGATTTCAATGCAGCCCGAAAGGCAATCACCGTTCCCATCTCGACCTCCTTAGTCGGCGGTCCTATTTGGTACGACTTTTGCCGTTTTAATATGGACCGGGCCAACGACTGGTTCACCTTCCTCAATCAGGGGATGAAGAAGCACGATCCTAAAAGCGGGAAAACCACGGTTAAAGTTCTCGGCGGAAGTTTACTAGACACTTGGCGCGATGGCGGGATCGATGTCGAGCACCTGGCTGACCTTCAAGATGTCATGGGCTCAGACCTCACCACCATTCCTCATGATTTCATCAATGTGAACATCAAAGGAAAACCAGAATGGCCTCAGTACTACTGCATGGAGTGGGTAGAGCAATCCATCGCGCTCGATTTCTTTAAATCCCTCTACCCTGAAAAACCTTTCTATGACTCCGAATGGCATGGACTGGATGCCAAGTGGAAAAATTATAATCTCGGCAGAGACTACGTTCAAAGTGCCCTCTGGCTCGCATTTTCTCATGGGATGAACATGATTGAAGCTTGGGTCTGGAGCCGCCATCGAGACGGCAGCCCCATGGATCGTGACTGCGTCTTTGTCGGCGAGATCATCACTCAGCCAGTTGCACTGGATTCCTTCGGCCGCACGATGAAGGAGCTGAACGCACACGCGCCTACCATTCACGAACTGGCATCTACGGAACGTCCCTTTCGCATCTTCTACTGTGAAGAAGCAGCGATTCAGAATCAGACTTATACGAAAGGTCTGCAGAAGCTTTATGAAGCAGGAAAAATGCTCAACCTCCCACTCGGCTTCACCACTCCTACAAAGCTCTCTCAGCTGACAGAACAGCATACCCTCTTAATCCCACCCACTCAGTTTATTTCAGAGGACAGCCTTACCGCGTTGAAAAAATTCCCGGGTAAAGTGGTCGCTCTCGATGCTGAAAAAAATTTCATTAAGACCGAACACGGTAAGGATCGCGCCGCAGTCACACTCAAAAACGTGACCCCCATCTCAGCAAAAGGACATGCTTTCGCGCTCGCTGATCGCCTCCACCCTATTCTAGCTCCACTCATTCCAGCTCGACAGATTCCTATTTCCATCACTGACCTTCAGGGAAAAAAGGCATATGGCGTCATCGCAAAAGAAGCTGAACTTAAAAATGGGGCCATTGCGATCTCACTGATCAATCTTTCTAAAGATTCCCGCCGGGTAAAACTTTCGCGCAGTGAAAACTTAGACCAACCATTCGACCTGATTCACGGTCTTCCTTTAGGCCAAGAAATTGAGATGAAGCCCTATCAAGTAGAGCTTCTTAAAATATCTCCGATATCCAAAAAGTAAGCCCCCCTAAGAGGTCGGCTCAATCTCTACCTCTGAGATTTTTTCATTTTTCACAAAGAAACTCACCTGCTCTAGCTCCAGCGCGAGATCCACGCTATTGACGGTCACCGTTTCTGGGACCTGAAGAACGGTCGGAGAAAAACTTAAAATCCCCTGCACCCCAGCATCGACAAGCTCATTTGCCACCTCTTGCGCATGCTCTACTGGAACGGAAAGAATCGCTAACTTAACGTCGTTCTCAGCAATGAATTTCGGCATTGTATCCACATCATAGACCGGAACAGAGATCTCACGCTGCATCACGGCATCTGGCACCGCGTCAAAGGCTGCGACCACTTCAAATCCCTCTTTCTGGAATCCCTGATAACGCAATAAGGCAGAACCTAAATTTCCAGCCCCGACTAAAATCACTGGCTGTAAGTTTTCACGCCCCAGAACATCACGAATAGCATCCATTAACTCCTGCACCGGATAGCCGAGACCACGGGTTCCAAACTGCCCCAAATAGGTAAAGTCCCGCCGTAATTGGGAAGGGTTCACTCCCGCAGCCTTAGCCAGTGCAGACGAACTAATCGTCGTCAGCTGGTTCTCTTCAACACGCCGAAGACACCGATTATAAATCGACAGACGATAAATTGTCTTACCGGGAATCACTTGCCTTTCCACGCTGCAAAATCTACCTGACTCCAGAACTTGTCAAGATACCCTTTGAATAGATAAAGGTCTTTGACTCGGTAGAAACTTCTAAATATCAATAAAAATCATTTATGAATGGAGGACAAGACGAGATTCACACAAGTGTGAAAATCGATTTTCAGGGGCATGTTCAAAAACGTTTCCTCGGCGCTAATGCTCACGAACGCTTTAACCAGGAACAAAATGTTCTACGTGTCCTAGAAGAACGTGGCTGCCCAAATGTCCCTCGTCTCCTAGAAGCCCAGGCTGACAGATTAACGATCATCACCACGAATTGTGGCGCGATCGTGCCGAATTTGAGCGTAGATAAAGCGGAGGCTCTTTTTCGTGAACTCGAAGAACAGTTCGGAATCCGTCATGACCATCCAGATCCACGCTACGTCGTCTACTCAGAATCTCTAGGCCGCTTTTGCCTGATGAG
Source organism: uncultured Verrucomicrobiales bacterium (assembly GCA_937958875.1). Taxonomy (GTDB): domain Bacteria; phylum Verrucomicrobiota; class Verrucomicrobiia; order Verrucomicrobiales; family Akkermansiaceae; genus SW10. The sequence goes on along the minus strand of CALGMJ010000016.1, from coordinate 15,139 downwards.
CTTTGAAGGTTCAGAAATTCTCCCTGACCCTATGAGTGGTAGCATCTCCCGTGGCACATGCTGGCGTGCCCGCTGGGTCGCCCAGAGCCGCCGTGGCCATAAGCATGACACAAATGATGACAGCTATCTGGCGATGAGTGTCGATTCGAACGGCTATCGCACCCTCGCCCCATATGGAGAAGAACTACTCACTCCATCCCACCTAGCGCTAGCAGTTTGTGATGGCATGGGAGGACGAAATGCCGGAGATTTTGCGTCCCGCCTTGTCCTCAATTTTCTAAAAAAGGATGCCGTAGAGCTATATGAAGTCATTGAAAGCGGCTCAGGCGGTAAACGTGCCCTAGATCTTCTCACGAAGGCGACTCATGACGGACTCCTCGCACTCTCATCTTCAGACCCTCGTCTCTCAGGCTGTGGCACCACCTTCACCCTCGCTTGGATCACTCCTGCCACTCTTTACTGGGTCCATGTTGGTGATTCCCGCCTTTATCTTAAGGATGGCGAGCATATTGAACAGCTCACCGAAGATGATTGCCGCCTCTGGCACAGCCTTAAAAACGGTGAAATCACCGAGTATGCCTACCGCACAGACCCACGAAAGTCTCGCCTTTCGGACGTGATGGGCGGAGGCCCGCACCGGATCCAGCCTCAGACAGGCTGTATCGCCATCGAACCTGGTGCCCGGCTCCTTCTCTGCACTGATGGAGTGATGGATGGGCTCTGGGATCGGCAGATCGAAGATCGCTTCGGCGCATACGATGGAATTCGAGTCATCGCTGAAGAAATGCTGGAAACAGCCTGCGAAAACGACCCAAAAGACGACACTACCCTCATTGTGGCAGAGTTTGATGTTGTCTAAAAGCTGGCACAATGCTTGCTTTCTTCCGCATGGAAATCTCGACCCAACTGGGATTTCCGCTTTTGGAAACTATTCTTCCAAGCAACCAATCAGACCAATGGCTAAATACCGACTCGATTACATCTGGCTGGACGGCTACACGCCCGTCCCAAACCTTCGTACCAAATGCTGCATCAAGGAATTCGACGAATTCCCAACTCTTGATCAGCTCCCTGAATGGGGCTTTGACGGCTCCTCCACTCAGCAGGCAGACGGCGGCGACTCCGACTGTATCCTTAAGCCAGTGGCTCTGTACCCTGACGGCACTCGTGAAAACGGTGTCCTCGTCATGTGTGAGGTCATGCTCCCAGACGGAAATCCACACCCATCAAACGCTCGCGCGACCGTTCTCGACGACGAAAACGCATGGTTCGGCTTTGAGCAGGAATACTTCCTCGAGAAAGACGGCCACATCCTCGGTTTCCCGAAAGGTGGATATCCTGAGCCTCAGGGCGGATACTACTGCGGTGTTGGCTACAAGAACGTAGGTGACATCGGCCGCGCAATCGTGGACGAGCACCTCGACCTCTGTCTCTATGCTGGCATCAACCACGAAGGCATCAATGCTGAGGTGGCCATGGGTCAGTGGGAATTCCAAGTTTTCGGAAAAGGCTCCAAGCGTGCTGCTGACCAGATCTGGGTCGCACGTTTCCTCCTCCTCCGTCTCTGTGAAGAGTACGGTGTCGACGTAAACTGGCACTGTAAGCCTCTCAAGGGTGACTGGAACGGTTCCGGTATGCACTGTAACTTCTCCACCGAGAAGCTGCGTGAAGAAGGCGGTAAGGAATACTTCGATAAGCTCATGGCTCAGTTCGAGAAGAACTGCATGGAGCACATCGCCGTCTACGGACCAGACAATGACCAGCGCCTCACCGGCCTCCACGAGACTCAGTCCATCGACAAGTTCTCATGGGGAATCGCTGACCGTGGCGCTTCCATCCGGGTTCCACACTCCTTCGCGAAAAATGACTGGAAAGGCTATCTTGAAGATCGCCGTCCAAACTCTGAAGGTGACCCATACGCCATCGCTTCCCGCGTGCTCAAGACCATCTCTGAGGTGGGCTAGGTCCTTACGGGATTCTAAAATTTTAAAAAGCGGTCACTGGTTCTGCCAGTGGCCGTTTTTTATGAAATCGTAACGCCTGAAAAGCTACCGAAATCATATGATCGATTTCGCTATTTTGAAACATGGCCCACGAGATGCTAAAGAGTGCATATAAGACCATACCTCTATGCCAGAACACTCACTCCTTGATCTCCAGCAGTCCTTACTTTCTCACAAAGAACTCTACCTGGCAGATGCGGTGATGCTGGGTGAAATTCCCGCTTCCACCGGAGATGAGGCTAAGCGTAATAAATACGTCGCCCAGCGTTTTGCTCAATCGAGCCTAGAGCACATCTCCATTGATGAAGAAGGAAACTGTCAGGGACTCATCCGGGGTTCTGAACATCTCAACCCGATCCTAGTCACTGCTCACGCAGATACCCACCTCGACATCCCCACCGATCAGCGAGTCACCGTGAATGTCGACTCAGAAGCAATGACCGGCATGGGACTTTCTGACAATACCATCGGCCTTGCCGCACTCGCGGCCCTACCTGATCTGTTAGATAAACTCGGCATCAAGCTCCGTCACGACCTCCTCCTCCTTTCACACGTTAATTCCCTAGGAAGCAAGGACCTCGCTGGCCTCCATTTCTTTCTCGATAACTACCAAGGCCCGATCCATTCCGGGATCGTCGTCGAAGGAACCACCCTCGGTCGGCTGAACCATTCCTGCTTTGGCATGGTCCAGGCCGAGATCACCTGCAAGGTGCAGCAAGATCCAAACTCTCGCTGGGAACAGTCCGAAAACGCCATCATCTTGATGCACCGCATCCTACGCAAGATTCTCGAAATTCCTCTCCCTCAAGAACCTCGTACTTCACTCATTATCGGCTCCATTCGTTCCGGGCGCACCTTTAACCGCCCGCCTGACACCGCGACCTTACGTTTTGAAATCCGTTCAGAAGAACCCGGTCGTGCTCGCGACGTGCGTCTCCAGATCGAAAGCATCCTAGAGGAACTCGGCGCAGCCACCCACTCGGAATGCACTATCGAATATTCCGCCCTCCGTAAGCCTGGTGGCATCCCCTTTTCCCACCCATTCGTCACTGCTCACCGTAAAATCCTCTCGGACCTCGAGATCACGCCAGTCCTTGGACCATCTTACTCAGATCTCTCCGCACTGATCCTAAAAGAAATCCCAGCCATCACGCTCGGACTCAGCACCGCGCGCCATCTCAATGAACCGGGAGAAACGGTAGACCTACCTCCTCTTTTCACCGGACTCACTCAGCTCATCGCCCTCATTCTCGAAATCGACCAATCTAACACTGAAACTTTTTCCGCTTAAGCATTATGTGGCTCAATACCAATACCTACCATCATTCCGATTTCGAAGACCTCGAAGCTCTCTGTAAAGCCAAGGAAGAATCAGGACTGAAAATCTCCCTCTGTATCCCCACTCTCAATGAGGAAAAAACGATCGGAAAAGAGATCGTGATTTTTAAAAGCGCCCTCATGGATCGCTTCCCCCTCATCGATGAATTCGCCGTCATCGACTCAGGATCAACCGATCGCACTGGCGAAATTTCTGAAGCCTACGGAGCCGACTTTCACTACTCGGGAGACATCTTACCCTCGCAAGGCTTCAAACGCGGCAAAGGCGAAAACCTCTGGAAAGCCGTCTATGAATTAAAAGGAGACATCATTTGCTACGTCGATGCCGACATTGCCAACATTCACCCCAGATTTGTTTACGGCCTTGTTGCTCCACTCATCCACCGCCCGGAAGTCCATTATTGTAAGGCCTTCTACGAGCGTCCTCTCGCCTTTTCGCAGGGCATTCGTCCGACCGGTGGCGGAAGGGTGACCGAAATCCTCGTCCGCCCTCTTTTCTCCCTCTTCTACCCGGAACTTTCCCAGCTCTTCCAGCCCCTCTCTGGTGAGTATGCCGTGAGGCGTGAAGTTCTGGAAAAAATCCCCTTCCCCATCGGCTATGGAGTGGAAACCTCCCACATCCTCGATGTCTATCATGAATACGGCATGAGCGCTTTTGCTCAGACTGATCTGGATCAACGCGTCCACCGAAACCAATCGACTGCGGCACTTGGGAAAATGGCCTTCGGCATTCTGCAATCATTCCTCGGCCGTCTCGAATCCCATGGAAAGGCGACTCAGCATGAAGCCATCTCAGACATCTACCGGGCTCTGCAAGCCAATGGCACCGAATACGAAGAAATCTCCACCCAAATCACCGAAGAAGAACGCCCTCCGATGCTCGAAATCGCAGAATATCTGAAAAAGTTCCCACGTTAATATGAATGAAATGACATGCATAAGACCACTCTCGCGACTTGCGCCTGATTCGTTCACCGCTAACTTCTAGCTCGATATGAAAAGATTTGCTCTCTTCCTTTCCGCCTTCGCCCTTTTCGCTCCGGCCTCCGTTTCAGCTCACTGTCAGGTTCCATGTGGCATTTATGATGACAACAATGTCCTCGGTGCCATGCACACCGATTACGTCACCGTGGAGAAAGCCGCAAAAAAAATCGCAGAACTCTCAAAAGATCCCGCGGCAAACGCGCATCAGCTGACTCGCTGGATCATGAATAAAGAATCCCACGCTCAGGCGATTCAAGATAAAGTGCTCAACTACTTCCTCGCCCAGCGTCTAAAAACTGCTGAAGCTAAGACCAATCAAGAGTCATACAACAAGAAGCTCACCACCTGCCACAAGCTCATCGTTGCGGCGATGAAGTGTAAGCAATCCACCGACCCGAAGGCCGTCGAAATCCTTCATAACGAACTCCATACCTTCATGGATCTCTTCGGAGAAAAATAAGACTCTTTTTCTAGAAAGAACGACTTCGAGCCCCTGCTTTCCTAGTTTTGGAGAGTCAGGGGCTCATTTTTTTGGGGTGATGAACATTTTTTTGGCGTAAGGTGAGACTTGGTAGACATTTCCCAGCTGACCGATGACATCCTACGTATACACTCCATTTTCAGGCCGCCTTCTCGTGCTAGTCGGCCTGCTCTTCCTCCTCCCGCATGCAGATGCAGAGGCGAAGAAGCTCTCGTATAATTCGGACATTCGCCCCATTCTCTCTGACAAGTGCTTCGCCTGCCACGGACCTGATGTAGAAAATAACTCAGCTGGTCTTCGCCTCGATCTCCCCGAGCAAGCCTATGCGAAATTGAAAGAATCCTCAGGACATGCCCTCGTCCCCGGAGATGCGGAAGCATCCGTCGCCTACCAGCGCATCATCAGTGATGACCCAGAACTGGTCATGCCCACTCCAAAATCAAAAATCACGCTCTCTGATCGTGAAAAAAAACTCATCAAACAGTGGATTGAAGAAGGGGCCGAATACGAGCCTCATTGGTCGTTTAAAGCGCTGCCAAAAGAAGTCCCGCTTCCTGAGCTTACTAAACTCGCCTCATGGAAAAAATCTCCCATCGATCAATTCGTCGCCGCAAAACTCGAAGACGAAAACCTCACTCCCTCTTCTGAAGCGGATCCTCTACGCTGGTTACGCCGGGTCCATTTTGACCTGACCGGGCTACCACCACAGATTCAGGATATCGAAACCTTCCAGAACTTACTCAAAACAAATCCAGCTCAGGCCTATGAACTCACCATTGATGAGCTTTTAAAACGCCCAAGCTACGGCGAGCACCTTGCCACAGGCTGGCTCGACGCCGCGCGTTACGCCGACTCTTATGGTTATCAGTCAGATAAACTAAACACCCAGTGGCCTTACCGCGACTGGGTCGTAAAAGCGTTTAACGAAAATCTTCCCTACGACAAATTCGTAACCTGGCAGCTCGCTGGCGACCTCTTGGAAAAGCCAACCCGCGAACAGCACCTCGCCACCGCCTTTAATCGTATCCACCGCCTTAATAATGAAGGTGGTGCCATCTTTGAAGAATGGCGCACGGAAAACATTGCCGATCGAGTTCACACCTATGGCACCGCCATGCTCGGACTCACCATGGAATGCTCGCGTTGCCATGATCATAAATACGATCCCATCACGGCGCGCGATTACTACTCGTTGTTCTCCTTTTTCAATTCCATTGATGAAAACGGGATGTACGACCGCACCGAAAAAGTGCCTTCGCCCAGCCTTCTCCTACCAACTCCTAATCAAGAAAAAGCGCTTCAGGAAGCAGTTCAAAAACTCACTCAACTTAAAGCCCAAGAAGATCAACTAAACGAGCAAGTACGAAAAGAATACGAAAAGTGGGCACCTCCTTCTCACGAAGCTCTCTACCCAGACCTCATCGCTCATCTCGATTTCTCTCAGAAACCAAGCAAAGAGACTTACTACTTTGCTGAAAATGACCACAACCATTCTCCGACCATTCCCCTCGTCGATCTTGGTAACGACCGTAAAGCACTTCCGCTTGATGGAGACCGTGGCATCACCGTCGCTGAGATCAAACCCTTCGATCGTTGGACCCCCTTTACCGTTGCCATTCGTTTTCAAGAGAATGAACGTAAAAAATCGCGCGCCGTTCTTGCTCATACTACGCGAGGGACAGATGCTGGATATAATGGCTGGGATCTCATGCTAGAGGACGGACATGTCGAATCCCGCCTCTATCGCGTCTGGCCCGGAAACGCCATCGGAGTACGTACCATACAACCCATCCCGGCGGGCAACCTCCACACCCTGACCGCCACATATGACGCCTCCAGTCAGGCCAAAGGGCTTAAGCTTTACCTCGACGGCAATCTTCTCGAAGTGGAAATCTTACGTGATGAAGTGCAAAAGAGCGCAGCGGTCGCCGTTCAACATGGCGGAAAGTTTGCCCTCGGATATCGCTTCCGTGACCGAGGCCTGGCCGGAGCACTAGTCGATGAACTGCACCTCTTTTCCCGAGACCTTACTTCTCTTGAAATCAAACACCTGACCCAGCCTGAGCTCTTAGTGAGCAAGCTAGCCGAAACATCATCACCGGAGGTCTCTTTATATTTTCGCTCTGCACACTCGCCGGCCTATCGCACCTGGCGCCAGCAGCGAGATTCAACGCAACATGACCTAGTCCTCGCGGAAGAAGCAATGCAGGAAATCCCGGTCATGAAGGAACTCGCCACGCCAAGACCGGCCTACATTTTGGCCCGAGGTGAGTACGATGCTCCTAAGACTGAGGATGTCCGCGTAAAACGAGAAACTTTCGAGCACATCGGTCCTCGTTTTGATTCCTATCCGAAAGATCGCCTTGGCCTCGCCCAATGGACCCTTCACCCCGACCACCCACTTACCTCTCGCGTTTTTGTAAACCGTCTTTGGGCACGCTTTTTTGGAGCTGGCCTCGTAGACACTCCTGAAAACTTTGGACTTCAAGGATCTCTTCCCACTCACCCTGAGCTGCTCGACTGGCTCGCCCGTGATTTCATTTCTTCAGGCTGGGATATCAAGCGGCTCTGTAAAGCGATCGTTCTCTCCGCCACTTACCGCCAGGATTCTGCCACCAAGCCAGAAGCACTAGAAAATGATCCAGCCAATCAAAAACTGGCCCGCGGAGCCGCCTACCGGCTCGCCGCTGAACAGATCCGTGATCTCGCCCTCAGTGCTTCCGGACTAATGAACCCCGACATGGGTGGCCCTCCAGTATCCCCCTACCAACCAGGCAAAGATCTCTGGCGCGAAGCAAACACCATGTCCCCAGCCTATCGGCAATCCGTTGGTAAAAGCCTCTATCGACGCTCACTTTATTCGGTATGGAAACGAACGGCCCCGCTACCAAACATGATGGCTTTCGACGCCACCACTCGTGAAGTGTGCTCGGTCGCTCGCTCCCGGACGAACACCCCTCTCCAGGCTCTCGTCCTCATGAACGACGTCCAGTTTGTCGAAGCATCTCGAGAACTCGCCGCTAGAGCCATCTCTCAAAATTCATCTGAATCTAGTTGGGTGCCTTTCTCCTTCACCGTCCTTACCGGTAGGGCTCCTGATGAAACTGAATCTAAAATCCTGCAAGAACTCCTCCAAGAACAACTCTCTCACTACCGAGAGAAACCAGAGGAAGCCCAAAAGCTCATCAAGCACGGAGAACAAACTGCGGACCCATCTTTAGAGGCTGTTCCACTCGCCGCTCTCACCACCGTTTGCCAAGCCATCCTCAATCTCGATCTCACTATCTGGCGTCGATAACTCTTCCTCATTTTCCCATGAATACTCTAGACGATCTGCTTTCGGTTAATCGCCGTCATTTTTTCTCTCGTTCCGCTACTGGAATTGGAGGGCTAGCACTCAGCTCTCTCCTCGCCCAAGGAGAAGACCGTATCCCCGAGGGCCTAGCGAACATCGCCCCGAAGGCGAAACGTATCATCTATCTCTTTCAGTCTGGTGGGCCAGCCCAGCAAGACCTCTTTGATCACAAACCTCTTCTCCGTGAAAAGAATGGAGAAAACCTACCGAACTCGGTGCGCGGAAACCAGCGTCTCACCGGGATGTCGAGTAATCAGACCAGCATCCCCCTCGCAGGTTCTCATTTCGACTTCGGACGCTATGGCAAATCAGGCCAGGAACTCTCGGAACTACTTCCCTACCACCGAGAAATTGCCGATGACATCTGTATCGTCCGCAATATGTATACCGAGGCCATCAACCATGATCCGGCTATCACCTATTTCCAAACGGGCTCACAAATCGCGGGCCGACCATCCTTCGGCGCTTGGCTTTCTTACGGGCTCGGTTCGCTCAATGAGAATTTGCCTTCCTTCATCGTCCTCGTCTCAGCTAACCAAGGAGGACAGCCTCTCTACTCCCGCCTCTGGGGCTCTGGCTTTCTCGATTCTCGCCACCAGGGCGTTCAGTTCCGTTCCGGAAATGACCCCGTGCTCTACCTGAGCAATCCCGATGGAGTCTGCCATTCTCGCCGCCGAGCCGTGCTCGATAAAATTAACTCCCTTAATGAGCACTCTTACCGAAAGGAACTCGACCCCGAGATCCAGTCACGTATCGCTCAATATGAAATGGCGTATCGTATGCAGAGCAGCGTCCCTGAAGTGACTGAAATTGCAGACGAGCCTGATTCCGTTTTCGAAATGTATGGCGAAGATAGTCGAAAACCCGGCACCTACGCCGCGAACTGCCTCCTCGCCCGCCGACTCGCCGAACGTGGAACCCGTTTCATCCAGCTCTACCACCAAGGATGGGACCACCATAGCAATCTCCCCAAAGGAATTCGCGGCCAAGCCAAAGAGGTCGACCAAGCTTCAGCCGCGCTTATCAAAGATCTCAAACAACGTGGCATGCTCGATGACACCCTCGTCATCTGGGGTGGTGAATTCGGAAGAACATCGTACTCCCAGGGATCACTAACAAAAACAAACTATGGACGTGACCACCACCCACGATGCTTTTCCATCTGGATGGCAGGCGGAGGAATCCAGCCTGGTATCACCGTCGGAAAAACCGATCCCTATGGATACAACATCATAAACCCAACTCAATCCCCCAACGAGATCTATAATCCCACCAAACACCACGTCTCAGACCACGCCATTCACGTGCACGACCTTCAAGCCACCATCCTCAACCTCATGGGCATGGATCACCAGACCCTCACTTACAAATACCAAGGCCGTCACTTCCGCCTCACCGACGTGCACGGCCATGTGGTGAAACAGCTGCTAGCTTAACTCAACCCCAGAGCTTGAGGACTCGATCCACTGTGGCATAGATGCGAGCGATGGTAGATAAAACTTGGCGTAACTAACGACTAAACCGCTTCGATGTTATCTTTCATCGCCGCAACACGACGCCATGTCATCAACTGCCGCCTCTGCTGCTTCTAGCGCTCCTTCCAGATAACCACCGTGACCTCTGGCCGCTTCAGTCCCAGCAAATCTGAGAGTTCCCTGCCAGAGAGATGTCGCTTCAGCTGGAAGCCCATATCTCGGGTGCTCATGAAGCGGGCCATCTTTCGCCGTTGCAGTCATTGCTTCTGTCGACCAATCCATCACTCTCGCCTCTATGGGTTCGAGTGCTTTTGGGCCAAAGTAGCGGGCTATTTGTTTCAGGCAGAGCGGCACAAGTTCCTCGCCCATGGCAGCTCGCTGTTGTGGTGCTGGTATGCAGAATCCTACCAAGGCTCCTCGCCCATTCGGATGCGAGGCGTCGTGAGTTTCAGAAAGAGGTCCAACATTCCCGAAGCTAGTTCCCGAAAGCCCTTCCTTCCGCCAAAAGGGTTCTTGATAAAGGGCGACAAATTTCGCCTCTCCCGCCATCCAGGTTGAAGTCTCACGAAAATGATGAGCGATTTTTTCAGGCAGTGCTGGAGAAAAAATAATTGAGTCCTCAAGCAAGCGAAGTGGCATTGCCATGATGACTTTTTCAGTTCTCAAGATCTCCTCCCCGCTCGGAGTCTTCACCTTTACCTCTATCCCATCCTTAAGGTCTGAAATATGAGTGACCTGATGATCTCTTAAAAGGCATTCAGCAGGCAACTGTCGTACTAAAGCATCAGTGAGTGAGCGTGAGCCTTCAGTGAGACGATAAGCAATCCGTGGATCAATCGCCCGATGCGACTGACGCCCTAACGATCCTTGATTATCGATGATGACATCTCCCTCGGTATATTGAGAAAAACTCGGCAGCGAGAGTTCATTGACCAATTGAGTAACGCGAGGATTCTCCTGAGGCCAAAACCATGATGGACCTAGCTCCAGCGGTGTTTCCTCTCGAAACAAAGTACGGACGCGACCACCGAAGTCAGCCCCCCCCTCTAATATTCGAAATGAAATCCCTTTCTGCTGAAGGAGCTGAGCGGCCCGTAAACCGCTCACTCCTCCACCGATAATTAAGACCTGAGCAGACATTCCGCTCTTTACTTAAACTCAGGAAAAAAGGGATTGTGTGCTTTTTCTTCACCCACGGTCGTCATGGGGCCGTGTCCAGGACAGACCACGGTCTCATCGCTAAGAGTGAAGAGCTCGCTGCGGTTCGTAGCAAGAGCATCGCTGTGAGAAATCATGCCACCACCCATAGACTGAGCGAAGAGAGCATCACCGACAATCGCGATCTGCTCGGCTAAACCTTTTACGATATAGCTCGTACCTCCGGGAGAATGTCCTTTTGTCATGCGAGTCTCGATCGTGAGTCCTCCCAGAGAAAACGTCTTCCCGGCCACAAAACGATCAGCTCCCTCAACGGCTTCAAAAGCATTCACGTAAGTTTTGATCTCCGGGCTATGCTTTTCCACCGCAGCACGATCTAAAATATGATCCAGATGGGAGTGGGAGATGAACATGTGAGTCAGCTTCAGACCAAGTTCATCGACTAATTTCAATCCCTCGCTCGCATCCGTTCCTGTATCGAAAATAGCAGCTTCTTTAGACACCGCATCCCAGACGAGGTAGTAGTTCACCGTCATATCTTCGAAAGGAGTGTTGAACTGCCGAAGTCCTTCGATGCTAACTGGCTCTGGAGTCCAGCTCTCCTTCGCTCGCTCCACGAGAGTGACAGAGTCCAGACCTAACGGAGCCGCTACTTTACGAAGAGCATCTTCATCAAAAACACCATCCTTGAGTTTCACGATCGTTTCTTCAGGAACTCCGGTGAGAAATTCTAAAATAGGATCACTTAAGCCAGTGCCACGCATCGCCTTTCCGAGAATGTCCTCGAAATTATCTTCCATCGGTATTGTTGTCATCTTGTTGATCTTCTCTTGTAAATGGTTCCAAGGTAAAGGTGAACATCGACAAAATATTCGCCTTCGCGCACCTACCTTCAGATAGGCTCACCTCCTCTTTTGTCAAGCGGGAGTTCGATTTCAGGCTCCGGCGAGAAGCAGTTCCTAGCGCTTCCGAGTGCGCCCCGTCTTACGCCGCGGCCCCTTATTTTTCAGCTTTGGCTTCTTATGCTGGAGTGGCTTAGAACCAGTCTTATTCGGCCTGTAACCCTTAGTTCTTACCGGCGGCACGTATTTCGGCTGAGTATCGTAGGGGAATTCGGCCAAGGTTTTGCGAGGAATTTCCTCCCCTACCAGAGCTTCGAGCTTCTTGAGCTGGTTCTGATTTTCCTGCGTTACCAGGACGAGCGATTCCACCTCTGTCGACTCAAGACGAGCCAGATAATCCTCATCCCGCTCGTGAAATTCGAAATAGAGGATCTTTGAAATTCCCGCTAAATCAAAATTTTGCACCACCGCATTAGTCGAAACTACGACCTGTAGCGTGCCTGATTTTAGATCCTCGATCGCTCGGGTCCGTAACTCTGGCTTGGTCGTGCCATGGATCGATTCCACTGAAATCCCCGCCCGATTCAACATCGCTGTCACCTCATGCACGTTCTTGCGTGACTGCAGAAAAACGAGCACCTGAGGGAAATCAGCAGAGTTTTTTAGCAAATCACGTAAAAGATCACTCTTTTGATGCTCAAAAACCTCATAAACGGATTGGGCGCAGCGGGGCATGGCTCGATCATGCGGTAAGTTCCCACATCCCCAAACGCAAAATGTAAGAAAGAGACGAAAAGCGCTCCCTCCTGCCTTGACCAAATCAATTTTGCCAACAAGGTCGCTCGCGCGACACGCACCTTCACATGCTCGATCCAAAATCCCCCAGCCTCCCTCCTCTGCCTACGGTCAAGGAATGGAAAAAAATCGTGAATCCCTTCACGAAGCCCAGCCAGGCAAAAGCCCTCTGGCAAATTGTGAACTCACTTGGGGCCTACCTCGCGCTCTGGGTAGCGATGTATTTCACCCTCTCCGTTTCATTCTGGCTCACCTTCGCCATCGCTCTTCTTGCTGGGGGGCTTTTAGTGCGCGTCTTCATTATCTTTCACGACTGTGGTCATGGATCATTTTTTAAATCGAAAAGAGCCAATAATATCGTCGGCTTCATCTGTGGCATCCTGACTTTTACCCCTTACGCCCATTGGAAATGGGAACATGCCGTGCATCACAGTGCCGCAGGAGATCTGGATCGACGTGGCACCGGCGATGTCTGGACCATGACCGTGGAGGAATACCTTAGCTCGCCCCGCTGGAAACGCCTCACCTACCGCGGCATGAGAAATCCCTTCGTTCTCTTTTTTCTCGCTCCTCTTTACCTCTTCCTCATCCGTGAACGCTTCACCACCCCTGGAGCGAAAAAGAGCTACCGTCGCTCCGTCTGGCTCATGAACACTGCCATTTTTAGCTTAGCAGCTGTCCTGATCGCGATCTACGGCTGGCTTCCCTACCTCCTCATTCAGCTCACGACCATCGCTGTTGCTGCCACTTCAGGAGTGTGGCTCTTCTACGTGCAGCATCAATTTGAAGGCGTCTACTGGGAACGGGAAGAAGACTGGGATTTCACCGCTGCCGCGCTCGAAGGAAGCTCCTTCTACAAACTCCCAAAAGTACTCCAGTGGTTTTCAGGAAACATTGGCTACCATCATATCCATCACCTCAGTTCACGTATCCCGAACTACCATCTCGAGGAGTGTCATAACTCTCACGATATCTTTCAAAGCGTTGAACCACTCACCCTCAAAAAAGGATTTCAGTCCCTTTCATACCGTCTCTGGGATGAAAAAGAGCGAAAACTCGTCGGATTTAGCCATATCAAAGGCCTTGCTCGCACCCCAGGCTTACAAAAAGCCAGCTAAAATCAGCGCCGCGCCCGTAGGATACAATGACGAGAGCGCTTTGACTTTTCGTGCGGCTTAGAAGCAAATTCTTCCACCTTAAAGCCCGCCTTGATCAGGCACTTTTTAAACTTAGGGGCAGGCTCTGAGAGCCAGTAAGCAATGCACCCGCGCGGAGTGATTACCTTTCGTAATTTCTCCAAAAACCCAGGCGAATAAAGACGGGCATTTCCAGAAGTGATGAGATCGTCTGGAGTATTATCGATATCTAAGAGCAGGGCATCATAAGTCTCAGACTTCGTATCCGAAACAATATCGAAAAGATCACCCTGAATGATTTTCGTACGAGGATCTTCTAACAATGGCCCATTAAACTCGACGAGATGAGTCCGATTCCACTCGATCAAGGGAGGCATCAGCTCAGCAACCTCGACCGTCGCCGGGCTCCCTACTAACTCCAGCGCTCGTTTCAGCGTAAACCCCAGGCCCAACCCACCAATGAGAACCTTCGGATGAGAAGGCCGTGAAGAATCCCCTTCCAAGATCCCCTGACACCCGACATCTGACAACATCTGCTCGGAAAAAGTGAGCGAAGTGCTCATCAGCTCGAAGCCGTTATACTTCAGGTAAATTTTCCCGTCATGCTTGTGGAGAGAATAAATGGTGCCGTCCGGCATCGTGGACTCCGCAAGCTTCAGGTAAGGCTTCATGCCCGAGACCAACACCCATCGAGGACAATGAACAGCACTATCTCCCTTCTCCCCCCATCATCCTTCTTAGAAAAAGCCTCCCTGCTAGCTCAAGCCCCCTGAACGAGCTCTGCCCCTTTGATAAGACGACAAAACTCCTTCTTCGTCACCTGATGCAGAGTCCCCTCTCGGGTTTCAAGATCGACCATCTTCTTATACTCAATTGCCAGACGTTCCCACACCACGATGAGATAATAATCTTCTCCCGACCTCCAAACCTGCCCTTGCGCCAACTTCATGTCCTTCTTGTAGGCACAGCATCTATTTATAGCGACTGCAATAAATCACCGAACCCCTCATCACGGATATCCAACGCCTGCTCCTTCATGACAATCGTCACACCTATAAGTTTCTGAAGCTCCAATACTAAACAGTTGTCCAAGCATGATTTTACCCACTTAAAAAAATGCCCCTAAACTTGATCACCCTGCTACTGCCAGCCTTCCCTAGATGTGGGCAAAGCTAAGGCCTAGCAAGGATTTATCCTCGCTAGGCCTTATTTAAAAATGGGGCGACCGACGGGGCTTGAACCCGCGACAACCGGAATCACAATCACAACCACCAAAACCCAAACAACTAACAATCAATACCTTATATTGAACTGGGAGAATATTTTGGGGAAAATTAATGTGCCAAGACACGCCGGACGGTCTTCGGCTCGGCAGCATAGAGTTTCAGAAGTGACTTGGCAGCTCCGCTCGGGGTGCTAGTCCCCTGCTCCCATTTGTGGAGAGTTTTTGGACTGATCCCGAGGGTCTCAGCAAACTTCACTTGTGAGAGCCCGCTCGATTTCCTGATCTCTACTGCGTTCTCCATCACTACGGAAACCTGAGCAGGCGGAAGCTCCTTTCCTGACTCGAGG
>CALGMJ010000015.1 GCA_937958875.1 uncultured Verrucomicrobiales bacterium | reverse complement strand
GATCTCAATGGGCCACAACTTGCCAGTGATTATACCGTCACCGCCGGACTTCAGTTTTTGGGATAAATAAGGCAGCGTAACCCCTCATCAGGAGCGATCGATTGGATCACTCCTCTTTTTTTGAGCTTTTGAATGCTTTTCGCGGTTGTCATCTTGCCCGTCCTCCAATAATAGCAATCCTGTCCGACAAATCCATAATCCTATGAGCAAACGCGTTCTCCTGACTACTACCTCTTTCCAGGACACTCCTGGAACTCACCAAGATCTCCTCAATTCACAGGACTGGGAAGTTGTCCGGGCTCGTGGACCTCTTTCAGAAGAGGAAATGCTCGAGCTTTCTGGTGACTTCGATGCCTTTCTCTGTGGGGACGATGCCATCACTCCTGCTGTCATCGATAAGTCTCTCCCAAAACTTCAAATCATTTCAAAATACGGCATCGGCCTTGATAAGATCAGTGTCGACTACGCCACCGAGAAAAAGATCCCCGTGCTTTTCACTCCTGGAGTAAACCACACCACCGTAGCTGAGCACACCTTCGGCCTCCTCCTTGGTATCACTAAGGATATTCAGTCTAATGCTGTCGCGGTGCAGAATGGAGAATGGGTCGCAGGCTGGAAGAAGCCGGTTGGAAATGAAATCATGGGCAAGACGATCGGCATCCTAGGTCTTGGCCGCATCGGTAAAGAAGTCGCTATTCGCGCAAAAGCATTCGGTATGGAAATCATCGCCTTTGATCCTTACTTCGATGAAGCCTTTGGCTCTGAATACGGAGTTAAGAAGTGTGCTAGTATGGACGAGGTTCTTCTCGGCTCTGATGTCGTCTCCCTCCACTGCTTCCTCAACGAGGAAACAGAAGGAATGATCAATAAAGACAAAATCGCCGAAATGCGCGATGGCGTGATCGTCCTCAACTGTGCTCGTGGCGAACTCGTAGTCACCGAAGATATGGCTGAAGCTCTTAATTCTGGAAAAGTAGGCGGCTACGGAGCTGACGTTCTCGATGCTGAACCTCCTGCCCCAAATCATCCTCTCATCGGCGCTCCGAACTGCATCATCACCAGCCACATCGGCTCCCGGACCCATGAATCCGTCCAGCGCCAGGCAAACCGCTGCCTCAATAATGCGATTAACTACTTCGCAGACAAACACGACGATGTGCTCTGTGCAAATGGCGTCATCTAATTTTTTTCACCCTCATACTTAAACGAAAATTACTCATGTCCCTCGACATTAAACCTGCTTCCGACTGTGCCTATGACATCATTTCCATGGGCGAAATTATGCTCCGCCTTGATCCCGGTGACGGCCGTGTCCGCACCACTCGCCAGTTCCAGGCATGGGAAGGTGGCGGCGAATATAACGTTGCTCGTGGTCTCCGCCGTTGCTTCGGCAAGCGTGCCGCGGTTTTAACTGGATTCGTGGATAACGAAGTTGGACGCCTTCTCGAAGACCTCGTTCTTCAAGGTGGAGTCGATACTCAGTTCATCAAGTGGGCTGACTTTGACGGTCTCGGCGTCGCTGCTCGTAATGGACTGAACTTCACCGAGCGTGGCTTCGGTTGCCGGGCGGCTAAAGGCACCTCTGACCGTGGTCACACCGCCGCGAGCCAGCTCACTATCGAAGACTTCGATTTTGAGCACATCTTCGGCACACTCGGAGTCCGTTGGTTCCACACCGGAGGGATCTTCGCAGCTCTTTCCGAGGGGAATGCACAACTGACCATCGAAGCCTGTAAGATTGCTAAAAAATATGGCACCATCGTTTCCTACGACCTCAACTACCGCCCCTCCCTCTGGAAATCTATCGGAGGACAGGCCAAGGCGCAGGAGGTGAATCGTGAGATCGCAAAATACGTCGACGTCATGATAGGCAATGAAGAGGATTTCACTGCTTGCCTCGGCTTCGAAGTCGAAGGGGTTGATGAAGAAAACATCACCGGTATCGATATTTCTAACTTTAAGAAAATGATCGAGAAAGCAGTCGCTGAATTTCCAAACTTTAAGGCCACCGCGACCACTCTTCGTGAGGTCCACAGCGCATCTGATAATGACTGGGCTGCGCTCGCTTGGCACAATGGTGAATTCCATAATTCGATTAACCGCGAGAATTTGGAAATCTTTGACCGTGTTGGTGGTGGGGATTCCTTCGCTTCTGGTCTGATCTACGGATTCCTTGAATTCAATGACGCGGCTCAGGCCGTAGAATGGGGTGCCGCTCACGGAGCGCTTGCGATGACCACTCCTGGAGACACCACCATGGTGACAAAGGAGGAAGTCGGCAAACTCGTTGGCGGTGGCTCAGCCCGCGTCGATCGCTAGATTCTGGCATTTTCAAAAAAGCCCGTGGTGCTTTCGCACTCCGGGCTTTTTTATTCTCGGCGAGACTTTTCGAGTTCTGCTTCAAGACTTTCCGCAGTGAGATCAAAAAACGGCGCTAAACGAAATGGGCTCGGCATTTCCTCGATCATTCGGTCATCGTGATTCACCTCAGCAATGAGGCGTGCGAGTGGACCCAAATCATGACTCCGGCTCCCTATTTTAAGCGCCTCCATGTAGGGAAATTTCTCGGGAGAGACTAAGCTACGGCGAAACTCAGGCTGCTTCATGGCATTCAGTTGAGCTTCCAGGAGAAAGCGTCCTGCCCGCCCATTCCCATCGATAAACGGGTGAATGCGCTCAAAACGAAGATGCCAGAACGCAAGCGCAAGGTAAGTCATTCCTGGAACAATCATGCTGGAGAGAAATTCATCAAACTGCCTTCGCAAAAGCGCCAGTTCACGCCCGATACGTAAGGCATCTGCCCCTGGATAACCTGCTACGATCGTATGCGGATCCGTAGGAATACGAAATCGCCCAGCCCAAGGATGGACACCTTGGAAAAGACGTCGATGAAGTTCTAAAATGTAAGCATCCGTAGGATTTTTCAGGGGGAAATGAACGACAGTTTCTCTTACCGATAGTGAGTTTTCCGCAACGATTCGGTGATAATCAGCCCTCCGCCTCACAGGTTTCTCCAGCCCTAACCTCTTAACGCGTAACCAATCGTGATCAGACCTATCCTCATTCATCCTTGTGAGATGACAAGATTCGGGCTAAGTTCTAAGCATGTCGAGAGAAGAGAGCCAAGAAAACGCCTTCGATCACCTCGTAGCCGAGCTACGTTGTGAAGGTGTTGCGATCTCTGATGACATCGCTCAGGAAGTCGTATCTGATTACTATTCTAAGCCTATTGATGAGCGCATCTCTCCCATGCCTGGCTTTGAACTGAATGAGCCATCTGCTGACTCTCTCGCCGCTCGGGCATAGCCCGCTCTGACACTCCAGAGGCAGGGAAAAGCAGATTTTGAACATCACTCGGTGTGATGTGACCTATAATCAGATCATGCTTAATCATGAGGTGAGAAAACTGTCATTAGATGAGTAAGCTCTTCATCAATATCAGCTCGATGATTTACCGTCTGCGCAATTTCATCACGTAACGCTCCACGAAAATTTTGGCGCAATCGGTGCACGAGAACTCGGACAGTGGTTACATTCACTTTTAGCTTTTTGGCGGCAGCCTGACTATCGATCTCCCTTGTAGTAGCGAGAGCTTCTTTGAGCAGAGAGTATTCGAGCTCTTTCCCTGCAGCCTGATAATCATTTTCGATTCGTTTGTGAGTGCGCTCCAGTAAATCAAGTAACCAAGCCTGATCAAAAATTAGATCAGGGGCCTGATTCTCGACCGGATGAAAGGAGAAACGGTGCTCTGCCTCATCGAAATCCAGATCTGAACTCGCTAGCGGCAAATGCTCCACCCCATGGCCACGCTTGACTCGATTTTGTGAGCGGTATTCGTCGATAGCATGTCGCTTAAGACTCCCGAGAAGAAAACTGCGTAGCTTTCCCCTCTCCTTTCGCGCTGCGGCAAAGCTATTATCTTTGATGAGTTGAGCGAAAAACGATTGAGTCAAATCTTCTGCATCTTCCCGGGAATGTCCTGTCCGTCGAAGAAATCCATAAATGGGTCTCCAGTAGAGTTGGCATAGTTCTCCCCGAATGCCATCGTCATCAGATGACAAGACAAGGCTCCATCGGGTCTGCGGAAATGGATCACATCCATCGGTGCTGTCCTTCACTAGAAGGCAGAATTAACAAAAATCTAACATTCTGAAAAGCGCCGTTTCCACCAAGTAATATCACTGGCTCACTTCATCAAGAATTCGAGAAAATTCTTGATAGATAACACCCGACTCTCCGGTCATGGCAGCTAGCATGAGCCGTCCACTTTTCTGACGATGGAAGAGAAGTCTAAAAATCCCGCCGTTAAGATCTCGTTCCTCCCCTACGAGTTTTCCTTTAGAGAGATCCCAAAAATGTATGCCCGAATCTAAGGCTCCGCTCACGAGGTAGTTCCCATCAGGAGAAAAATCTAAGGCCAGCAAGCGATCGCCATGCTCAAAGCGAGAAATGATCTTACCTGTAGAAAGGTCCCACAAGCGGATCCAACCATCATGACACCCGGTAGCGAGTAACTTCCCGTCAGGAGAAAATGCCAAACCCTGGCAAGGTAATGGATGCTCAAAGAAATGAACATTTTTTCCCTCTTGGTTCCATACCCCAATTTTTCCATCATGATCTGCTGAAGCAAAAAAAGCCCCATCATCGCTTTCAATGATGTCATAAAAACGCGGACCATGCCCTTCCAGATACTTTACATTCTCACCAATTCGCCAGAACGCTAATGGTCCTTTATGGCTCCCGAAAATGATAGTTCGTTGATCTTTAGAAATACATGAACGGTAATGTCCAGTCTTCCGAGTCCGCACGATCGTTCCGTCCCGTTTTCTTACCGACATAATCATCTGATCAGAAACAGTCGCAACAAGAGGTTCTCCTTCCTCTTCAAATTCAAAAACAAAATCACAAGGGTAACGCTCCTTTGTGATTCGTGCTTGTTGGAAGGCTGTGCTGGGTTTCCCCGTTCGAGTATCAAAACGCCGCATAGCTCCATTCAGAAATCCAATCAAAATTTCACGACCATCGATAGAGAAGTGAGATGATCGAGAAAACGCATGTTCATGCTTAATCGTGCTGATTAAATCACCGGTCTCAAGATCGATGACTGAGCTCACACTCGTTCCCCGATAGAAGGCAAACAATATGCCTTTCTCCGCATGAATTCTGAAGTAGTGAGGATGGCCACGACCTGGATAACGAAACAAAGATTTAAGTTCCGTTTTTCTCTCTCCAATTTCTGACACTTCTTCTTTTGAATTCCAGAAAACCAAAAGGGCACTCACTCCAAGTGTTGCCACCAATCCCCAGATCCAAGTTTTTCGACTCCGTATCTTTGCTAAAGAAATACGATCTCCATTCAATACCCGACGGAGATCTGCGGTAAATTCACCCACAGTCGAATAACGGAACTCCCGATCCTTTTTGAGAGCTTTAAGAATCACCCGCTCAAGAGATAGCGGAATTTCTCGTAAGGCCATTAATGACGGGATTGGGATCGCATCATTTTTTCCCTGTGCATCCTGTGGGTTCACTCCGGTGACAAGCTCGTAAAGAACCGCACCGAGCGAGTAGATGTCAACACGTTCATCAAGATCAATCCCTGAAGAATCAGCCTGCTCAGGAGCCATGTAAGCAGCTGTTCCTAGAAAGCCCTGCCCTCCCGTATATGCTGTCATCCCTGGGGAAGCAGACGAATCAAGAGATTTTGCCACTCCAAAATCGATCACTTTAGGCACGCCCTCGGAACTCACTAAGATATTTGAAGGCTTCAAATCTCGGTGAAGAATGCCTTTCGTGTGAGCATAGGAAACAGCTCCACACACGGGTAAAAAGCCTTCGATCATTTCAGTAAGAGAAGCTCCAGCGAATGCTTCAGAAATTGGCAATCCCTCGATATACTCCATGGTGAACCACGGATAGCCCGCCTTCGTTTGTCCAGTCTCATAAATGCGAGCAATGTTCGCATGTTCCATGAGGGCGAGAGCTTGTTGTTCAATTTCAAAACGACGAATCACCTGACGTGTATCGACTCCAGGTTTGAGAACTTTTAACGCAACTAAGCGCTGTATCGTTCCAGTCTGAGTGGCACGATACACGATCCCGAAACCGCCTTCCCCGACCTCTTCATGAACAGTCAACCCATTAATTTCGGGAGCCTCAAAATTTCGATCAGTGTTTTTTTGAGGATCACCAAACACCGCTCCCAGAGTGCAGCGGGGGCAGAGTCCTCCGGGCACAAGTTCTGGAAGAGATGCACCACACTCGGGGCACTGGATCGGATCACTCATGGGACTGACATCATCATGCCTAAAATTCGTTTCCCGTCGATCTTAGCGATCACGAAGAAGATTGAGACGAGCAAACTGCTTCGGTTTCTCACTCAAGGTGTTCATAAAAAAATTACGTCCAATGAACCGTTCTTTACAAAATGGAACATCATCCACCTCAGATACAAAACCAGCCTCAACCAGCACTTCCCCAGAGACACGAGGTTGTGGAGCCCAATTCTGAAGGTCAGAACTCGTCTCAAAAGTGAACACAAAATCACCAATCTTCACCCCTGAGTCTGTAAATACTCGCGGCAACTCGGGTGCTCGGTAGGAAAACCGAAGTGAGACTCCAACACTGGTTACGCTCGTGCTAGAGCGCGGAAGAAGCGTCTTCGAATTTTTAAAACGAGGACTAAGACAATGAGCTTCCTCCGAAAGTAGAGGAATGCCATCACCGTCTTCATCCAGCCCATCGGCCGGCTGTGCCACCACTACCTTATTAGTGAAGAAACCTAGAGCTACAGATTTGAACATTCCTACCGCCATCACAGGGAACCCGTTTGCATCTACTGTAAATGCAAGAGACTGCCGCCCTTGAGAATTACTTAAGACCGTTTGAGGGCTTGCAAAATCAGTAACATTTCTAGTGAGTCCATCTTGAACCAAAACCTGGTGAAGGGTTCCACTATTTCGAGCAGAATGCAGCCCGATCAAAAGCTGTTCTCCCCGAGTTTCCATCTCCAGAGTTGATTCCCCAAAGAACCCACTGAGTTCTTGAGCTTGAAACGGAAGCCCTCCAACGGCTCGTGAGGAGCTTAGAAAAAGATTCCCACCCAAAGTGAATGAAACGTGAATTTCACCATCTTGGGAAAGTGCGACAGCAGTATCGATAGGCTCACGTTCCGTAGAAGAAAGCACTCGTACTTCCTCCGTGATAAACCTAGACATCACCCCTCCTGAACGAGCATCAATATTAGAGTATACTTCTATCCGCCGCCTCGAGGAATTATAGTAAGACACAGCCATTCCTCCGTCAGGGCGCACCGCGAAATCCATTCCAACTGCTGCTGGTGCCGACACCTCCTGGAAAACCTCCCACACAAAACCACCTCCAGGCTGATGATAAATTACAGGGTTACCATCTGCAGCCAGAAACGCGACATAGAGAAGATTCTGAGCATCGTATTCTAAAATGACAGGTCCAGGAGTAGCGACATCCATTCCCCCAATCGAAGTGAGTTCAAAATTTCCAAGCG
>CALGMJ010000014.1 GCA_937958875.1 uncultured Verrucomicrobiales bacterium | reverse complement strand
TGGTTCACCGTAAGGGACGATGTAGGGATTCGGGATTTCTGAAAAATCTAGCTGAGTGAAGGTGTAGCGCTCAGTTTCCGAAAGGGGCATGAGCCAGCGCTTGAGAGAATTGAGACCGGCTTTTGGAGAAAGCGTAAATCCTGCCACCATGAGAGCGGCCCCACCTACGACTGCAAGAGCGAGTTTTCGGTGGCGGGAAATGGGAAGGGCCTCGGTCATATCGCGTTTCGCGGCTTGCCGGGCGACGTGAGCCATGGCGGCTTCACGAAGTTCGGGTGAAAGTGAGGCCCGCCGTTCATCCTGGTCTTGCAGCTCAACAACGCCGAGGAGGCGGTCACCGAGTTTCGGGAACTTCCGTGCGATTAGGCGGGCTAGCTGTTCCTCGCGTTTGTGGCCGTAGACCCATCTACGGATCCAGAGAGGCGCGAAAATGGCGAAAAGAGAGGTGCCGCCGATGAGAATACCCAAGCGAGCCAGCGCAGGCGTAGGAATCAGGCGATCGAGGAGAAAAACAATCAGGAAAGAGAGAATAAGCCCGCAGAAGCCAGCGAGAACCGCTTCCAGCACCTTGATTCGCCAGAGGTGCTTTTGGAATTGCGCGAGCTGGTCACGTAATTCCTTTGGAATAGCGACAGCGTGATCATTTTCGGGTTCAAGAGACATGGGCAGCTTTTGCGACTGAACTTCGCAGACAACCGGGAATGGTGCCAGCTGGAATTCTACGGAAAATGCGCAAGCGATTTGTCGTTTAAGATCAAATCGTTCATGAACTCAGTGAACCGAGGCTCCCAAGGAGCTGGATCAGCAGGGGGGAGCGCTAATTTTTTGACTTTTTTGCGATGATTTTAACTTTGGAAGTGAATTGTTCGCCTTGAGGACTTTCCTCATTACGGAAAGTGGCATCAGTGATGTCATTGGCCTTTAGCAAAACAACATCGTCCTTACGCACTTCGAGAAAGCCATTTGGAGAGGAGGTGTGAAGAACCTTACCGTCTCGGACTCGTTTCAGATGAAGGACGTAGTTGAGAGCGTGGAATCCCTTGGCTCCTGGAGAATAGAAGTTTTCGAAACGACTAAAGATGACCTCTCCACTCCCATTGGCCTTGAGGCTTATTTTACGGACCTCACGGGCTGGGACTTTACAGATTTTCTTATCAACTTCGGCACGGCCAATCAGGAAGAAAATGACCTCGGTTTCCTCAAGGGGGAGGTCACTACTGTAGTTGCTGAGGTTTACTTTGAGCTCGAAGGTTTGCTTTTTGACCCACTTTTTCTCTTCTTTCGCGGGTTTGAGGCCTCTTGCGAGCATTGGTGAAACCTTGATATCGGGAACGGCGCTATTAATCCATTCATCGATGAGCCCCTGATCTTTTTCAGAAAGAACATCTCGAGCGACTTTAGAGACTTTTCCGTTCTTAAGCCTGAGCCAAACATGGCTGGTATCGGCTTTGCTGATGTCCGCCTCGATACTTTTACCGCTTAGATTCGTAAATGTTTCGCCCAGCAAGAGTGGAGAGGCGAAAACGAATAAGAGAAATACGGTGACGAAGCGGTTCATGGCGGACGATGATTAGCTGAGTGCTCAGGGGATGGTAAATCTTGAAATGCTCTCTCAAGGTGTTCTCAGTCAATTGTCCGAGGATCATGAGTGTTAAATAATTCCGTGGTGAAAATCGTAATTATTAGCGCCGTTGGGCTCTCGCCTGAGGGAGGAAATCCTGTAGCGCTTTGATCCGGGTGCTGGAGATTGGGTGTGTCGAGAGAAATTCTGGGACTCCTGCGCCGCCCCGAGCTGCCATATTTTGCCAAAGGCGAACCGCTTCAGCGGGATCGTAGCCCGCACGGGCCATGAAGACGGTGCCGATCTGGTCTGCCTGTAGTTCCTGAGAGCGGGAGAATGAACGCCCAAAAACGAGATTGGCAGCTCCGGTGGCATATTGAGTCGCAGTTTGAGGGTTTTCACCTCCTATGAGTGCTCCGAGCACGGCGCCACCAAGCTGAATCGCTTGGTTTGTCTGGATACGGGATTGTGCGTGATTAGAAGTGACGTGAGCCATTTCATGCGCGAGAGCTGCGGCTAGTTGTCCGTCTGTTTTAGCGATGTTGAGCAGCCCAGTATTGATGCCAACTTTTCCTCCAGGTAGGGCAAAGGCGTTAGCTGAAGCATCATCAAATACTTCAAATTCCCAGTTCGCTCCGGGAAGATTGACGACAGGGCGCAGCTTTGTCGCGACGCGATAGACTCGTGCCCGTGCCGCATGATTCTGGGAGACACGGTGTTGTGCTTTATATTGTGCGAATGCCTGATTCCCCTGTTGCACGAGAGCGGGTGAGGCCTGGCGCACTTCCACCTGACCGTTTGCCGAATTGTAGACTGCAGGAGCAGCGCAGCTGATGATGGCGAGAGGGAGAAGTAGGGTGAGGGTTCGATGTTTTTTCATGGCTTCAGTATCTAGCTTGAAACAAAGCTGTCAAATTTGGCGCAAAAGATTGTCGGATCAAAATCTCTAGGGCACAGTTCTGAACGTTGAATCTGCCTAACTCCATCACCTTCGCTCGTCTCATTTTGACGGGTATTTTTATTGGCGCGGTTACGGTGGGTGGCACTGCGGCATACTTAGTTGGGCTCATAGCCTTCGTATTGGCAACGATTTCAGATTGGTTAGATGGTTATCTAGCGCGGAAGCTAAACTTAGTGACCTCGCTGGGGAAGCTAATGGACCCACTCGCAGATAAAATTTTAGTGGCCTCAGCCTTTGTTTTCTTTTCGAGCGAAAATTTATGTCCGGTCTGGGTGACGGCAGTGATTATCGGGCGAGAATTTCTCGTTACAGGCTTACGCCAGATCGCGGTCGAAAAAGGAGTCGTGATGGCTGCCGACCGTCTGGGGAAATGGAAGACGACCTTTCAGCTCGCTTTTGGCATCACCTGCATGGTGTGGCTCATCAAGGCTGATTGGAATGTGCTTCGGGGCTTGAGTGAAATTTTACTGCCAATTTTTCTTTGGGGATCATTTTTGCTCACCGTCTTATCAGGGGCGAATTATCTCCGAAAAGGGAAAGAACTTTTGAGCGATTAAAGCTGGCTTGATGCTGTCTTTTAAACATCGAATCGCCCGATACGGAGCTTGCGGCGGATAAGATCACTTAGAAGGTCTCCCAAAATGATGGCACCTGCCCCTAGGAGGGTGAAAAAGAGAATGTCATCGTACTGGCGGAAGTTCTTCTGGATGGAAATGTAATATCCCAGTGAGCTAATCCCTAGCATCCCGAGCACGGTGGCTTCCCGGATACAAGATTCCCAACGGTAGAAGAAAAAGAGGAGAAAGCGGTTTAAAGAAAGGGGAAGAAGAGCTGCTAGGAAACATTGGAGGCGGCTCCCTCCGATCTGAATCACACAGCGCGCTTCTCCTGCAGGTTGGTTTTCTACCACTTCGCTCCAGAGTCGGCCTAGAATTCCAAGATTGTGAAGCGCGAGAGCAAGGACCAGGGGCCAGGCGCTTGGACCGAGCAGGCCGACGAGAAGAAAGGCGTAAAGATATTCTGGCACGGCGCGGGTCACGATGAAAAATCCGCGAATCATGAGGCTGATCATTTCCCGAATTTTTCCTCTTCCCGAGATCAGTCCCATCGGCTGAGCGGAGGCGAGATTTCGGCAAGCCCATGGGATGAGTAGAAAGGCGCCTGCACCAGCGATCAAAACGGCCGCGATAGCCATGATGACGGTATTTCCTAAAGCCTCTGCGCCAGGGTTTCGCCAATTATTCGCTAGCCAAGGCATCAATTCCTGAGAGCCCTCTTTCCACGCTGTGAGCCGTTCGCTCCAGCTAGCGAGTTGAGTAGAGGGGGCGACTGGATCTGGAGTAAGCTTGGTGAGAAAGCGGGAGAGTCGTTCCGCACGTTGACCTTCAGGGACGGAGTTCACAAGGCTCGGGCCCAGAATGAAGGCGAGCCCGATAATCGAAAGCCAAGCGAGAGCAGATGCTCGTAGGGGAAGATCACGCGGGGCCGATTTTCGTAGGGTCTCTTCGGTGGGGTTTTGTTCTGTGGTCTGCTTGGGGGAGCTTGCTTGGCTTAAGCGTCGGCGGATGAATGATCCAAAGGTTTCGATTGCCAGAATAGTGCCAATAAGAAGGTAGAGGGCTGTCCAGACTTCGCCGTAGTAGAAGTTCTCGAAAGAGCGGTGAATGGTCAGACCGATCGTTTCGATACCGATAAAGCCTAACACTGCCGATGAGCGTAAGGCGCACTCAAATCGGTATAGCGAGTAGGTAATCATATCCGGTAAAGCGGTGGGAAAAATACCGGAGAGAAAAGCCTGGGCTCGTCCCCCTCCAGCTCCACGGATGAGATCATGGGCTGATCTCTTCTGCTCATCGATCAGCTCCGAATAAACCTTTGCTAGAGTTCCTGCGAAGGGGAAGGCGAGTGCTAGGCAGGCACTTAGGGCAGCGTCTCCAACGGCAGAGAGAAAAAAGATGGCCCAGATGAGTTCATGAATCGAGCGCAGGAGGGAAAGGAAAATGCGGACCGGCCAGCGAAGAAATTTTGGTAACCAATGACTCG
Organism: uncultured Verrucomicrobiales bacterium; assembly: GCA_937958875.1. Lineage (GTDB taxonomy): Bacteria > Verrucomicrobiota > Verrucomicrobiia > Verrucomicrobiales > Akkermansiaceae > SW10. The sequence continues at coordinate 3,665 of CALGMJ010000014.1, read as the reverse complement.
ATGCTAAGAGGCCAAGTACGAGCCCTGCCGGAATTGCGATCGCTGTCGCAATGAGGGCGTAGCGGATCGTGCGGATCAGATCCTCCCCTAGGCGGGCTAGAAATGGGGTGGCATCCGCTGGGAGCCGAGGATTTTCATCCGTGAAAGAAGGGGATACGGAGGCTTGGAAAAAGCGTATCGTTCCAGCCCAAGCATCATATCCCTCGGTATGATGAGTCAGCTTGAGTCCAAGGTGTGAAAGGCAAAAGAGGAATAGGAAACCAGCTGCGACAAGGAGCCAGCGGCGTCCCAGCCAGAGTTTCCACGCTCCAGTGGAAGCTTGCTTCATCCTCTTACCGGGTCTTGGTGGTTCTGGGCGTCCTGATAGAGAGTCTTTACCTCATCATCCGTTGGACTTCCGTCAAAGAGGACGCGTCCTTCTTTTAGGCCGATTAAGCGGGGGAAGAATTCGCGTGCTAGTTCCAGCTGGTGAAGAGAGACGACTAGGGTGAACCCCTGCTCCTGAGAGAGGCTAGTGAGGAGCTCGAGAACGTCACGAGCCCGGGCGGGATCGACTGCGCTTAGAGGTTCGTCCGCGAGTAAAATTTTTGCTCCCTGATAGAGGGTGCGAGAGAGGGCCACCCGTTGCTGCTGACCACCTGAGAGGGTGTCTGTGCGGTGATACATTTTCGCCTCGACTCCCATACGTGAAAGGATGCGGAAAATTTCCTCGCGTTCGCTGAGCTTTGGCCACGCCAGATCACGGATGGTTCCTGCCAGCGAGCGAGAGCCACTTCGCCCTAGAATGACGTTTTGAATCACGCGCAGATTGGGGACGAGGCCGAGATCCTGTGGGAGCATGCCGATCTTTGAGCGCGTGCTTCTTAGGTTACAGCTTTTCGCTTCATGGAGGTCACAGCCCATCACTTTGACCTGACCTTTTGTGGGCTTTTGCTGAAGCCCGAGAAGGCGCAGCAGAGTCGTCTTCCCGCTTCCAGAAGCCCCGATCAGAGCGACAGACTCACCAGGGGAAATATCAAATGCGACCCCAGCTAAAGCGGAGGTCGCACCGAATTGATGGGTTACATCTCTGACGGAGATGTCACTCATGTTTACTTTTTAAAGCTCACCTTTTTCATCACCTCACCGATGGAAGCAAAGGTGTCATTAGTCACCTTAACGAGTTCCTTACGGTTCAGCGCAGTGAGAGCACCTTCATCCTTACAGTTGAGAAGGGCCTGCTGAAGTTTATCAATAAATCCTTCGCCGAATTTCTCTTCCAGAGCTGGGTGAGCGGTGAAGTTATAGTCTGCGAAGGGAGGTGTTTCCCAGATGACCTTACATTTTTCTGGGTCGATCTTACCATTCTTCACTAGCTTATTGTAGGCACCGAAGCTGAGTGCTCCGGTCTGGAAGGTGCCGTCCTGGACTTGAAAAGCAGTCTTATCGTGCGCACCGGAGAAGCCGATTGGTTGCTTTTGGAAGAAATCCATCGGGCCTTTTCCCGCATTCTTCATGATGAAATGGGATGGCATAATGCAGCCAGAAGTGGATCCAGAACTTCCATAGGTGAATGTTAAATTCGCAATTTCCGCTGGGAATTGGTCAGATTTCTCAAGCCCTGTAGAAGAGTTGGCGATAAAGTAGGATTTAAAGGCGAGATCCTTTTTGCCAGAGGCGATGGCCTTCGCTCCAGAGACCGCGTCGCGGGCCTGCACGCCAGAAACACCACCGAACCAAGCAAGCTGGATGTCACCATTTTCAAATTTTTCCACCGAGGCACCGTAGTCCGAGGATGGGACGAACTCTACGGTGACTCCGAGAGTCTTACTGAGGTAGTCTGCCACCGGCTTAAAGCGTGCTTCTTGAGCAGTGGTATCCTGATCAGGAATGGCTGAGAAGCGGAGGACCGCATCAGCTGCTTCTTCCTCTTTCTTTCCACAGCTTGAGAGCACAAGGGCCGCTGCTGCAGTGAGGGTTACCGTCTTTAGAGGAGCTGTCAGTTTCTGGAAGGTGGACCCACGTTCCGAGATTGTCTTTTGCATTCGATTTGATTTTTTAAGTAGACAGGTGACTTGCACTGCCAAGGAGCGCAAAGGTCACCGAAGTTTAGAGGTACTCAAGGAGAAAAATTCCCAGGATTTTTTCTGCCTTAGAGTCCCTGCAGGAGCTTTCCTACGAGTTTGTATAGCGGGTGCTTGCTCTTTTCGGTTAGATCAGCTGCAAAACGTGGCACCCAGGGAGTCAGGTTATCAGCCGAAAATTGGATCGCATCCTCACCGGCCACCGTAGTCTGGATCAGGAGTAAAATGGAAACATGGTCTGGAGCGAGAGTTTGAAATGATTCCGGGACTTCGAGGAACCCTTGCTCCAGCATGAACTGAATCCGACCTGCAATTTCCAACTCATCCTTCTCAAAGTATGCTGCGGCTCGGGCCGGCACTGCAGGATTAAGAATAAAAAGCCGACAGAACTCGACCGCAGCATCCTCGAAGTCTTTTTCGTCCCAGCTTTTTTCTAAAAGCTCTCCTGCAGAAGGCTCGATCTGCTTCAAGATTTCAGTGGTCCCAGGCTCTTGTAGCGCGGAAAGGAGGTCAGGCGTAATTTCGCGTGAGAGTAAGGTCGCAGAGAGCTGGAGAACAGCGGCTTCGGGAGTCATGAAAGTGTTTTTCACCCTGAACGTTCCCTTGGCCACCTCAAAATCAATTGATAGAGGATTCAATGGCTCGCTCCCTGAATGTAGAATGCGGAACGTCTGCGGCCTTAGGAAAGAGAATTCCTAGCTCAAAATTTGGAGAAGATCTCCAATCGTGTGGCGTGCTTCCAGGGCGTGACGAAGCTGTTTATCACGATCAATGGTATAAATATTTCTTCGTCCATCCTTGGTCACACTCAGCACTTGGTCTTCGACGAGCTCGGCTAAAATGCGCTGAACGGCCCGCTGGGTGATGCCAACCTCGTCTGAAAGATCTCGGATACGCGAGCTGGGATCTCGAGATAAGCAAACAATAATGTGAAAGTGGTTGGTTAGAAAAGTCCACTGGCTGTTGCGATTTGGCTCCTGCGATTTAGAACTCATTAATGATCTGATATCAGTAGACTGATACATGAATCAGATTTCGTTAGATTTCAAGTAGCGAGCAGAATATTTTCAAATACTTACTCTAGAATTAGAGCAGTCAAGATTCCCAATTTGCATCAAAGCTGATCTGGCTTGTCAGCCAATTTATCAAGTGAGGCCAAGGGCTCAATTTGAGCGATCGCTGAAGTAATGTTCGCAGCTGTGGCAATCTCGGTGTGAGCCATGCAGCTATTTTAGTTCCTGATTAATACCACATGTCGTGGCCGTAATAATGCTGGCCGAGCACGTGGTGTTCAAAATGCTAAGGTGAGACGACGTTAAACACTTTTTGAAGTAAAATGATCAGCTAGCGGCTTGGGGTAAAACTCGAGTCGCTTTTTTTGTCTAGTGATTACTGAAAGGGGAGTTGGCAGGGGCCCTACACAAGGGAGAAATTCAGAGCAGAGTCAGGGCGAAACCTGACGTATTAGCGGAAGAAAACCACTGATTACCCAGATTACACTGATTTTCTTAGGCTCTGCAATATAGGTATCAGTGAAATCTGGGTTTGTGAGCCGTCCAAAGCTGCAAACCACAGAACAAAAACCATGGAAGACAACTACAG
>CALGMJ010000013.1 GCA_937958875.1 uncultured Verrucomicrobiales bacterium | reverse complement strand
ATCATGCGCTATCAGGATTCTGCCGGTGTTTGGTCTGAGTGGACTTCGCCCGCCTTAGTGGAAGGTTGGATCAAGCGTGTGCTTGCGGGGATTAATCCCTTCAATCAACGGGTCAGTGACTTCTTTGAAAACTCTGTCGATACCAATACCAGTATCATTGCTTCCGCTGGCTCACGCTGGGAAGGGGATGTCGCGCTCACTCTCGATTCGGTGCAAGATGCCGGGCTGATCGAAATTTATGAGACGGTGCTAAAGCGTGGCATTAATCTATCGATCAACGGGAATCCTGAAATCGATTATGGTCCCGCAAACGACGCCCTACTTTTAGCAGCGGGTTATCTCAGCGATCTCTACCTCGCTTTAGGAAATGAAGCCTTTTCTGATGCGGCGGATCCCACCGTCGCCTTCGATGGTCAAGCGCTCGGCACTCTTGGTGATGCTGCCGTAACTGCTGGTTTCGAAGAAAACTTCCGTCGTACTTCAACGTCACGCTTTGCGTTCCAAGGCCAGGTCGCGAGCCTGCTTGACGAAGAACTGGCCCTTCTTCGTGGTCGGGATGATTTCCTGGCTCCTTCGGTTCAGTTACCTCCTGCCTATAACCGTCTTTTCTGGAATTACACCCGAGGGGTCGATGCCGGAGAGCTCATCTATGCACTCAACTATAATATTCGGGAGCTGAATGATTCCGTTGCGGATGGCCGAGTGGACGCCGCCGATGCTGCTCGCCTTTTTCCACAGGCTCATGGCGATGCCTACGGTCACTATCTGACCGCAGTAAAAAATTACTATCGTCTCCTTACGGACGATAATTTCACCTGGGGAACACGCATCGAAGCGGTGAATGTGTTAGGTCAGCCGGTTTCGATCGATTATTTCGATGAACGAAAATTTGCTACCGGGGCCGCAGCTGTCGTGCGCACCGCAAATCAAATCATCAGCCTCGAGCGGCGAAAGGCTTTTCAGGAAGGCGTGCTAGGTTGGAAAAATCTCTCTGATGGGCGTGAAAATGATGCCACCAGGGTGGTGCGTCACTGGGGCGTCGATGACTGGGCGGCACGTGGTGGTCAGGGCGCGTATTTCCACTGGTTAGTGGGGAATAGTATTTTACCGGCGGAAGATCTCGTGAATGAGGGGATCCAAAAGATCGATCGGACCACCGTTCCCGAGCTTGATGCCATCGCGAAGGCGGCGGAAAATATCCAAAGCCAGTTAGAGGCGGCTGATGCGCGGGTGAATCCTCTCGGTCTCACGGAAGATAGCCTGCTCTTTGATATTTCTCCGGCTGATTTGGAAGAAGGGGAAACTCATTTTGAGCAAATCTACGATCGTGCGCTCGGGGCTCTGAAGAATGCGAATTCTGTCTTTGAGCGCGCGGCAGATTCGACTCGTCTTTTACGTTCTCTGAATAATCAGAGCCAAAATCTCACTCAGGTGGTTGATGATGAAGAGACCGCTTTTGTCGCTGAGTTAATTTCGATCTTCGGTGAACCCTATCCGGGTGACGTCGGAGCCGGTAAGTTTTACGAGCAAGGATATACGGGGCCTGATCTGATCCGCTATATGGCGATTGACCGTCCGTACGAGGTGTTTACGAAAGATGATCTCTTTGCCTTTGATTCGAATGGTAAGCAATCTTTCGTGCTCAATGTCCGCGATGATGGACTGCTCAGTAGTTTTAATTCTTCAAGCCTGACGAGTATCACCTCGGTGGATAATTCCATCAACATCAGCCGAAGGGTCGCTTACCAGCTTGACGATAATATCGGGCCTTATCTCATCGTTGATGAATCCTTAGGAAGGCGTCCTAGTCTTGGCACGATACAGGTGGCGCTCAATGAGGTGCGGCTTGCTGAGGAACAACTCTACGCCGGCCTAGCGGGGATGGATTTAGATCGTCGAAATCTTCTGAACGATATCAGGCTCTTACAGTCTGAAATTCAGGATCGAAATAGGAGGGTGCGAAATGAGCGAATCATTAGTAACGCGAAGTTCATTTTCTCTGAACTGACGACTGCGCTTACGGCGCTGAGAGAAGGCCTGACCGTGACACGGCAGACGAAGCAACAGATCGTCGATGCGGCGATCGAAAGCTTACCCACTGTGGTGGGGCTTTCCAGTGATACTCAGGCCCCAGCTCGTGCGGCGATTCTCTCCGCGAACATTTCTGCAGAAGTCCCTGCCACCGCAGGACGGGTCGCGGTGATCAAAGCGAAGGCTCTCGCTCAGTTCGTATTAGTGATTGCGGAAAAGGCAAATGATCTAAGGCAGCAGGGGATTGACGATGGCATTTATCTGCGAGATCGCATCATTCAAGTGCGAGATCTCTATCTGGAATCGCTTTCGAAAATTCGTGAAGTCGATGCTTTAGCGATTAATTATGTGCGTGCGCTGGAAACATACCGCACGGAATTGTCTAATGGCCAAACCGCTCTCGCAAATCGTGAGGTCTTCCGTCGCCGTGCTGCCGCTGCTGTGCAGGGGTATCGTACGAGAGATATCGCATTTAGAACCTTCCGTACGGAGGCGCTGGAGGAATACCAGACACTTTTAGACTGGGCTTCACGTTATGCCTTTTTGGCTGCACAGGCTTACGACTATGAGACTGGACTTTTAGGCTCCTCGGACGGTCAGTCCTTCATTGGGGACATTATTAGTTCACGTGCGTTGGGTATTCTTGACGATGATGGCCAGCCGACACTTTCCGCGAGCGCGAATGGTGATCCAGGTCTTTCCGGTTTGCTCGCGAAATTAAAAGGGGACTACGATGTCGTGAAGGGACGCCTCGGCTTTAATAATCCGGAAACCAATGGCACTACCTTTTCCCTGCGGCGAGAATACTTCCGCATTCCAGATGGGGCGGAAGGTGACCTCGCTTGGCAAGAGGTGCTGGAGAATTTGGTGACAGCAAACCTGATTGCAGATGCTGATCTCGCTGCTCATGCCATGCAGTTAGGTGGGCTCGAAGTGGCGGCACAGCCAGGGTTCCTGATCTCTTTCCCGACCGTGATTGAGGCGGGGAAGAATTTCTTCGGAAAGGAGCTTCTCGCAGGTGATAGTGACTTTAGTGACACGAGCTTTGCGACGAAGGTGAATGCCTTAGGGGTCGTCTTCGAAGGATATCAAGGCATGTCTCCCTGCTTAATCTGTCAGGGTGGGCCTGGCGATCCGACGCATAATCATGATGATGCTCTCAGTGCGACGCCTGATGTCTTCTTGATCCCGACTGGTCTGGATACGATGCGGACCCCGCCCTTGGGTGATGGTAGTGCTCTCCGTCAATGGGCCGTGCAGGACTACGCCATGCCTCTGCCTTTTGATCTTGGTTCACAGGAACCGACAAGGGAAGCGGTGCAGCAAATCTCAAATCAGTTACGAGTGAACTTCCGCTCTCCACGTCGTCATCCGTCATTCCGGGCTACTGATCGAGCCGATTTCTTCTTCAGTAATTTCTCACAAGATTACACGAGTAGCCGTCTCGTTGGACGCTCCGTTTGGAACAGTGAATGGAAACTCGCTATTCCTGCCAAAGAGTTACTTGCTGATGAGACAGAGGCCATCGCGCGATTCATCCGCACGGTGACGGATATCAAGCTGCATCTCAAAACGTATTCTTACTCTGGTAACTAAGATGAAATTCGTCGTTATTTTCATTCTCTTAAATCTGCCCCTTTGGGCGCAGCTTCCTTTTCCATCGCCTCCGGACACTCTCTTTGGAAACGTCTTTGATTCCTTGGGAGAGCGGATTGATGATACTCAGACGGAGATCGTGGTGTTTGCTGATGGGGTAGAGGTTGGGCGTTCTTCCGTTATCCCGCACCCGAGTCGTAATGAGAATTACCGTATTGCCGTGCCTACCACGGTCGGCTCTCCTGATCTGAGGACATACACCGTGATGCTCCTTGTAGATGAGGTGCCCATGTCACTCACGGCCTTGCCCAGCGGCGTCTTTAATTTCTCACCGACGGCCTCGGCCCTCACTCGTTTTGATTTCACTCTCGGAGAAGATCTAGATGATGATGGCCTACCTGATGGGTGGGAGCTTGCCCAGCTGGCGATGATTGGTTCGAGTGATCTCAATGATTTAGGTCCGGATGATGACCTTGATTTCGATGGTCTGAGTAATCGGGCGGAATTTATTGCAGGCACGGTAGCGACTGATTTTGAAAGCCGGATTCATTTAGTGGTTAATGACTCGTTAGGAGCTTCCTTTAATGTCGTCGAAGGTCGGCTGTATCAGCTTGAAATTTCCTCGGATGGAGATTCATGGGCCCCTGTTGATTTCTCAATATTGTCCAGTGCTGCGAGTGACCGATTCTTGGCGAGCCAAGATCAACGAATCACGGTGACTTTCGCCGAAGCGACCGGAGTAGCAGCCTTCTATCGGATTGCAGTGCGTTAGTCGTGATACGCTCATGGATTTTCCCACCTAGTGGGCCAAATCTATACTGATATTCGCTGCCTTCTCAACGAGGAGGAAATCGCGGCCAATGAAAAAAGAGGTACAAGAATTTCACTGATCCATTTCCAATCTGGAAGATGGGAATACTGGAATAAAAACAAGGTGGTAGGGGATTCAAAAAAAGTAGGTATTTTTTCTCGTAAGGTATTGACGGCTCAAATTTTTTCACTAGAGTCCCGCCACGCGAATAGCGCTCGTAGCTCAATTGGATAGAGCGCCTGACTACGGATCAGGAGGTTTGGGGTTCGACTCCCTACGAGCGTGCCATTCGCGTTTTTTTTTGCCTTTTAGGCAAGGAAGCCCGGGAGCAGGTGCGATAGCGCCCCAATTGCCTGCTCTTTCCAGTGGGGCACCTGTCGGCTGGACGATAAACCATATAACCCAACCCTAACCTTACAGTTATGAGTAATACCGAGATTACGGAAGCTCCCGTGAATCAGGATCTGATTGATCTGATCGATGAGCACTTCCGTGAGTTTAAAGAAGGATCCATTGTTAACGGAACAATCCTTGATATCCGCCCCCAAGTTGTTGTTGTCGACATTGGCTACAAATCAGAGGGAGCCATCCCTGTTTCCGAATTCGAAGACGAAGACATCGAAGTCGGGGACGAAGTTGAAGTTCTCCTAGAGCGCCTCGAAGATGATGAAGGACTCATCGTTCTTTCGAAAGAGAAGGCCGCCCATAAGCAGAACTGGGAAAAGATCATGAAAGTTTACGAGGCTGGTGGTCTCGTAAAAGGAAAAGTCAAAGGCGCTGTCAAAGGTGGCCTGATGGTGAACGTCGGCGTCGAGGCATTCCTCCCTGGTTCACAAGTCGACATCATCCCACCACGGGATCTTACCGAGTATGTTGGCAACATCTATGAATTCAAAATCGTCAAGGTGAACGACGATCGCAAGAACCTCGTTCTCTCACGTCGTGAGGTCATCGAGGCTGAGCGCGCTGAGCTTCGTCAGGAATTCCTCCGCACAGTTACTGTTGGTGACAAGGTCGAAGGTATGGTGAAGAACATCACTGACTTCGGTGCTTTCGTCGACCTTCAGGGTATGGACGGACTCCTTCACATCACTGACATGAGCTGGGGCCGCATCGCGCACCCATCTGAGATGCTCCGCATCGGTCAGACTCTTGAAGTGCAGATCCTCGATGTTGATCGCGATAAAGAGCGTGTCTCTCTCGGCCTCAAGCAGATGAGCGACAACCCATGGGAAGCCATCGAAACTCGCTTCCCAATCGGAGCGGAAGTTTCTGGAAAAGTTACCAAGCTTCTTCCTTACGGTGCTTTCATCGAAATTGAAAAAGGTGTCGAAGGTCTTGTGCACGTGTCCGAGCTTTCTTGGGTCAAGCGCATCACCCGTCCATCCGACGTGTTGGAGCTCGATCAGGAAATCAAAGCTGTTGTTCTTGGTATTTCCATCGAAGAGCAGAAGATCTCCCTTGGCGTTCGCCAGCTCGAGGAGAATCCATGGTCCGAGATCGAAGCTCGTTACCCGATCGGCAAGGAAATCAAGGGCGAGGTGCGCAACCTCACTGCCTACGGTGCTTTTGTCGGCCTAGAGGAAGGCATCGATGGAATGATTCACGTGTCCGACCTCAGCTGGACACGCAAGATCAACCACCCATCCGAGATCCTCAAGAAGAGCGAGGAAGTGGAAGCCGTTGTTCTGTCCATCGACAAGGAAAACCAGCGTGTTTCCCTCGGTATCAAGCAGCTTGATAATGACCCATGGTCTGACATCGACAGCAAGTTCAAGGTTGGTGACAAGGTTTCTGGAACTGTCGCTAAGATCGCTTCCTTCGGAGCGTTCGTCAGCCTCGATGGCGACATCGATGGACTTATCCACATTTCCCAGCTCAGCGAAGAGCACGTGGAGCGTGTTAAGGATGTCCTCAAGGTCAGCGATCCTGTGGAAGCCCGCGTCATCAAGGTGGACAAGATCGAGCGTCGTATCGGTCTTTCCGTCAAGGCAGTGGCTTACACCGAAGAGCAGCTTCAGAAAGAGTCCCAGTCCTTCGAGACCCTCCGTCCTTCTTCCGACCTTGTGGGTCTGGAGCAGGCCTTCAACCTCGCTTCCGGTGGTGGCGAGACCGAAGAGTGGAGCCCATCCGAAGACTAATCTCTTCTGAGACTCAAAAAAACTTCAACCGGACTGGGGAGAGATCCCCGTCCGGTTTTTTTGTTGAGAGCGTCACTAAGTTACAATTTTTAGATGGATTCCTGATATAAATAAATCTAGATTTGCGGAATGTATCGTGATTTTGATGACTTAGGGAAATGTATTCTGGCCTTTAGCCTTTTAGTATCCCCTGTCTTAGCACAAGGCGAGGCTGCTGATATTAATGAGCCTGGGTTCGAAGGAATTGCGCAGGGCATTGATTTTGATATTCCTATGACGACTGAGTGGTTAGGCACCCGTTCTCGGGAACCCAAAACAGCTTTTGCGATCAATGGTGATGATATGCCACCCTTCGAGTATGTCGTGGAGGCGCTCAGCTTTGCTCCTGAAGGAACGCAGGTTTTAAAAATTTCTGGAGCGGCACGTTATGTTTCCCAAAATCTAGGAATTCGATTTCAAGCAAATCATCGATATAGGCTGACTGTTTCGGTTGGAAATATCGCTACACCAGTCGTAGCTGGGACCGAGACCACAGCTGGGAACACCAGTATTCTGGCGCTGACTGGGAGCAGGCCGAACCGAGTGTTGAATCGAGTTCTGCGAGACGCCATCGCAACTCTGGAAATCCCTACCGCGTCTGAAATTTTTCCAGCGGATACCTTTGAAGATTTCACCCTACAGTTTACGACAGGCGATGAGGTCGTAAATCAGGATATTTATATTCTTTTAGCTGCAAATGGTGGAGGCCACTCATACTTTGATAACGTCCGTCTTGAGGTGTTAGATTTAAATGCTCAGGATGAAGATTTAGACGGGTTACCTAATTCTTGGGAGATCGATAATGGGCTTAATCCGAATGACGATGGCACCACCGGAGAAAGCTCACCTGGTGCAAAGGATGGCCCCAATGGTCCTCTCGGTGATCCTGATAATGACAGTTTGATTAATGAGGATGAATTCTTGCTAGGAACAAATCCCAAAAATGATGACACCGATGGAGATGATATCCCTGATTTCGTTGAGTTGGGGATGGATAGCTTTTTTGATGATCTAGATACTGATCCGAGGCTTGCAGATACGGATGGTGATCGCATTGATGATGGGGTAGAGGATGCGAATCAGAATGGAATGGTCGATGATGGGGAGACGGATCCACGTAATTCCGATAGTGATGTTGACGGCTTAGAGGATGGCTACGAAGTTATGGTGACAAATTCTGATCCTCTCGATGCTACGGACCCTCCTCTGATGGTGAATGCGATTGGAATCTCTCTCTATAATGATCGCCAGCCTTCTGATACAGATTCTGCTTTAGAGGAGACCGACGTAGCGGGGCATCCTGATTACCGGCAGGCACAGTGGAATAATTTCTTCGCTGATTTTACCAACAGTGCGGATCAGGATACCCGAAATCAGGATTCGATCGATACTCCTTCTGCGATGATGGTT
>CALGMJ010000012.1 GCA_937958875.1 uncultured Verrucomicrobiales bacterium | reverse complement strand
CCTCCTTCTCGTTCTGATAAAGCTCGAAAGGAGGAAATTTTTTATCGGCCTTCCACCTCTTTGCCTGACCATGAGCCATCCCGGCAGCCCAAGCATTCCCAAGATGGCGATAAGCCCCAGAGTGAGTCAGCGAATAAACTGTCAAATCAGGCACCGTAACTCCCTCTAAATCGGTCGGGATTCTCTGGGGCAGTTCTGGAACTTTGACTCCAATCAAATACGCGACTCTCCGTTTCACCACATCCCACTTATAATAAACCGCGAAGGCTTCCCCCTTTGGGTAATACTCTCTGACTTTCTCTAAATCCACCGCCATCTGGCTTTCAATTTCCTTAAAACAAGACTCACTTTTCTTCCCTACCCCCACAAATCCCTGAAACTGCTCTCGACCGTGAAAGCTGAGCTTTGAGGGAACGGAATCTTGCTCCATGAGATCTTTCAACATTAAGAGCCCACGTTCATAATCCATTTCGATAAATCCCTGTAGAGACTTGTGCATCCAAAAGAGAAAAAATGGCAGTGAACTATCCATTTTCCATGTCACTCGTGTCTTTTGCCCCTCCTCTGCGAAGAGCATCTGGACCGCCGCTTCAGACCGATAAGGCTTCTGAAAACTAAGTGCGTAACTGATCGATCGATTCGATTGTTCTTCGACAATCTTCATCACTCCGATTCCAGCGATCTCGCCCTCCCAGCCATATTCATCTTTGCTAAAATCCAACTGACACTCTGGATCTGCCATCAACCACGGTGACCACTCGGGCCAGCTCTGGAAATCGCGGACCTTGGCAAACACCTTTTCAATCGGCGCCCCCATAATCTGTGAACGCGATACAGCTAACTTTGGCATATTTGAGCCCTATCGTAAGAGAATGCTGAAGACAATAGAGAGTGTCATGATTTTTTCATGAACTAAGTCTCTCTTCGCTCTCGAAACTAACCCTCTAAAATCGGCACTAAATGACGTATTCTCCTCTGGACGAGAACGCTGTTCTCATTAACTTGCGCGCATGTTCCAGTTCCCACTTGGTTTCCTCCGCCTGTTCTCTCTCCTCGACGGCCTTTCTTTCCTCGTCCTTCTGTATTTCTCCATTTATGAAAAAAGAATCTTGGGAAACGAAGATGCCATCCGCATTCCCGGCATGATCCATGGTGGAATCTTCACCGTGCTTTTCCTCCTCGTCATCTACATGCTAGCGGTCAAAGACTGGCCCATGAAACGAGCTGCTCAAGTGATGGTTTCCGCCCTCATCCCCTTTGCCCCTTTTTTCCTAGAGCCATCGCTGAAGCGAGAGCAGCTAGAGTTAGAAAAGCGCTAAGCTTCTACTTCTCCTCATCCCACCGGTATCCAATCCCTCGCACAGAGATGAGGTTTCTTGAAGTCGGGCCTAACTTTTCACGGAGCGTTTTGACACATCGATCGACGCTCCGTGAGGTCACAAATAATCCGTGCCCCCAAACCTCCCCGATCAATTGCTCTCGCGTCAAAGCCCGCCCCGGCTTTCTCAGCAGCGTCAGCAATAGATCAAACTCTTTCGGCGTCAGCTTCACCTCCTTGCCAGACAGGGACAGCGTGCGAGCCCTGACTTGCAAGAGGAAATCACCAAAACGATATTCGCTCACCCCTTGATCCAGGCGGCGCACCAATACCCGCACCCGAGCTTCCAGTTCACGCAGCGAAAAAGGCTTCACCAGATAGTCGTCAGCTCCCAGTTCCAGTCCCTGCACCACATCATCGACCTGTCCCTTCGCTGTTAACATCAGAATGGGCGTCTCCACCCTCTCTTTCCGAAGGGTCCGACAAATTTCGTAGCCATCGATTTTCGGAAGCATGAGATCGAGAAGAATCACCTCTAGCTTTTCTTCAAAAGCGAGCTGCAAGCCTTCCTCGCCATCCATTGCGGTGAGCACTTGCCATCCTTCGGATAAAAAGAGATCTCGTAACCCGACCCGGATCGTTTCATCGTCTTCGATGATCAAAATTTTCATAAAGAACCTCCTTTCTGAAAAATCACCGTCACCTTCGTCCCTTCCCCGAGCCTGCTTTCCACCGTGAGATCTGCATTCATTGCCTTCACCAATCGTTTTACGATGGCAAGCCCCAGCCCCAAGCCGTCTTGAGAGCGTGCTAATCGAGAATCAACACGATAAAATTCGCGGAAAATTTTACGCTGCTGACTCACACTTAAACCACATCCTCGGTCACTGACTGAAAAGCCACCTGAAATGATTTTCACGACAATCTCTCGCGGCGAATCAGAATACTTCCAAGCATTCTCAATCAAATTTCTCGCAATGGTGGCAATGCCAGTTTCGTCCGCAAAAACGGTCATCGGCTGTGCCTCAAAAAGAATCTCACCCTCATCCGCCTGCTCTTGGAAACTCTCAACAAGAGGCCATAAAACTCCCTCAAGAGCGCAGTCCTGAAGCTCAAGATCTAGCACGCCACGCTCCAGTCTGGAAAAGGTGAGAAACTCCTCCGCGAGTTCTCCGAGACGACGATTTTCACGCAGTGCCATCTCTAAATACCGTTTTTCTTCAGGAATTTTTTTCTCAAGAGTTTCCAAAATAATCCGCTGCCCGGCCAGAGGGGTTCGCAATTCATGAGCGACCGAGGCTGCTAAATCTGTACGCGCCCGCGCGAGCCGATATTCACGTCTCCCCATCCAGAACACGACAGCCATCAATCCAAGAGCAACACCCCCAGTGAGAATACTAACTATCCGTAAAAACCTTAAACTTCGTGGTGATGAAACCGACATCGTCCCGGGATCAGAAAGGCTTAGCCACGGCCATTTTTGAAACCCAACAACCATGACTGCCTGCCGATCCGAAGGACGCTCCTGACTCAATCGAAGCCCTTCTTTCCCAAAGAGATTCACAAGTTGATTTTGATCAAAAAAGTAAGACACACCATTATGCTCAATTTCTTCATAATCATTCTCGAGCTGAGTAAGATCTCCCTCAACAGCTCGAATTCGCTCAGCCGTTTTTAACCTCGCTAACTCAGGACTAGGCTCACGTTTTTCAAGTTCTCGAATCAACAAAAGTCGAAACCCTGAGCTCAAACGAGCACCTTCGTACTTCCACACTCGCTCCTTCAGTTTTTCAAGTTCACCTTTCCCCTGAAGAAACAGATACGCCTCAGGGTCACGGCCAGAAAGCCCTGCAGAAGAAGTAAACGCAAGAGCCTCAGACCACACCCCTGCTATTTCAGCATCCTGGACGATCTTCGGAATCACGACCTCATTAACTTCATCTAAAACAAAGGTGTCTTCCGAAAAAGATGACACCACTTCAAAAAGATACCGTTCTTCAAATTCCCTTACCCGCTCCGATAAAAGCTGAGCCTCTCCGCGGAGCATTCGCTGCATCATCCAAACCCAGCTGAATATCACTCCACAGAGAGCGACTCCAAAGAGAATCGCCCAAAAAACAGTCCGGCGATGTCGCATCTCTCTTACTCAAATTGAAAAGTTTCCAAGATCATATCGAGCCGCTTCGTTGCTCGCTCTAAATCGACCTTACCGGTATAAATATAAGCCGAAATCACAAAGTCTAACGAAGGATCTAGAACGGTCACATGGTATGCGCAATCAGTCTGCTCTTCCAACTTCCCCTTGATCTGACATCGAACGGCATTTTTATCTCCCACCTTAAATTCCTCCCAAGAATCTGGCTCAACTTCAAACTCTGGAAAGATATTGGTCTTCTTAACCTCCGCATGGAGGTGTTCTGCATATGCTCGCGCAGATTTTCGAGCCGCTTCAGGAAGTTCCTTCTTTGGCTTACATTCCAGTAAGCAGTCACGCCCAGCAAAATCACTCGCCCAAAATTTTGCCCGATAGCGATCCTCTTTTTGCTCCTCCTGTCCTTGAATCATCGTGCCAGGAACAGCATAGGAAAATGTAAAATTTTCCGCTCGATACTGGATCATCCCTTCTAAATCCCAATCTTCGATGCGTTCTAAATTAAGCGTGATCTGACCAATATCCATCTTCACAAAGTCACGCTTTTCATCTCTGGAAATGTAGTAGGTCTGGTTATAACTCGCCTTAATTTTCGCACAGGGAAAGACGCCCGCAGGGGTGGTCACATCAACATGTTCAATCACTTCCAAATCATAGGGAATGGGCATCGCATCATGGAGAGAAGATAACGCGATCGTCTTTTGTTTCGTTCCCACTTCTTGATTCAAGGTTCTGACCACTTGAATGAGAGCTTCATTTTCGAAGACCGGAATACTGGGGTCCATGACCTCACTGAACTCAAATGAGCTCCGCTGCTTCCCAGTCTCTGAATCAAAAATCGTCGCTCTTTCCATTCCTTCAAACTCAATCTTGGCATCTCCCACCCCCTGCATATACCAACGCCCTCCTAGGCTACGATATCCTTTAGAAGTGAATCTCGTTTGACTCAAACTCCGCCCTCCCGCGCCCCGTATCGCAATACTTTCCCACGTCTCCTCTGGGGCGTCATGGATCCGGCGCTCAGCAAGAACAAACTCTCCCACCTCCTTTCCTCCCGGCATTTTTACCGTAAGATGGTAGATCCTGCCATCCTTCCACGGCATCCCTGCAAATTCAGTCTTTAAGGGTGCCAGCTTCACCGCTTTCGCCACCCATTGATTCTCTGCCGGAAAGTCAGCCTTCAGTTTCGCGAGATGCTCTTGCGCTCGTTTTTCATTCCCCTTGGCTAAGAAACATTCGGCCAGACGGTAACGAGCTTCTGCCGCGAGACGCATCGACTTCGCAGAGGTCTTTAGCACATTCTTGTATTCCTTAATCGCCGCATCTAGATCCTGCTGAACTGTTTGAAGTAAAACGCCTTGCTCGAGTGACTCTGCGGCCGTTTGGGCGAAGCTGGTATGGAGCAGTCCGAGTAAAGGTAAGGTCTTTAAAATGATTTTTAAATTCATAGCGTTTCCTGTTCTAGCGCCTCTTTGTGACCATTTGATGACGCTTCGGTGACTTTTCGGCGACGCCACACACTCGCGAGAAAGCTTCCAATCATACAGTGATAGAAAGCCGAAATGGCGCAGGGAGCAGCTGCTACGAGCGTGAAATGAGTTTTAGCCAATTCCGAGCCCAAGCCAGAATTCTGCATCCCTACTTCGATCGAAAAGGTCCTTTTTTCCTTCTCTCGCATCTGAAAAATCACACCCCAAACATATCCGAGAGCAAAGCCGCAGAAATGCACGAGAAACACCGCAGGAAGAAGAGTTCCGGCATTTTCGAGAATGGTGTCCCGAGTCGCCCCCACCACGGCTCCCACAATCATGACGATGACGAAAACCGAAATCACTGGTGCCACCTCTTTCACTGCTCCCAATTTCTCAGAAAAATACCGATTTAAGATCACCCCCAAAATCACCGGCAAAAGAACAATCGTCACCATCGTCACCACCATCGCCATGGCATTGACCTCTAAAATGGCCGACGCATAACTCTTGGTCAGTAATGGGGTCAACACGACCGCCAGTAGAGTGGAACACATCGTCATCAGCACGCTGAGCGCCAGATTTCCTCGTGCGAGAAATGTCACCACATTCGATGCCGTGCCACCGGGACAACAGCTTACGAGGATGATCCCGAGCTTAAACTGATCTGGGAGACTAAATAAAGTCGCTACCGACCAGCCGACCAATGGCATGAGTAAAAATTGAGCCGTCACTCCTAGGAGAACCCATTTCGGCATCTTCAGAACTTCTTTAAAATCAGCGTAGGTCAGCGTGATCCCCATCCCCAGCATGATCACGCCGAGACCCAGAGCCGTGATCTTAAGATCCGTGCCTGGAACCTTCCCTAGAAACCACAGAAAATGATCCGGCAAGAACCACGCCCAAATGGTCCCTAGCAGAGTCCACAGCCAAAAAAGATTCACAATCCGATTCATCATCATGTCCCAGCAAGGTGCTGGATAGATTTCAGAGAAACAATCCTTATCATCTTTCAGGAGGCTGCTATTGATACCCAATCAAACATGAAATTCATCCTACTTTTCATCGCTTTCACAACTGCCCTTCTGGCTCACCCTGTCGAATTTCACCAAGACCCCTTTCGCCAGCTAGAAGAGGTCTGGCCTACTCCTACCGAGACTCGCATCGCCTCTGGTGCTCCGGGACCGAAGTATTGGCAGCAGCAGGCCGACTACGATATTTCCATCACGCTGGATGAGGATAAGGATATTCTCACTGGGACTGAGACCGTCACTTACCATAACCACTCCCCTCACACCCTGGAGTATCTCTGGTTCATGCTCGACCGGAATCGCTTCAATCCGAATTCAATGGGTCATCAATCGCAGGAAGCTCCGGATTTCAGTAACCATTCACACCGCGCCTTCTCTCACCGTCTGGGACAGGCCCGCATTGACGGCAGCTTCAAGCTCACCGCGATCACAGATGGAGAAGGAAAAGAGTTAGCACACCGTATCGTCGATACCGTGATGCGAGTCGATCTCCCACAAGCACTGAAGCCCGGCCAAAAGACAACCCTCAAACTCGCGTGGAACTACCGACAAAACTCGCTCTATGAAAGCCGTAGTCGCAGCGGCATGGAGAAGTACGATGACGACAATAAGATCTTCGAAATCGCGCAATGGTTTCCCCGTATTGCAAC
>CALGMJ010000011.1 GCA_937958875.1 uncultured Verrucomicrobiales bacterium | reverse complement strand
GACTCAGACTCCTAGCTATGTGCTGAATGGTTACAAATTACGCTGGCGACATGGTGAGGCTACTGGGGATATCGATCTACCAATCTTAGCTCCAGGAGCGGGCCCTCATGAGGTTCAATTACCTGCATCTCTAAGCGAGGGTGGACTTAAGGTATCCCTAGTTTCACCTCTAGGTTACGAGCTAGCACATAGCCAACGTGCGGAATAAGTGGTCGATCTTTTTTCTACCTCGCAAAAAAGTCAGCTACGATCATGCGGTGGTCAGAGTTCGGAATAGAAATGGCAGCACATCGTTCTGGAATGAGATCGGGGCTGGCGTAGATGTGATCGATACGAACAATGGGAAAACTGCTGGGGAATGAGTTTCCCCAGCCCGTGCCAACATGGGAAAAGGTATTCACATAGTGGCGCTCGAGCAAGCGATGTGTGGCATCCTGCGGGGGGGCATTAAAATCACCAGCGATGATGGTGGGGAGCTGGTTCGCTGGAGTTTTTTGTCTTAGGATTGCGAGTTGGACTGCGAGTTCAGCTCGACGCCGGAGGCGGCTGTGAAAATGAGCCTGCCAACAATCTCGACGCCAGAGCCGGAGATTCGTTTCCGCAGGTGTCAGGTGCACATTCATGAGCTGGACTTCAGGGCCTCGGAGTAAGCGAGCGGTCACCATCTGACAGCGAGTGCCGTGGATACGGAGGTAGTGCGAGATTTTACCTCGGACAATGACGGCACAGGATTTCCTAGGGTAGTGGCGGAAGTCTGCCTCGTCGGCAAAGAGAGCTTGAGCGAGCTTTTTAACCCGAGAATGTGAGGTGATTTCTTGGAGAAAGACGATGTCTGGATTGTAAGGCCGGAGCGAGGTGATGAGGTCACGGCTGGAGTGACAGTTGAAGGTGATGACCCGAAGTGAGTTTTCCGGGTGTCCGACGTATGGTAGAGGTTTACCGAGACGCCCAAGTGAGCGGGCTTCATCGGCCATGAGGAAAAAAGTGATGGTCCAAATGGCGGAGAGCAGAAGGGAAAGGCGAAAGCGAAAAAAGAGAAAGGCGCTGCCGCTTAAGAGTAGGCCGATCCCACACCAGACCCAGATTGGAAATACGGTGAATGCGGTGAAGCGATCCGGAACTCGCAGGTAGAGAATAATGGTGACGAAATGAAGAACGAAGGAGCCCGCTACCATGAGCAGGGGAAGCGGGCGCCATGGTCGCGGGTAAATCATTAGCGTCTATTGAGGCTCCAGCTAGGAAACAAGGCGTCCTTTGAAGACCTTGAGTGCCTCTTGGACAAGCGGGTCGTCATGAAAATCATTTTCAGGGACCTTTTTTTCCTCAGGTTCGGGCGCTTTTTCTTCAGCCTTTGGCGGAGCACTAGGTTTGGGTGCCGGAGCTGGGATTGGCTCTACTGGCTCGTCCGGAGCGTTGGCAATGAGGGCGTCGATGCCGACCGGTTCAGGCGGTGTTTCCTTTTTTTGAGGTGCTGAAGTTTGGGGTTGAGAAGGGGACGGTGTTTCGAGAGCGGTATTTTCCGGTTTTTCGGATTCAGCTTCTGTCGCAGGGGCTACGACGGCGGGTGTCGGTGGCGTTTCTATCGCCGGTGAGACCACCGCCCTTTCTACCGTGATTGGTTCGATATCCACCTTCGCCATTGTTTTAATGACATCACTCAGTCGAATTTCGTTCAAAGCTTGGATTGACTTTAGGCAGGCCAGCTCGAAGTGGAGGCGTTTGTTAGAAGCCCATTTCATGCGGCTTTCGGCTTCGGCAAAAACGTCGATGATTGCCAGTAAGCGCTCCGCAGGAATGGCTTCACTGGCAGTGGTGAGATCGCTCCAGAGGGCTTCTGGAAAACCTTCGCGGCTACTCTCGGAGTCGATTTTAGATACGACGAGGGCGCGGATGGAGAGAACGATTTCGGTAAGGAGTTGACCGAGGTCTTTTCCGCTTTCGAACTGCTCATGAAGGACCGTGAGCGCTTCCGCAGCATTTTTGCGGAGGAGCCCGAGAATGACGGCGGCGACGGTTTCCCGTGAGGTGAAGCCAAAGATATCGAGCACATTTGCCTCCGTGATTTTATCCCCGCAGAAAGCGACGAGCTGATCGAGCATGGACTGCGCGTCCCGCATTCCGCCATCGGCGCCTTTTGCTACCGCCCAGGCTGCTGCTTCATCAAGCTGCACATTCTCTTCAGTGGCGATGTGTAACAGGTGTTTTGAAATAATATCAGTGGGAATGGGACGGAGGTCGAAGCGCTGACAACGTGAAATAATCGTTGGCAGAATCTTATTGGGCTCCGTGGTAGCGAAGATGAATTTGACGTGCTCAGGGGGTTCTTCCAGCGTCTTGAGTAAGGCATTGAAAGCAGCATTTGAGAGCATGTGAACCTCATCGATATAGTAGATTTTAAATGGTCCACGGGCGGGAGCAAATGCGACGGTCTCACGGAGTTCCCGGACTTGTTCGACGCCATTGTTAGAGGCTCCATCGATCTCAAGGACATCGAGAGCTCTCCCTTCAGCGATTTCCACGCAGGCTTCATGATCTGGATCGAAATCGATCTTGGGGCCATCAGGGCAATTGAGAGCTTTTGCGAGGATACGGGCGGTTGTCGTTTTGCCTGTCCCACGAGGGCCAACGAGTAGATAGGCATGGGCGAGTCGCTTCTGCTCAATGGCATTTCGTAGGGTGTGGATGACATGATCCTGGCCCAAAACGTCATCAAAGGTGCGGGGGCGATATTTCCTAGCAAAGACCTGATAGCTCACGCGCGGGAGTGTAGGAAAATTTACGGGTTTGTCAGGGCCGAGTTTTGGAAATACATCACGCAGCGTGATTTTAGAGAAGGAAGAGCGTTACCAGAGCTGTTTTGATAGAGTGGTGGCCTTGGTTGAAGGAGAGACGGACCTTATCGCGCGGATGGCCTCAGTGGTGGGCGTTTTACATGGTGAAATGCCGGGCTTTTTTTGGACCGGGTTTTATCGGGTGGTGGATGGAGGGCTGATCATCGGGCCCTATCAAGGTTCGGTGGGCTGTCTCCGGATTCAGATGGGGAAGGGCGTTTGTGGCACCGCTGCGGAACGAGGCGAAACTCAGGTTGTGCCCGATGTGCACGCCTTTCCCGGCCATATCGCCTGTGATGCTCGGTCTGTGAGTGAGATTGTGGTGCCTGTGTATCAAGATGGCACTCTTATCGGAGTGCTTGATATTGACTCCGAACAGTCTGCAAATTTCGATGAAGTAGATCGTGCTCAGCTGGAACGACTCTTGGCGGCAGTCTTTTAGCAGAAATGCGATATTTTTAGCATTTTGGTAATTTTTGGTTATTTTTACAAGGAGGCCAGAAGATTCCTTCCTCATTTAGTTAAGATCTGCTAATTACGCAGGGTGATTACGAAAGCTGCCCTAGGACTCCCCCTCGCAGGTGTTATCGTCGCGATGACGATCGCTTGTTCTTCTTCTCCAGATCCTCCGGTGGTGAGCACCAGTGGGAATTACATCCCTTATGGCACAAAGAGAGTGGATGCGACAGGTATCGTAGCTCCTGTTCCTGGGAGTTGGGATCCCATTACAAATCAGCCGTATGCCGCTGCGGGTCAGCAAACAGTTTCACTTAATCAGCCTCCGTTAATTCGACCACAGTATCCAGCTGTCCCGTCACGCTCGATCGAACCTCGTCCGGTGGTCATTCCACAAGTAAGTCGTCGAGGGGCTTCTTCGCTCCTGCGTGAAGTTAGAGTCGAAAAGGATTATCTTCCGTATCGGGCGCGAGGCCGAACACGACGTTCGATGCGCCCACGCTACATCACGATTCACAGTACCCAGAACTGGTCTCGTGGAGCAGATGCGAGGCGTCATTCCCTAGCTCTTAAGCGTAGTAAACTTGGACGTCTTTCCTGGCACTATACCACGGATGAAGATCGTGCCGTGCAGCATTTGCCCACGAATGAGCAGGGAAATCATGCTGACTATAATGGTCCGGGAAATAAGTACAGCATCGGAATTGAGATGTGTGAAAATAAGGGGAACAGCCGCTCTGCGACTGTCGAGCGCACGGCAAAGCTGGCAGCTTGGCTGATGTATAAGCATAACATCCCGATCTCCCGAGTCGTGCCACACTATAAGTGGCCTCGTTGGGGGAAACGCCCACCCAATAAGAATTGCCCTCATTTTCTCATGACAAATGGCCGGCCTGGTGCGAAGTGGGCAGGCTTCGTGAATAAAGTCCGCAAATATCATCGCCAAATCGTGCGCTAGCCTTAAAGGGGAAGCTATGGCAAGTCTCGTAGAACCCATTCCAGAGGGGATTCGCTACCAGTGTCAGCGGTGCACCAACTGCTGTAAGTGGGATGGTGATGTGGTTTTAGAAGAAGATGAGGTGGAAAAAGTGGCTACTTATTTAGGTCTGCCTCTCTACGAATTTGTGCGTGATCTTACCCGCTTGCGAGCGAATCGGCAGGGGCTCTCCTTAATTGATAAGCCAGGCACCACTGAATGCATCATGCTGGAAGGGAACGCCTGTAAGATTCAGGCGGTAAAGCCGAAACAGTGTTCAGGATTTCTCACCACGTGGAATTTCAAAGGTTGGCAAGATCACTGCGAAGCGGTTCCGGTGCCGATCGAGCCGGAGGAGTAAAGCTTTCGATTCGAGCTCGAAAATTCGGCCTTAAGTTTGAGGCCGATTTTAGAGAGATCGACGAGATGAACTTTCGTGAAAGTCCAGGCGCGGGATTTTCCATCATGGGCGAAGCCGAGTAGAAGATGAAGGGCGTCCTCATTGACCTTAAGGTGTTCTCGGTTCGGCTCGAAGTAGAAGGTGCGAAAGCTAGAGTTGAGAGAGTTTTCGTGAAAGAGCTTTGGGTCGAGGTAGATGTGAGTTTCAGAAGGAAGATGCTCTAGGGTTAGATCGGGGTATCCCGAACGCTGTTTTTTCCCAGCTCGAGTTTTAGGGAATTGGCAGTGAAAATCTGGGTGTTCGTGAAGGATGGTCTGTAGGCGGTTTTCAAAAAAACGGGAGGCTTCATTGATTCGCTTTAGAGATCGAATAGGAGCATTTTCCATATTCATTTCCAGTCGCACACGTTCGGCAGCGGCACTGATTTCTTCTCTAATGATTTGATGATCAGGATTGAGGGAGTCGAAGGTGAGGACTTTATGGTGAGTTGTTTCTTCGATGACTTCGGCGAATCGCCACTGCGTGCCAGTTTGTTTTGAGAGAGATGACAGTGGAGACAGCCTCACCGGAGGAGCGCACTTGCAGTGATTCTGGGCGCGTTTTACCAGCATCCCCAAAAAGAAAGCGAGGCTCGCTGTTAGAAGAAGTTTCACCATTTCCAAACCTAAGGTTGCCAGCAAAGGTAAGAAAACCTTAAATAAAACCATGTCCGAAGGGACCGTCACCGAATCTGTCCACACTCAGCTCGATCGTGAGCTGCTGCGGCAGGTCTATCGCTCCATGATTCTTTCGCGGACTCTCGAGAGTAAGCTTTCAAGTCTCTACAAAGCAGGGAAAGTCGTTGGCGGAGTCTATCTCGGTCTAGGGCAAGAAGCGGTGAGTGCGTCACTCGGCACGCTTTTAAAGCGTGGGCATGATATTTTTAGCCCACTGATCCGTGATCAGGCAGGGCGGATTGCTTTTGAGGAAGATCTTCTCGATGCCACCCGAACGCATCTTGGATCGGTCAAGGGACCGATGCGTGGACGAGATGGGAATGTGCATCGCGGCCGGCCTAGGGAAGGAATGCCTGCCATGATTAGTCATCTTGGGACTGGGCTTTCTTTTGTTGCCGGGATGCTGCTTGCGCGTCGTCTTCGTGGTCAGTTAGCTGGAGTGGTGGGGGGAATCAGTATTGGTGATGGAGCTACCTCGACAGGGTCTTTTCACGAAGGTCTGAATATGGCTGCCGTAGAAAAACTCCCGCTTGTGGTGGTGGTCACGGACAATCAATTTGCTTACTCGACGCCACGCGAACGACAGTTTGCCTGTAAAAGCTTGGTTGATCGAGCGATTGGATACGGGGTGACTGGCCATGAGATCGATGGAACAGATTTAGTAGGCTGTGTGAAGGGAATGGCGGAGGCTGTTGGGAATGCTCGTAAGGGCGGGGGCGCGCAATTGGTTGTCGCTCGACTCCTGAGACTCTGTGGTCACGGCGAGCATGATGACGCTTCCTATGTGCCTGCTGAACTTCGCGAGTCCAGTCTCGGGCGTGACTGTCTCGAGGTTGGAAAAGAGCAGCTTTTGAGTGCCGGTATGGTCACGACTGCAGAACTCGAGCAATGGCAGCTCGAAGCGGCTGAGAAAGTTCAGACCGCGGTTGCGATCGCTCAAAAAGAAAGTGGGCCAGATCCTTATCAGGCTGATTGGCGATCTACTTCAACTCCAGGAATGCAGGCATGAGTGTGACTTATATTGATGCCATTCATCGAGCTCAGCAGGATCTCCTGCGTGAGGATGAGACGGTCTTTCTTTACGGGCAGGATATTGGTGCTTTTGGCGGGGCTTTTAAAGCTACGAAGGGACTAAAAGTAGAACATCCTGAACGTGTGCTAGATGCTCCCATCAGTGAAGATGCCATGGTAGGGCTTGCCGTCGGAGCCGCGATTGAGGGGATGAAGCCGATCATTGAGATGCAGTTTGCGGACTTCTCTTCGGTTGCCTTTAATCAGCTCGTTAATCAGGCGGGGACTCATTTTTATCGTACGGGGATCCCCGTACCGATTACGGTGCGGATGCCTTGTGGTGGGACGCCCGGTTCTGGCCCATTTCATAGTCAGATGGTGGAGAGTCTTTACGGACATTATCCAGGTCTCGTGGTGGCCACTCCGGCGACAGTTTCAGATGCTTATCATCTGCTGAAGCAGTCGGTGATGCTGGCAGATCCTGTCATTTTTTGTGAACATAAGTTTCTATACCGCTGGCTGAAGTCGGCGGCGATCGATGAGGAGGCTCTGCCTCTTGGTAAGGCGAGGATCGTACGTTCGGGGAAGCACGCGACCGTGGTGACTTACAGTGCCATGGTTCATGAGGCTGTCCGGGCTGCGGATGAGCTTTCTAAAGAAGGTTGGGAAATTGAAGTCGTGGATTTAAGGACGATCAAGCCGATGGATACGGATTGTATTATTGGCTCTGTGGCTCGCACCGGACGCTTATTGGCGCTAGGTGAATCTTTCCCTTGGGGAGGTGTCACGGCAGAGGTCGTGTCACGGGTGGTTGCGGAAGGATTTCATCTTCTTGACGCTCCGCCGCTCCGTCTCAATGCTAAGGATTCACCCATTCCATATCACCCTGATTTGTGGGCTGCGCATCGCCCCACTCCTGAGTCGATCACGCAGAAACTTCGCGAACTTTTAAGCCTTTAAATCATCATGCCGCAGGTTCCCATCATTATGCCTCAGCTGGGCGAGTCTATCGCCGAGGCCCGTATCATTCGCCTCAATGTTGCCGTGGGAGATACGGTCACGGTGGATCAGGAAGTGATCGAGGTGGAAACCAATAAGGCGACTATGGGAGTGACCACCTTATGCGGTGGAGTAGTGACGGAACTGAGAGCGAAGGAGGGAATCGAGTATCCCGTAGGCACTTTATTAGGATTTCTCGAAGCCTCTGAAGAAGAGGTCGCTCGGACCGGAGCGCCAGTCCATGGTGATGCGCCGAAGCCGACTCCTGAGAAGAACGATGAAGAAAATCTTCATTTCCAACTGAGTGATCAATCTTACGAGGAGCCGAAGGAAATTGAACCGAGTGTGAAAGGGCTTCCCGTGCCGGCTGGAACGAAAGGGGCCAACTATATTTCACCTCGGATGAGAGCGCGGATGGATGATCTCGGACTCCGAGGGGCTGACATTTCAGCCATCGCAGGTAGCGGAGCGGGTGGGCGCGTGACGGTCAATGATCTCGAGAGTTTTTTAGAATACGTCGAGACTTGGCCCAGTAGTAAGGCCTCGCCCATGCGCCTGGCTGTTGCGGATGCCATGCGCCGGAGTTGGACTCGGCCACTTGCGAGTGTCGGGCTGCCGGTACCTCTCGATAAGCTTCTGGATTTTCGCTCTCGTCAGAATCCGAAGCCGGGGCTGACCTTATATGTCCTACGAGCCTTCGCGCTTGCGCTTTCTGAGGAGCCTGCGACCGCTGGTTTTCTTATCGGAGAGAAAGTCTTTCATCCTCGTGCTCTCGATATTGGAGTCGCGGTGCAGGTTGAGGATGGTGTGATGGTTCCAGTCCTTCGTGAGGTTGATAAAAAGTCCGTCTCAGAGCTGACTCAGAGTTATGCCGAACTGGTGCAGAAAGCTCGCGAGCGACGTTTGCCTCCTGAGGAAGCTCAGGGAGGAATCGCCACGGTGACCAATTTTGGAACCTTTGGATTAAAATGGGGGACACCTATTCCGCTCCCGAATGAGACTCTCATTCTGGGACTCGCCGCAGGGATCAAGACCCCCAAGTGGAGCGATGAAGTAGGAGCTTTCGTGCCCGTGACGGAGACCGAACTCTGTCTCACTTTTGATCACCGTGTGGTCGATGGTGGTGGCGCAGGCATGCTATTGCAGAAAATTGCGCAGCTTTTACAGAATCCAGAGGCACTGTAGTCCTCAGGCTATCTTGTAGAATTAAGCATTGCGCCGCCATCGCGAGTGCGTAGCTTCTGGCTCGAAACTTCTCCATGAATATTCACGAGTATCAAGCGAAGGAGCTTTTCGACCGTTTTGACGTTCCCAGCCCGAGGGGAAAGATGGCCGAAACAGCTGAAGAGGCGAAAGCCGCCGCAGAAGAAATCGCTGCCGACCTTTTGGTCGTGAAAGCCCAGGTCCACGCGGGTGGACGAGGGAAGGGCACGTTTAAAAATGGCTTCGAAGGGGGAGTTCATCTCGTCAAGAGTGCTGATGAGATCGGTGAGATCGCTGGGAAGATGATCGGACAAACCCTAGTCACGAAGCAGACTGGGGAAGAAGGCCGTCTCGTTCGTAAAGTCATGGTCGCTGATGCGGTCGAGATTGAGCACGAATACTATCTCGCGCTCCTCATGGATCGAGAGACCTCTCGCCCTGTCATCGTCGCTTCCACTGAAGGAGGCATGGACATCGAGGAAGTTGCCGAGAATTCCCCGGAGAAAATTCTCCGCCAGCTCATTCATCCTCTTGCTGGGCTGCAGGGATATGAAATCCGCACTCTTACTGCGGGTCTCGGATTTAAAGGCGCAGCCGCAAAGCAATTCGGAAAGTTGCTTAAAAATCTCTATAAACTTTTCATTACCCTCGACTGCGACATGGTCGAGATTAATCCGCTGGTTGAAACCAAGGACGGTCAGGTGCTCGCTCTTGATGCCAAGTTCGGCTTCGATGATAACGCACTTTATCGCCATCCAGAAGTGGAAGCTTATCGCGATACCGAAGAAGAAGACCCTCGTGAAGTGGCCGCCGCTGAGTTCGATCTCAATTACATCGGGCTCGATGGAAACATCGCCTGTCTCGTGAACGGTGCTGGTCTTGCCATGGCGACCATGGATGCCATCAAGTTCGCAGGTGGTGACCCCGCAAACTTCCTCGACGTTGGTGGTGGAGCGACCAAGGAGCAGGTCAAAGGAGCCTTCAATATCATTCAGAGTGATCCCAAGGTGGAAGCCATTCTCATTAATATCTTTGGTGGCATCATGGACTGCAACGTGATCGCTGAAGGGGTGGTCGCCGCCGTTCAGGAAACGGGCCTCAAGCTTCCTCTCGTCGTTCGCCTTGAAGGAAATAATGTGGCTGCTGGCCGTGAAACTCTGAACGCGTCAGGTCTTGCCATTACAGGCGCTGATGATCTCGCAGATGCTGCTAAAAAAGCTGTCGCCTCTGTCTAAACTCCTACCGAATTTAAAGAAATGTCTATTCTCGTAAACGAAGATACGAAAGTTCTCGTCCAGGGCATCACCGGTGGATTCGGTGGTCGTCATGCTGGACTCAGCCTTGACTATGGCACCGCGCTCGTCGCTGGTGTTACCCCTGGAAAAGGCGGACAAAGTTTTGAGCACGGAGACCATAAGGTTCCTGTTTTTGATACCGTTGGCCAAGCTGTCGCAGAGACTGGCGCTACCGCTTCTGCGATTTTTGTGCCTCCACCATTTGCGGCTGATGCCATCCTTGAAGCTGTTGACGCCGGCGTTGATCTCGTGGTTGCCATCACGGAGGGGATTCCCGTCATGGATATGATGCGGGTGAAGGAAATCATGAAGGGTTCCAAGACTCGTCTCATCGGGCCAAACTGCCCTGGCGTGGTCACACCTGGAACTGGGCCTGATTCTACGGGTGGTTGCCGTATCGGCATTGCTCCTGGCTACATTCATAAAAAAGGAAATGTCGGCATCGTTTCTCGCTCGGGCACGCTTACTTATGAGGCTGTCTGGCAGGTCACTCAGCTGGGATATGGCCAGAGCACCTGTGTCGGCATCGGAGGAGATCCGATCAATGGAACTTCACACCTTGATGTCTTGAAGCTTTTCAATGACGACCCTGAGACTGAAGCCATCATCATGATTGGTGAAATCGGTGGTTCGGCTGAAGAGGAAGCTGCTGCTTGGGCTAAGGAGCACTGTAAGAAGCCGATTGCTGGTTTCATTGCAGGTGCTACTGCGCCTCCTGGACGTCGCATGGGGCACGCCGGAGCGATTGTTTCCGGTGGTCAAGGCACGGCTGAAGCGAAAAAGGCTGCCATGAATGATGCTGGTATCGTTGTCGCCGAGACTCCTTCTGAGATGGGTCAGGCCCTGCTTAAGGCTTGGGGGAAGTAGATTTAGCTCCCTAATCTTTTCCAACCTCACGGTTATCACGAAGGTGACTGTGAGGTTTTTTCTTTTATGCTGGCTCCAAGAGCGTCGAGAAGGAAGGAGATGTCCTAGTGCTCCGTCAAACCTAAGATTTCGGGTTCCTGCTGGTCTCTCGAAAATCTGGCCGTGTTGTCAATGCTAAGAGAATTAGGTCTCTGGGGCTTGCGCTCCGAGGATCTTTACTCTGAAGCCGTGTCGATGTTGCCGAAGGCTTGCAACATAAAAGAGTTTTTCCTGAGCAGCTCTTTTCGATATCGATCAAGCTGATCCTCGTTAAGCACAGGTGCCAAGAGTTCGATTCTTTGATCGATATCTTTCATGATCTGTCCTCTCAGGTCGATCTCGGTTTCAGGATCCTGCTCATCCGCGAAAGAATCCACGGTATTAAATCCCAACTGTTCCTCATCGATCCCCATTAATGCTAACATGAAGCTTACAGACTTTTTTTCTGGGCTTAGATTTTTTAAGGCTGATTCGGAAGTCTCGAAGAGATGTTGATAAATCTCTTCCTCTTTTTCAGGATCTAAATTGAGCAAGCTAAGATCGGCAATTTGTTGCAACGCTTGTTTTCTCGCCTTGCTAAGCAGCTTATCTTTTTTGTGTTTCCCATACTCGGCTTGTTGTTCATCACTGAGAATTTCCGCAAGAGGTGATTCTAGCGGATCTTCCATGAGAAACTGGTGGGAGCTTTCATGATTTGCTAAGTCTTCAACACCGGATTTGAGAGCCTCCTCGAGGGCTAGTATCTGTTCTGCACTTAGATTTAGCGTTTCAACAAGTTCTTGGATACGCTGGTCACCATATTCCTGAAGTTGAGGACCATAGTGGTCTGACATCGTGTCTTGCGAACTTTGAGCAATCGATCTGTCCTGTGCCTGAGCTTCGCCTGATCGTGAAGACTCACGATCGTGCATGGAAATCTGAGATTTAACGAAAGACTCGCGTGACGATCCCGAATGCCGTTTTTCCACGCTAACAATTTCCTGCGTTTCTATGTGCTCAGGTGATGGCTTCGCGAACCATCCGGCAGCAAATCCAATTCCAAGAGCGGCTAAGATAGAAAGAGTTTTCATGTTAATGATTATGATTATGAATTATTGCGCCAACGTTTGATCTGTGCGGTGACGTTTTCGATGGATGGAGCACCGGGATTGGTCCTTGCAGCGAGGGCTTTTTGAAGATTAAAGACCTTATTGGCTTCTGCTTTAAAGGCAGGATCGACCTTGGTGAGATCGAGCTGATCGAGAGGGGTGTTTTCGGTGTAAGAGGCGGCGACTGCTTTACCTACCAGTTCGTGAGCGGAGCGGAAGGGGATGCCTTCTTTGACAAGCCAGTCGGCGAGATCTGTTGCTAGCAGCAGGGGATCGGAGGCTGCTTCTTGGCAGGCTTCGACATTGATTTCCATGGCCGCGATCATTTCCGTATTTACCTCAAGCGCCATGGTGATGGTGTCGATAGAATCAAAGAGCGGTTCTTTATCTTCCTGAAGATCCCGGTTGTAGGTGAGGGGGAGGCCTTTGATGGCGGTGAGAATGGAAACCAGATTTCCATAAAGTCTTCCCGTTTTCCCCCGAGTGAGTTCACAGACATCGGGATTTTTTTTCTGCGGCATCAATGAAGATCCTGTGGTGTGAGCATCCGAGAGGGTGGCAAAGCCGAATTCGCTGGAACACCAGAGGATGAGATCTTCAGAGAGGCGAGACAGGTGACCGCCTACTAGCGCGAAAGAAAAAAGGATTTCAGCAATGTAGTCACGATCTGAGATGGCATCCATCGAGTTGGTAGTGACGCCATCAAAACCAAGTTCCGCCGCGATCATTTCGCGATCGAGGTTGATGGTAGATCCTGCGAGGGCTCCCGAACCCAGAGGTGAAATATTGACTCGTTTACGCGCATCGATAAGCCGATCTTTATCACGAGACAGCATTTCAACGTAAGCGAGAAGATGGTGACCCACGGTCACGGGTTGGCCTCGTTGCAAATGCGTGTAGCCAGGTAAGACGGTGTCTGCGAATTTCTCGGCTCGATCTAAAAGAGCGGATTGAAGGCCAGAGATGAGAGTCGTAAGTTGATCGATGGCGGTACGGCAATAGAGTCGCGTATCAGTGGCGACTTGATCATTTCTTGAACGTGCGGTGTGGAGTTTCGCTCCTGCAGCGCCGATCCGCTTGGTCAGCTCGGCCTCGATATTCATATGAATATCTTCTAGTTCGATGGAAAATTCGAAATTTCCCTCGGAGATGTCTTTTTCGATCTCCTTCAAACCGCTTTCGATTTGGCTAAATTCATCCTCACTTAGAATACCAGCCTTCACCTGTGCACGCGCGTGAGCGATGGAGCCGGCGACGTCGTGCGGGTAAAGACGCCAATCGTAGGAGATGGATTCTCCATATTGTTGAACGAGATCTGCTGTTGCTTGAGAAAAACGGCCCTTCCACATGGCGGCAGCTTTGGACCTGTGGAAGAAAGATTCAAGCCCTGAGCGATAAGGAATTTTACGGAATCCATCTAATGGTTGATAAAATGGAAAGATCTTATAGCATGCTACTGATGAATAATAAGATTCAATCTGGAGGAGATGAATCCTTTACTCCCGTATCTCGGCCCTGGTGGAAATTTTGGGGTAAGAAGGCTGTCCCTCAGGAAGAGGCTGAATTGCAAGGGCTCTCACCTCGGAAAACGACCCTTCCAGGTAAGTCGAATACCCGCTCAGCGGATCCACTGAAGCTATCTGCGAAATCTTCTGCAGATGCAAAGGTGCCATCTCCTATCATGAAGGAAGCTGTTCCAAAAGAGCCTGAGGTGAAGACTCCAGAGAAAAAAATTATTCCTCCACCGGTGGCGAAGCCATCCGGGCCGATCCAGTATCGCGATGATCTCGATATCCTTCCTCCCATTCCTCTTGAGACGATGGTGCAGGAAAGCCAGGAAATGGTCCTGAAGGCCATCGAGAATGGGCAGGATGGGCTTCTTAAGGAGATTGATGCCAACCAAAAAGGGGTTTTGGACGCTATCTCTGGAGGAAATGCAAATCTAGATAAGACGGTGAACCAAGTGGCTGAAAAGCTTGAAAAATCAGCAAAAGAGAATGCTCAGGAATTGAAAAACTCTCTCACAAAGGTCGATAGCTCGATCGATGGCTTACGGTCGGTCAATGAGAAGTCTCTGGATTCGATGGATCAAATGTCTTCTTTGATGAAGACAGTGGAGTCCGGGGTCAAAGGCATGCAGGGTGAGGTGGCAAAGTCGACGAAAGCCTATGATGAGCTGGTCAAGAAATCCGAAGAAACAGCTCAGAGGCAGGCCGAAGAGATGGCGGCGCTACAAAAGAAGACTCTGCTCATCAATCTGCTCTTGGGTCTTGCCGTTATTGGCGTCATCATCGCGTGGCTGACCCGTTCCTAATTTTATTATTTTATGAAGCATCGCACACTCATTGTTCTTCCTCTTATCGCACTGGTTTCTGGTATCGGAGCGATTAGCTGTAGCAGTAAAAAGTCTGACCGACCTACAGTCTCGATTCCTAAAGTTTCCCCACGTCAATCGACAGCACAGTGGCTCAAGACTTCAGCTAAGATTACTTGGCTTCGCCGTCAGGTATCAGGGCGCTATGATGGAGCTTCCGCTTGGGATAATATTCAGGCCACTTCAGCTGGAATCCGGGCTAAGCGTAGTTACTACGGAAATGCGCCGGGCGGCAGTGTCACTCTCGATGCCCGCATGCTCACGGCAATGAAGATATTGGCCCGTGAGGGGTACTCTTTTCGTGTCACTTCCGTCGCAGGTGGGTCACATAGTCGGACATCACGCCACTATGCAGGCATCGCTTTTGATGTCGATATGATCAATGGGCGTAAAGTTGGTTATGGAAACCCATACTGGCGTCAGTTTTTACGCCGTTGTCGCCAACTTGGTGCGACGGAGACTCTCGGGCCGGGAGATAAAGGTCATTCGACTCACATCCACGCAGCGTGGCCTCGCTAGGCCACTAGGGAGTGGGGGATTCAGTATTTACTGCGATGATTAACTTACCATTTGATGGTTCTGGGGAGATCTCTGATGAGGATCTCCGTCTTCTGAACTCGCTCATGGAGGTGGGGCCTGGGGAGGATGCGAGCGAAGAGGAGATCGAGGCGTTCATGTCTGAGCTGCTCGCTACTCCGGCGGGGGCGGAAATGCTCAAGAGTGTGATCGATCAACTCAAAAATTCTGGGCTTTCTACTCTGGATCTCTCCGAAGAAAAATCCCCACTCAATCCACTCACGGGGACGGCTCGAATTATTGCTCGCATCGATTTAGTCGGGACGAAACCTGCTATCTGGCGGCGACTTAGTTTTCCGGCAGACTCGACTTTCTTTCACCTTCACGCGGCTATACAGGATTCATTTGGTTGGCTCACAAATCATCAACATCGTTTCGAAATTCGTAATGATCAGGGGCGTGAAGTCGAGGCTACCTTCAGTAGCGCGCCTGTGGAAGCTGATGGGGAAGAGGATTACTGCGAAATTGGGAATCGTCTCATGGATCTCATTCATAACGGCTACCATTCCTTTCATTACCTCTACAACTTTGAGGCGAATTGGCTCCATCACATCGCGGTAGAAGATGTCGTTCCTGCAGGTGAAAGGGAAACTTCTCTGGAATTTACGCCGAAAGTTCATGCGGGAGAAGGACTTTGCCCACCGGATGATTGTGGAGGACTGACCGCATTTTATGAGCTCCTAGCCCACGGTGAGGCGGAAGAAAATTATGGTGAGGAACTCCTTCAGAAACTGCGTGAGGACGAGTTCCATGCACCTGCTGTGCGCTTCCGCGATCCAGAAAAACTCTTGAAGCAGCAACGGCTCGGGCTCTAGTTGACTGATTGTCATGAGTTAACCGGAAGGCATTAGAAAATATTCCAAAATTTGTGTGAATATTTTAGTTTGTCAAAATTAGGAATAGGAATGGGGGGATGTGGTTCCTATCTTCGAACAAACGTTCCCAATTATGAAAAAATTAAGCTCAATTCTCATGGCCCTCACAGCTCTTACTGCCGTTGCTTTCGGTGGTAGTTTTCCTGAGGGAAGCCCAAAGTTTCAGACTGACTATAATGCTGCGATGAAGATGGCTAAGGCGAAGAAAAAGCCACTCCTCGTTGTCTTCTCCGCGACTTGGTGCCCACCTTGTCAGGCAAATAAGAGTAAGGTTTACCCAAGTAAAGCGGTTCAGCCTTATCACGATGATTTTGTATGGGTTTACCTCGATACCGACGTGAAAAAGAATGCGGCGGTAGCGCAGAATTTTGGAGTCAGCGGAATCCCGCACATCCAGTTCGTTAGTCCTAGTGGTAAGAAGATTGATAAAGCTGTCGGTGGCACCACTCCAAAGCGTTTTGCTAAGAAGCTTGGCGGAGTGTTGAAAAAGTCCAGCTAAGCAATTTTTAAGAACGCTGAGATTTCTCTCATAAAAAAACCTCCGGGCCTGAATGGCTCGGAGGTTTTTTGTGGGATGATTCTGATTTTAAAGACTGAAGGTGTCTTCGCTAGGATCAGCTCCTTCGGAGAGAGCTGCTTCGCCATTGTTCGCGAGATGAACGAGGGCATGATAAACTGCCTCTGCGTCTGCAGTGATTTCGGTAGCAAGTTGAGGCGCTGTTTTCTTGTCAGCAGTGAGGTGTCCACGGACCTGGTTCAGGAGGTCTAAGAAAGTCACAGCTGCCGCTTTTCCTGCTTCAACTCCTGGCTGGTGGTAGGCATTCACATTTACCAGAGAAGCGTAGAAAGTTACGGCCCGCTCGAAGAGAGCGATGAGTTGCCCGAGGGAGTGGGCGGTGACTTTTTCGATTGAGATCGTGATCGAGTGACGTCCATTGTCGTAGAGTGCCTCGCGAGTCCCACGGAGGAAGCCTTGGAGGTAATCGGTAGAACTATTGGTGTCATCGACGAGAATGGAAGTCGTGTCGCGGCCTTTTCTTACTTCGATGAAGCAGGCGAAGAAATTGTGAAGGCCATCACGGAGCTGCTGCACGTATGCGTGCTGGTCGGTGGAGCCCTTATTTCCGTATACGGCGAGGCCTTGGTTCACGAGCTTGCCATCAAGATCTTCTGCTTTTCCGAGAGATTCCATGATCAGCTGCTGAAGATACTTGGAGAAGAGAACGAGGGAATCCTTATAAGGAAGAGTGACCATGTCCTTTTCACCCTTACCATTTCCTTCGTGATACCACGCGAGAGCCATTTGCATGGCCGCGTTTTGAGTGGAGTCGGTGGAGCGAGTTTTGATGTCCATGAGGCGTGCGCCATCGAGCATGGATTGGTAGTCGACTCCCTGCACGGCCATTGGGACGAGCCCTACGGTCGAAAGAACAGAGGTGCGGCCGCCTACCCAGTCTTCCATCGGGAAGATGGTGACGAAGCCTTCTTCTTTTGCGAAATTATAAAGCTTGGAGCCTTCACCGGTGACTGCGACCGCGTGCTTTGAGAAATCAAGGCCAGCTTGCTCGTATGCTGTTTTTGCCTCGATCATACCGTTGCGGGTCTCCGGCGTTCCGCCAGATTTAGAAATAACGACGGCAAGGGTTTTTCCGAGTCCGCCATTTGCCTGGATGTCGGCGAGATCGCGATCCATGCCCGCAGGGTCGGTATTATCAAAGAACCACGTTTTCGTTGTCTCCGTAGTGCCGAGAGCTTGATAGACGAGCTGAGGCCCGAGAGCGGAGCCACCGATGCCGATGATGAGAAGATTTTCGAAAAGGCCGCCTCCAGGAGGCGCAATTATTCCTGATTGAAGATCGTTAGAAAAGGTCTCCAACTGGGCGAGGGGCTCGGTGATTTGAGCTTTAATTTCCGCATTTGGAGCAAGCTCGGCGTCGCGCAGCCAGTAGTGGCCAACCATACGGCCTTCATCGGGGTTAGCAATTTCGCCTGCTTCGAGAGAGGAGAGATCAGCAAAGGCTTTTTCCACTTTCGGAGACATTTCCTCATAGAATGAGGAGGGGATATCCATGCGAGAGAGGTCGAGAGAGAATCCGAGGTCGGAGTAGCGAACAAGATTTTTGGCGTAGGTATCGAAGGCCATGATTTTGGTAATAGTAAGAAATCTAGTAAGTAAGGAGCGCGTTAACGTCAGAATGCCCGAGTGCCTTACGGCCTTCGAGTCCAGCGAGTTCGATGAGGAATGAAACGGCGACAATATCAGCGTCTAGCGCCTTGAGGAGCTTGATGCTAGCAGCGGCTGTGCCACCAGTGGCTAGCAGATCGTCTACGAGAAGGATCTTTTCGCCAGGTTTGACCGCATCTTCATGGATTTCGACGATGGATTCACCGTATTCTAAGGTGTAAGCCATCTCCCGAGTCGTCCAGGGAAGCTTTCCTTTCTTACGGACCGGGACAAAGCCTGCTCCGAGAATCTGTGCGACTCCTGCGGCGAAAATAAAGCCACGAGCATCGATTCCGACCACTTTATCAATCTTTGCTCCTCCCGCAGTTTCTGCCAACAGCTCTAGTGAAGCTTTGAATAATTCCGCGTCACCGAGAACTGGAGTGATATCTTTAAAGAGGATTCCTGGTTTTGGAAAATCAGGCACATCACGGATGGCGGCATCTAGATCAGCAGCAGTTGGCATGAGGTAAA
Source organism: uncultured Verrucomicrobiales bacterium (assembly GCA_937958875.1). GTDB lineage: Bacteria > Verrucomicrobiota > Verrucomicrobiia > Verrucomicrobiales > Akkermansiaceae > SW10. The sequence continues at coordinate 50,656 of CALGMJ010000011.1, read as the reverse complement.
CTTAGGAGGAATTTCTCTGAAGGAAAAGGTGATTACACAGGAGGTTTGCCTAGGGAGGAAGCTTTTGTCAGATTCCTGTCGTGCAGGGTGATTTAAGAGCAGCGCTTCAATACGTCCCATCATTTCGGGGTAAGGTCTTTGTCGTGGTTTTGAATGCTGCCCGTATGTCTGAGCAGGCTCTGGCAGAGGCTTTGTTAGATTTGGTAGGGCTTCAGCAGATTGGGGTGAGGCTTGTTCTAATCTCCGTGGGCACGGGGGAAGCTGAGGTGGCGAATCGGCTGGTCGATGGAGAGCTAAGGTGGGAGCGGGTAGAAGAGACGGATCGGCTTACTGAAGTGCTCGATCGTGGACAGCTCGCTTTTGTGGAGAGGCGTGGGTTAGAAGTGCTCGGGGAGGAAGTTGTGACTCTGTCATCTGAGGTGCAGGCGGCAAAACTCATCGTCTTTCTAGCCGATTCTGAAATGGGAGAAGATGTTGATTTTCATGCTATTTCTCATGAAAAAGCGGAACAATGGCAGGGGCCTGCAGCTGATTTTTTAGCACGCGCAGCTGCTGCGTGTAGTCAGGGCGTTCCACGCGTTCATCTTTTAAAGGAATGCCGGCAGGGAGTGCTTCTCGATGAACTCTTCTCGAACGAAGGGGTGGGGGTGATGATTTACACTGATGATTATCTCACCGTGAGAGATCTCACTCTTGCGGATATCCCGGAGCTTTTAGCAATGATCGGGCGCTCGATGCGGGATGCGCATCTCATTCCGCGGACTTATGAGCAGGTCGAGCAGGCGTTAGATGACTTTTTAGTGCTCACCGTAGATGAGAATGTGGTTGGCTGTGTTGCCTTGCATCGTTATCCAGAAGGTTGCGGTGAAGTTGCTTGCCTTTACGTGAAGCAGACGCACGAGAGCGGTGGCTACGGGCGCTTGCTGGTCGAAGCCGCTGAGGAAAAAGCGAAGAAATTGGGTATTCCCTGGGTCTTTGCGCTGACCAATCGGGCCTTCGATTATTTTACGGCCCGCCTCGGATACGAGCCTGCGGAAGTCGAGGTATTGCCTGAAGTACGACGTCTCCGTTTATTAGAAAGCGGGCGTCATTCACTCGTCATCCGTAAGGACATATTACGAGAAGGCTAAGTAAACAATGAGCCCTTTACAAAGGTAGTGGAGAATTTGATCGGTATTGAAGCCGATCCATCCTTCGCCCTTGATGAGATCGATGATCCAATGAAGGGCGAATTCGAGCGTGGCAAAGAAAACGGATCCAGTGATAAACCAGACGATGCCGGCATGGATCAGGCAATGTGCGGTGAGAACGTGAAACCAAACCCCAATCGGGGGCTTTCCATCAAAGTAGTTTTCTAGATTTGAGCGACGGCTTTTTGCCTGCGAAATAAAGCTTCCCTGCAAGGCGAAGTCTCCGATGGCATGACCGATACTGAGAGCAAAAAAAAGGCCGAGTGCTCCGAGCTGAAGGAGCTCCGGCGTAAGCGATGTGGAAGCTAGCATGTGTGTGCGTAGGAGGATGAAGAAGCGGAGGAGCTTAGCTCCACATTTTAGCGGCAGCACCTAGAAGGTCATTCTCGATACAGCGCTCATTCATCTGGCGTAGGCGTTGAGACATGTTCGTCACGATGCCGATGAGGAGGCGAGAGCCCGCTTCATGATAAGATGAAAGAAAAGACTCAAGATCCTGTCTGGTGCAGCGCCAGACTTGGGTGAACTCGCCCGCGACTACACTCGCACTGGCGAGATCAGGGTCGAAGAGATTGACCTCGCCTAAACTTTCCCCGGCACCCACTCGGCCGAGCTTGTGATCTGCTCCCTCACGGCGGATCGTAATTTCGAGAAGACCGGAAATAACGTAATAGAGCGCATTCTGCTCTTCACCTTCTACGATGACGTGCTGTCCTTCTTGGACCGGGAAAAACTCTCCATAATCGCTCAATAACCGTCGATCATCCTGATCCATGGCTGCTACGATACCAAATGCGGGGAGAATGGGGGATCGAAATGAATCCTTCGACTTTTTAACTAAGGACATATCAGAAGTATGCTCGAAGATGTCTTTGATGAAAGCTTAGAATTCGTATCGATAGCGGCGATGGATGACTTCGTGATTTCGATATTTCAGTGCCCCAAAATAAGAGAGCCCTAGCGAGATCGCGCCGCCGAAAGATCACCGCATCTATGTGGCGTGATCTGAGCTTACTGCTTCTTCCATCCGACGACAAAGCTGCCATCAGGATTTTTTCGAACTCCTTGATATGCTCCTCCGCAAACAAAGGTTCCATCAGGGTTTTTCTTAAAGCCGGTATAGGCTCCCCCGCAGACGAAAGTGCCGTCTGGATTCTGTTTCGCCCCTGAAAAAGCCCCGCCGCAGACGAAAGTGCCGTCCGGGTTTTTCTTAAATCCGGTATAGGCTCCCCCGCAGACAAAAGTTCCATCTGGGTTCTTCTTAAACCCGGCATAAGCGCCGCCACAGACGAAGGTTCCATCCGGATTTTTTTTAAATCCAGTATAAGCGCCGCCACAGACAAAGGTCCCATCAGGGTTTTTCTTGAATCCGGCAAAAGCTCCCCCACAAACAAAGGTTCCATCAGGATTTTTCCTAGAGCCGGGGTAAGCTCCTCCGCAGACATTTGAACCATCTGGATTGATTTTGATTCCAGAAAAATTCGCCATACAAACTGATGAAAGGATCATCCACAACTGGATGATGACTAGCAGGCGTTTCTTGTTCGTCATGATAGATAAGATATTCGCGGTTTTTCGTGAACAGCATGCAAACTGTATCACTCGCGAGTATGGAAAACATAAAATCTGGTCTAATGCCAGAATTCTCTCGAAATCACTCTAGGAGCTGGACGGCGAGGCGTTTGACTGTCCCGAGATCGAGAAGGAAGAGGTCTTGCTCGTTTGATGCCTGACCGTAGAAACGGGTATTAGAACGGGTTGGATTCACACGCGCAATTTTCAGGACCTTAGAGCGAATACCCGTGGTCTCACCATCACTGTTCACTTCTTCGGTAAGCACGGAGACGGTGAGATTCGGATCACGTAGACGTTCACGGGCGATTCCATCTGCGGGGCCGAGCCAGCGGAGGACGTTCATATCAGCCAGTTTTTCCAAGAGACGTTCTGCTTTGTTGGTATTGAGCTTGGCTGTGACATCGGTGCCATTTTGCTCCGCTCGCCATTCCTGGCGGAAGAAATTGTATTTCAAGGTTAAGGCCGGGCGTCCTTTTCGTTCGATGATCATTCCACGAACTTCAAAGGCATTGAGGTTCCATAGACGAGTTTGACGCCACCGGAAACTATCGGTTTGAATGCCGTAGAGGAAATCACGGGGCACTTCGCTGACCCGTTTTGAGTCCTTTTCACTGGCGTAAAAGTGGAGATGCTTGGCGGTGCCAAGTTCGATTTTTTTCGCCCCTTGATTTGTCTGGACTTGAATGATTTTAGGGCGGTGAAATCCGAAAAGCTGCGGATTTTCTACCGGATAGAGTCCAGTGGTCTCTGGGGAGAAGAGGGCGGTGAGATACTCGGAATTTTTTCCCTGTGTGAGACCTTGATAAAGGTCCTGCGTGAGTGGAAGGGCGCGGTCCCCTCCGGCTAGGCGTGCGAAGAAATGATCTTCATAGCGTTGGCCCAAAAGATAGGTGAGCTTTTTCCCATCTTTTAAGGTTAGGGTGACGGTTCGTTCAGGCTTGGCTAGGCCGTAGTCTTTCAGATCCGTAGCGGCATCATCAGCAAAGCGGATGATGGGATTTTTAAAAAGAATTTCGAAGACGTTCTTAACCTGCTCTTCGTTAGCTGGGCCTTGATACTCATTGGTGCGGGCATGCCAGCGTTTCGCCCGTTCATGCGGGTTCCATTCTAGGTTAAGATTAAGAGTTTTTCCCTGTGCATCACGGACGTGCAGAGATTCGAGTTGGGCGATGGAAAGGGAGGTGAGGGTCCGGCTTCGAAGTTCATTGACGCCTTGGGGGAGCTGATTGAGCTTCGCACTTTCATCCTGCCGGATGAGCCGAAGAACGGCAGGACGTAGCTTTTCTAGGCTCTGCCCGACGCGGGCGAAAACGGTGGGGGAGTCTTCTTGTTCAGGTGGGTAAATAAAGAGAGAGACAGAGTCAGTTTTTCCGTTTGGGAGGGTATAATCAGCTCTTAGCGTGCGCTCGATATTTTCCGGTGTCGGTGCGGGGAGGGTGATGGCAGAGGGGTCCAGCACTTCAGTTCCCTGAAGGTCTCCTAAGTTTTTAATTAATTTTTCGACAGAGGGTTTATCGGCCGCGAGATCAAAGGGCTGAGTGATCCGCCAAGGCGTGTTTTTAGCGAGATTTGCCCGCTTGAGTGAGATGGTGGAGCTTTGGTCTTTTAGGGTGAGACCTGTTGCGAGGGCGGGATGATTATAAAAGGCCCGGTGGTCGCGAAAGAGCTTGAGGCCTGTGCCAAAAATTTCCCGAATTCTTACTTGGCGGATGTTGGCATCGATGACATCGGCGCAGACATAGATGTTGTCTTTCTGGTCTCGCTCAGCAGGGCGGATGATGACCGTTTCTACTTCTTCGCTCGTTCGCCAAGCGGTCTTATGGCCGAGTCGGTAGTGGCAGATGGACTCACCATCGGTGCTGAAAAGCTGGACTTCGATGCGCGCTGAACGAAGGCCGTATTTCGCTAAGTCATCTACTTCATCACGCTCGATGACATCTTCGATGATGAGATTGTTAGAAAAATTAATGACGGATTGGATGAGCCGAGAGTCGGCGAGGTCGTCCCATGGTTCTTCTAGCATCCAAGCTCCATTTTTTTTCTTAATGACGGCTTTGGTCCCATCGTGATTGAGGATTTCGATGCGATAGACATCCTTTTTATCGAATCGATAAAGGGTGTCTCCTTCTGCCAGTGGGGGAGCTCCGAAGATGGAGTCGAGATTCCCGCTGACTTTCTGGATAGCCGTCAGCCCACCCAGCACGAGAGTGAGGACGAGGAGAAAGATGGTGAAGGTGATGCGCATGATTCTGAGGTCCAGGAGTGCTTTTTAAGCGCGCCGGGTGTTCCAGATGAAGAGGCCGAAGGCTAGGAGCCCTGCAGGGATAAAGAAGACGACAATTTTTTGGAGAAAGCCAACTTCACTCGGGATGAGATTAAGCTTTCTTCGTTCAAGTGCTCGCGGGCCGATGCCCATGAGTTCTTCACGTCCTAAGAGCCAGTTCATACAATTTTTAGTGAAGTCGAGCTGCTCTTCCCGGAGGCGTTCCGGGTGGAGGAAGTCACTGGTGGAGATGATGATCATCTTTGAAACGAGATCTGCCGTTTCGTCCGCATTGGCATTTCCTTTAATGACGTAGGCTGCGAGGTAGAGCGGGGCGGGGACGTCAGAGTTATCATCAAAGCTCGGATTTGGCTGGGTATAGTCTGTCTCTCCCCAGTATCCAGTGGCAGCTTCAATAAGTGGAATGCATTGGATACGCTGGGTCGCGAGGTCTTCGGCATTTTCTCGTACTTCGAGGCTGGAGATTTTTCCTTCAAAGGTCGTCGCTTTATCCGTGAGCCCTTCATTGATGCTTTCGCTGTAGGGCATGAAAAGGGCATTAACCTGAGTTTCAGTGCGTCCATTTTTAACAGCTAAAATACGGTCGTTACGTGGGGTGATTCCATGCTGGCGGAAGAAGGCGCGTAGGTTTTCCGGGCGAGCACTGGGATCCAGGGTGGCAAAGATGGCTGAATTCGGGCGTTCCCAATATTCTACCAGAGTAGCCATTTCCTTTGGCTCCAGATCATACTGAGGTGCAACGAGCACGACTCCCTCGGCATCCTCTGGGATTTTCTCTGTTTCTGAGATTCGTAGTGGAATTAAGAGCACGTTCTGACGAGCGAGAGCTTCGGTGAGGACGAGCCAGGGGGAATTAGTATCCCCGACATCAAGATCACTTTTATCTGAGAGGAGATACATGCGACGAGGCTTTCCCTCGAGGGCCGAGAGCAGGGATGAGCTGAGATAGTCTTCATCCCGATATCCCACAATACGGCGCTGTTTTTTCGTATCCGTGCGCTTGACCAGTAATTGATCGACCGGGAGATAACGCAGTCCTGCACTCGCAGATTCAGGTTTGGTATCGGTGCGGGCATCAATGATGAAGAGGTCATCACTAAAGAGCCGGTCCTTGAGCAGACTCCCGTATATGTTCGCGACTTCGAGTGCTCGATCCTGATCACGGATAGGGTCTAAGTAATCGATTTCGAGTTGGTCGCCGCCAAGCCGATCATACTCTTCCGCAAGAGTGCGCAGTCGCGCGTAGTGCGGGGAGGTTTTTCGGAGCGCAGCGATGATTTTTACTGGCTGTTCCCGTTTTTGTAGCTGGTCAGACTCGAGTAACTTAACAGTCGTGTCCGAGAGGGTGAAATCTGCGCCTTGAGTGAGATCTTTTCGCCAGATCTGAGTCATGCCGAGATAAAAGGCACAGATGAGGACCAGAAAGGCGAGAGCGAGTTGAGTCAGCGCGCGCACTCCGATTCCTAGGCGTTTCACCGGGCTTGGCGGGGGAGCCATTTCTTTAGAGGAAGAAGATTCTTTGCTCATGGTTTCCAACGCCGGAAGTCCAGCACGTGATGGGTCAGGATCAGGACAAAGCCAGTCATAGTAAGGTAGTAAATAATAGGGCGGGAATCGAGTAAGCCTCGTGAGAAGAGGTCAAGATGTTCCCGTGATGAGATGAAGTGGAAAAATGGAGCAGCCGGAATTTGGTCACCCCACCAGAGGGTCACTAGACCTAGGAGGAAGTGGATAAAGAGGAAGCCGATGCAGACGATTCCAGCGATGATTTGGCTCGAGGTCAGGCATGAGGCGAGACAGCCCATCGCGGTGAAGAGGGCCCCCATGAGTAGAATGATCAGCAGGGAGCCGTAGATTTCGCCATTAGTAAATGGCGGAGGCACGTTTGTGATCATGGTGAAGAGCTTGAAATGAAAGAGAACAGGAATCCACAAGATCGCAAAGGTCAGGTAAGCAGCACTATATTTAGAAAGCACCACCTGCCAGGTCTGGACTGGAGCGGTGAGGAGGCCTTCCAGTGTGCCTGAGCGATTTTCCTCAGAAAAAAGCCGCATCGTCAGAACGGGAAATAAGAAAAGGAAGTAAAACCAAAAGGTCGGTGCCTGAAAGACAACGTAGACGAGGCTCTCGGACTGGGCGACGTCCATGAAGCCTTTCATCGTCGTTGAGAGAGAGAGGCCCTGCATTAAAGCGGCGAAGGCCATGATGAGCCAGCCGAAGGGGCTGAAGAAGTAGCTCTTCAGTTCCTTCATGAAGAGAATTCGGAAAACACGCATAGCAGTGGTCAGTCTTTTCGGGTCAATTCTACAAACACTTCTTCAAGAGTAGCATTCTTTCGGGCTAGCGATCTCAGCGGCCATCTTTTTTCATGTGAAAGCTCAGAAATTTTTAATCGTGTATCAGTGCGGGGTTCACAGAAAACTGCGAAGCGAGTCCAGCCGTCACGGAGTGGCTCACTGGTGACTTTTTTCACGTTTTCCAGTGCGTTGAGATACGTTTCTCCCTCGTCAGCCGCCACTTTCATTTCCACTGAGATGCGCCCCGCACGACGCATGTTTTTCACTAGGTTACTCGGCGTATCAGCCGCTTTCACCTTTCCTTCATCAATGATGACGACCTTATTACATGTCATTTCAACTTCGCTCAGGATATGTGTTGAGAGGAGGATAGTGTGCTTTTCGCCGAGGCGCTGGATGAGGCTGCGGATTGAGCGAATTTGGTTCGGGTCGAGACCATTCGTCGGTTCATCAAGAATAAGAAGATCCGGTTCGTGGATGAGGGCGTCAGCGAGTCCAACTCTCTGTCGGTAACCTTTTGACAGCGTTTTGATCATCTTTCGCCGAACGTGAGTGAGTCCCGCCGTTTCCATCACTTCACCGAGTCGAGTGCGGAGGTGGCTCCCTTTCATCCCACGTAGTGCTCCACGAAAGCGGAGATATTCTTTTACTCGCATTTCGGTATAGAGAGGCACGTTTTCAGGCATGTAGCCGATATGCTTTCGCACTTCGAGTGACTCCCGGAAGATATCGTATCCGCCAATGCGTGCGGCTCCCGCCGTAGGAGGGAGAAATCCGGTTAACATTTTCAGGGTTGTGCTTTTCCCGGCCCCATTGGGCCCTAGGAAACCAACGACTTCGCCTTTGGCGACTTCGAAGGAAATTTCGTCCACGGCAAGGTGTCTACCGTAGCGCTTGCTGAGACTGGCGATCTCGATCATGCGTTTTTCTTTATGGGATCAGGTGTTGCGCGATTGACTCACGCGGGCGTGGCAATTAACTAACGGCATACCGAGTGCTTACCAAGCCTCAATCTCAGACTTATCCTCATGGCCTCGCATATTTCACCCCGGCTGAACGCTGCCCTCCTCGACGAAAACTACGCCAAATGGAGCGACGATCCCTCGTCCGTAGATGATATCTGGGCCGCTTATTTTGAGGGCTTTGAGCTTGGTTCCACTCTTCCTAAGAAAGGCGGGCCTGCAGGAACACCAGCGGGAGTTCAAGGCGAGGCGCCTGCTTCCGAAGATCAGCTCACCTTTCGTGGTAAGGTTGTTTCCCTTGTCTACAATTACCGCACACTCGGTCACACTCAGGCTCATATTAATCCTCTTGAGGAGCAGGGGGTGAGAAATCCACGCTTAGAATTGAGCCAATTTGGAATGAGCGATGCTGATCTTGATCGTGAGGCTTCTAACAAATTTTTCCGTCAGGGCGAATCCATCAAGCTCCGCGATCTCGTCTCCGCATTGGAGGAAACCTATTCTGGAAAAACTGGCTTCGAGTTCATGCACATCCATGAGACGGAAGTGCGAAACTGGATTCGTCAACGCATCGAGAACAGACCAAGCCGGGCTAAGCTTTCTAATGAGGATCAGATTAAATCTCTCCGTTGGCTTATGGAATCTGAGCTCTTTGAATCTTTCCTCGGTAAGAAATTCCTCGGAGAAAAGAGATTCTCTCTCGAGGGCGGTGAGGGCCTCATGGTTTTGTTGAATCGTATCCTAGAGAGCTGCCCGCAGAGTGGAGTGAAGGAAATCGAAATGGGGATGGCACACCGAGGTCGCCTCAATGTGCTCGCGCACTTCGTGAAGAAGAAAATCTCCACCCTTCTTTACGAATTTACCCCGAACTACGTTCCCGATCTCGTAGCGGGCGATGGGGACGTCAAATACCACCTCGGCTACGAAAATCATCTTAAGCTCCCCGATGGAGAAGTCCGGGTTTCCTTAGCTGCAAACCCGAGTCATCTCGAAGCTGTGAATCCCGTCGTTGAAGGGAAAGCACGTGCTCGCCAGCGCCTTATCGGTGATGATGGAGCTCAGACAGATCGAAAAGTCGTCCTGCCTCTCCTTATTCACGGCGACGCAGCCTTTGCCGGGCAAGGGCCCGTTGCCGAAGTGCTCAATCTTTCTCAACTCGAAGGCTACCGCACCGGTGGAACCATTCATCTCATCGTTAATAATCAGATCGGCTTCACTACTATGCCTGAGGACGCTCGTTCCTCAGCCTATGCCACTGATGTTGCTAAGATGATCGATGCTCCCATTCTCCACGTTAACGGAGAGCGCCCTGAGGAATTACTCTGGGCTGCTGAGTTTGCCCTCGAGTTCCGCCAGCGCTGGGGCCGTGATGTCGTGATCGACATGTATTGCTACCGCCGCCAGGGGCATAATGAAACTGATCAAGCTGCTTTTACCCAGCCTCATATCTATCGCAAAATTTCGGGCCGTAAAGTTGCCTGGCAGCTCTATCAAACGGAACTCATCGACTCCAATGTCATCACTGCTGCTGAAGTGCAGAGCATTCACGATGAAATCTGGCAGCGTCTCGAAGGTGAGCTGGAAAAAATGCGAAAGCGTGAACAGGGGACTGAAGATCTATCCGTTTTCACCGGCTCTACCGCCGAGGAGCAGGATGCGTTCAACTTTGATCCTGTCCAGACTGGGATCCCACTCGATCAGCTCCAGCACGTCGGTAAAACGCTCACCACGATCCCGGACGGGTTCCAAGTTCATCCGACTCTTGCTAAGCGCTTTATTCCACGTCGTTCTGAGGCCCTTCAGAATGGGGGACCTTATGACTGGGCTTTTGGCGAAGCTCTCGCCTTTGGTTCACTCTTGCTTGATGGTTATCCGGTCCGCCTTTCCGGTCAGGACTGCCGCCGTGGCACCTTCAGTCATCGTCACGCTGTCTTTTACGATTATGAGACACGTGAGCGTTACATGCCTCTGCGGAATCTAGCCTCAGATCAAGAGCGTTTCTGCGTTTACAATAGCTTATTATCTGAAGCAGCAGTTCTTGGTTTTGACTATGGTTATTCCCTCGGCTGTCCTAACATGCTTCTTCTGTGGGAAGCTCAGTTCGGAGACTTCGCTAACGGTGCCCAAGTCATCATCGATCAGTTTATCTCCTCTGCGGAATCTAAGTGGCAGACTCCTAGCTCTCTCGTCATGCTTCTTCCGCATGGTTATGAAGGGATGGGGCCTGAGCACTCCAGCGCCCGCCTCGAGCGTTTTCTTCAGCTCTGTGCAGAGAAAAATATGATCGTAGCAAATCTCACTACACCTGCGCAGTATTTCCACGCCCTGCGCCGCCAGAAGCTCAATACCGTCCGGAAGCCACTGATCCTAATGACGCCTAAGAGCCTTCTTACCAATCCTCGGGCCGTTTCTGATGTGGAAGAATTTCTCGATGACACCACCTTCCAGGAAATCATCGCTGATAGCTATGAGTTTGAGCGCCCAGAGCGTGTTTCACGCGTCATCTTCTGTTCAGGAAAGGTCTATTATGATCTCCTCGCCTACCGGGAAGAGCATCAAATCAAGGACGCCGCCATCATCCGGGTCGAGCAAATCTATCCACTCCACGTTGAGTCCATTAAGCAGGCCATGAGTCCTTATCTCTCTGCGAAAAAATACGTCTGGTGTCAGGAGGAACCTCTCAATATGGGAGCGTGGTTCTTCATGCAGCCACGTCTTGAAAAGATGACTCGCTCACATGTCCGCTATGCTGGGCGTGAGCGTGCCTCCAGTCCTTCCACCGGTTCAAAAGCAGTTCATAAACGGGAACAAAAGATGCTCTGTGAGCAGGCTTTCTCCGTCTAAAAACCACCTTACGGTAACATTTTTCACCATCACCTCCTTCTTTCCTCTCTTCAGCAATGTCTCAGTCCATCATCATCCCACCATTCGGAGAATCCATCACCTCAGCCCTCATCGCCCAGTGGCATAAGAAAGACGGCGATCAGGTGACAAAAGGGGAGACCCTCGTATCACTCGAAACAGACAAGGTCTCCAATGACCTCGAAGCTGAATTTTCAGGAACTTTGAGTATCGCGATTGCCGAAGGGGAAGAAGTAGAAATTGGAGCAAGCATCGGAAGCATTGCCGAAGGTGCTCCAGCTGCCGCCACTCCAGCTCCAGTAGAAGCCGCTGCCCCACCCGCTCAGGCTGCGGCTGCGCCCAGTTCCGCCTCCTCTACTCCCGCCCGGATTGTTAAAATCGTTGTGCCAGCAGCGGGGGAGTCTATCACTTCTGCCACCGTTGCTGCCTGGACAGTTAGCTCTGGGGATCAGGTTCAGAAAGGTCAGATCATTGTCAGTCTAGATACCGATAAAGTCTCCTCAGAGGTTGAGGCTGAGGTCTCCGGCATCATCACCATTGATATCCCCGAAGGAACAGAAGTTGAAATTGGCTCCGTGCTTGGCTCCATCGCTGAAGGTGCAGGCGAAAGTCCAACTCCAGTCCAAACTTCCGCAGCTGTCGCTACTCCTCAGGCTCAATCTCAAGCTGCTGCCCCAGCTCCTGTGACTTCCGCTCCGCCGAAGCCTGCAGCCGCTTCAGCTCCGGCTAAAGACGATGACTCTCGTGTCACTCGGAAAAAGATGAGCCCTCTGCGCCGTAAAATCGCTCAGCATCTCGTCAATGCTCAGCAGACTGCAGCCATCCTTACTACTTTCAATGAGGTCGATATGACCGAAATCATGAAGTTGCGTAAATCCGTCCAGGATGACTTCGTTAAAAAACACGGAGTTAAACTTGGCTTCATGTCACTCTTTACCAAAGCCGTCGTCCAAGCTCTTAAAGACGTTCCTGCAGTCAATGGGCGTATCGATGGGACTGACATTATCGAAAATCATTTTTATGACATCGGTATCGCCATCGGCACTGAAAAAGGACTCATCGTTCCCGTCCTCCGAGATGCTGACCAGAAAGGCTTCGCCCAAATCGAAAAAGACATCATCGACTATGCCGTCAAAGGTAAAGAGGGGAAAATCGAATTTTCAGACCTTCAGGGTGGGGTCTTCACCATTTCCAATGGCGGGGTCTACGGCTCCCTTCTCAGCACTCCCATCCTGAATCCTCCTCAGTCAGGCATCCTCGGAATGCACACTATCCAACAGCGTCCGGTAGCCGTGAATGGTAAGGTTGAGATTCGTCCCATGATGTATCTTGCTCTCAGCTATGATCACCGCCTCGTCGATGGTAAAGAAGCGGTTACCTTCCTGATCCGTATCAAAGACTGCCTCGAGAATCCCACTCGGATGATGCTGGAAATGTGATTTTTTGAATCTCGTCAGGATCAGGAGATAGTCAGTCTCTGAGTGCCCTTTGATTTAGCCTGGGTAAAGATAAGACAAAATCTTTACACTAGCGCACAGGCTCATTCATGGTCCATTCGCAATGGCGAACAGAGTAGCGGTGCTAAATGTGGTGGGGCTGACAAAATCAGTCCTACATGAAATGCCTCGGCTCAAAGCTTGGGCTGAAAAACGGGAACAGCGAAGTTTTCGACCCGCTTTTCCGGCTGTCACTTGTACCGCGCAGAGCTCTTATCTCACTGGACGCCCAGTAGCTGAACATGGAATTGTGGGCAACGGTTGGTACGACCGTGAGGCTGCTGAGGTGAAATTCTGGAAACAGAGTAATCACCTCGTGAAAGGTGAGAAGGTTTGGGAGGGGATTTCTGGAAAATGTGCGAAGATGTTCTGGTGGTATAACATGTATTCTTCCGCTGAATTTTCAGCGACGCCACGACCACTTTACCCGGCTGATGGGAGGAAGTTTTTTGACATTCACACGGAGCCGATGGGCATGCGAGAGGAGATTAAGGATGACTTAGGTGACTTTCCATTCCCATCTTTTTGGGGGCCTAAGGCTGGGATTGCCTCCTCACAGTGGATTGCTGATTCGGCGCGCTGGATCGAAGAAAAGGAATCACCGGAGATGAATCTCGTCTACCTCCCGCATCTTGATTATGGGCTTCAAAAGTACGGTCCTGGAGCTCCTGAGATGGAGGTTGAGTATGCTGCCATCGATCAGGTTACTTGTGATTTGATTTCTTTTTTAGAGAGTCGATCTGTAGAGGTTCTTGTTCTTTCTGAATATGGAATTTCTAAAGTGAATCGAGCCATTCACCTAAACCGCGTTTTCCGTAAAAAAGGTTGGATTCAGGTCAAAGATGAACTGGGTCTGGAGACGCTCGATTGTGGGGGATGTAAAGTTTTTGCGGTGGCAGATCATCAGGTGGCCCACATTTATCTCAATGATCAATCTCTCAAAGAGGAAGTAAGAAGAATGTTAGAAGAGGTGGACGGAGTAGAAGAAGTCCGTGAAGGGGATGAACTCTGGGGCGATGGTGTCGGACGTGAGCGAGGAGGTGATCTGGTGGCCGTGTCAGAAGAGGATTCCTGGTTTACCTACTACTACTGGGAGGATGATGCTAAGGCTCCAGACTTTGCCCGCTGTATCGATATCCATCGTAAGCCGGGTTATGATCCAGTAGAGCTTTTCTTAGATCCGGAGATTCGTTTCCCCCTGTTAAAAATCGCTGGGTTCTTAGCGAAGAAGAAGCTCGGCCTACGTGGTCTGATGGACGTGATCCCGCTGAAGGCAGAGCTCGTTAAAGGTTCTCATGGACGTGATAATGTCTCTGAAGACGAGCAGCCAATCGTGATAGGCGAAGGTGCGGCGTCGGTAGACTCAGCCGAGAGTGTGTTCGGTTGGATTAGAGCGCGCTCATGCTCGGGGGAGTAGCTTCTGCACGTATTTCGCGAGTAGGTCTCCCTCGAGATTGACGATCTGGTCAGTCTTGGCCTGATGAAGATGAGTGGCCTCAAAGGTATGCGGGGTGATCCAGAAGATGGCACTTTCTTCTTTGAGTTCCGCGATCGTAAGAGAAATGCCCTCAATGGTGAGGGAGCCTTTGTCCAGGCAGAGGGCATGGATGGAAGGGGGAAGGCTGACTTCGAGGCGATGGTCCTGACCTAGCGGAGAGAGGTCGAGGATCTTCCCAGTTTCGTCGACATGTCCTTGGACGAAGTGGCCACCGAGTCTGTCTCCGACAGCGAGGGCTCGCTCGAGATTGACCGCCCGACCAGCAGTCAGCTGGCCGAGTGAGGTGACCTTAAGGGTTTGAGCAAGTAGGTCAAAGGCCGTGGTCTCACCAAGCCTTGCGACGGTAAGACAGCAACCATTGACTGCAACGGAGTCGCCGAGAGCAAGTTCACTGGCAAATGGGATTTTCAGTTCCAGACGTGCTTGCTCCCCGAGATCTTTCAGGGAGGAAACGGTGCCCGTGGCTTCGACGAGTCCGGTAAACATAGGTCGTTAATGTTTTGGCAACACAAGTTCCTTTGCTGGTGCCTTCTCGACCTTTGGCTTTGGATCGATTTTCTGTCCTGAAGAGGGGAAAATCATGAAGCAAAGGCCCACAATAACTGTTGGGACTGCGGCCGCTTTGACCAGATTCATGGGAGCAACTCCACCTTTGAAATAGCGCCCTAAGATGGACTGCCCTGCTGGGTTTGGTGCGTTCGCGATGACGGTAAGGCCGCCCCCGGTTACCGCACCTGCCACGATGGCGTATTTCGCTCCAATGCTTAGTCCTGGTGCCTGTGAGGCGAGGTAGGTAATGGCGGCGTTATCGTTAAAGGCGGTGAGTAGGGTCGATCCAATCATGAGGACCCATCCGTTTTCAATGGAGGTAAGAAGGACGGAGATCCACCAGCCTTGGCAGCCGCCGTGGATGACGAGACCGGCGAGGAAGAAGCCAACGAGCACAGGGCTCTTCATGTTCACGTCATTCTGGTGATGGCCAGTTGCTTGGGTGAAGCCGAGGAAGAAGAGGAAACCTCCAATGAACATCGATGGAGTATGGGCGTTGAGAACGGTCCACCCGAGGAAGAGGAGGTGAGCGACGGTGATCCAAGTTGGGATCGGGTCTTCACGGTCGATCCACTTCGATGGAATGTGCATATCGCGATCTTCCGTAGGCTTCAATTTCTCGAATTCAGACCGGAAGTAGTAGAAGTAAGCAGCGTTTGATATGCCGATGCCGATCGCTGCTTTCCAGCCGAAGTTCATGAACATGAAGCCCATGTCAAAGTTCCATTTACTCGCAATCATGAGCACTGGAGGAGCGGCAAAGTGGGTGAGAGTACCGCCCACGGAGATGTTCACAAAGAGTAGCCCGAGAGTGGCGTAGGCGAATTTGGGGGAAGGATTGAGATCGAAAAATTTCTTCGAAAGTAAGAAGGCAGCGATGGTCATAGCTGCAGGCTCAGTGATGAAGGAGCCTAGGAGTGGGGTGATGGTGAGAGCCGAGAGCCACCAGGCTGCAGGAGAACCACCGAAGATTTGGGCAACTTTGTCTACGAGGAATTCAGCAAAACGAACGACCGGGCGAGTTGCCGCGATGGCCATAATAATGACAACGAAGAGTGGCTCGGTGAAGTTTACATCATGGCCGATGTAGCTTTTGATTTCTTGAAATCCAGCTCCGAGGCCTTCGCCCTGAATGCCGAAGAACCAGAGAATCGCTCCCGCAAGAGCGATGACCCAGATCCCAAAGACTGCTTCTACTTCGC
Organism: uncultured Verrucomicrobiales bacterium; assembly: GCA_937958875.1. GTDB lineage: Bacteria > Verrucomicrobiota > Verrucomicrobiia > Verrucomicrobiales > Akkermansiaceae > SW10. The sequence goes on along the minus strand of CALGMJ010000011.1, from coordinate 34,741 downwards.
CGAGGAAGTGGAATAGGTTTGCGCGGAAGGAGACGTCATCCTTCGCGTCGTCGTGAGGTTTTGCCTCGCCAGTGAGGCCAAGTTCCTTGATGCGCTCTTTGTGCTTTTCCTCGTGGTGGTGAGCCATTTCGAGAAAAAATCCACTTAGGAAGGTATGGATGATGGCGCAGACAAAAATAATGGTGGCAACGATATTAAAACCACCTTGTTGACCTGCACGGTATTTTAGTTTTTGCCAAATCCCCCAATCCTCTTGTTCCACAGTATCGTATGTCGCGAGAGGGAGAGGGAATTTTGCGTATTGATCCTTGGTTAATCCAAGTTCCCCGGAGTGATAGGCTGGGTCAAGGTCTGACGCGCCCTGGGCAATCCCAAGAGTAAGAACGGAAAAGAAAATGGCTAAGAAGATCCCAAAAAGAGTGCTTTGCTTCACGGCGCGGAATGTAGCGCCCTAGATAAATGCGGCAAGGAAAACGGGTCAGATCATGGTCACCAATTTTAAATTCATGGGGGCATTGGTTTTTGCGTTGAATAAATGTAGGTCCAAAAGTGGACTTAGTAAGGATGAGGGTATGGTTGGTGTTTTTGTTATCTTATTGTGTTTTTTCTATATGTGCACTTGCGCAAGGGAAGAGGCCTTTTGTGATCGGGGCGAGTCTTGCCGCGGGATTTCACACTACAGAATATAAAAATTGGAAAGGGCACCCTAAGTCAGATGCTCTCTCTTTTGATAAGGCCTTGGCTAAGCTTTTGCCTGATCATGATGAGATTCCACTTCAGGGGAGTCGTTTCTTTTTTATGGCGGTAGATTCGGTAGGGAAGACACAGATTGATAAGGCTTTAGCTCACAAAGCGGATACCGTATTTGCGGTTGATTACCTGTTTTGGCATTTTTACGGCGATCTACCGGATAAAACCGACGGCGCGCGAATGAGGCTTTTAGAGAAATGACTCGCCCAGCTGGATCGATTAAACTGTCCTCTAGTCGTGGGTGACTTACCTAATGCGAAAGCTGCGGTGGGACGCATTCTTTCAAGGGCGCAAATGCCGACTGACGGGGAGCTGAAGCAGGCGAATCAGCGACTCAGAGAATGGGCTCAGGAAAAATCACAGGTCAAAGTTTTGCCGCTGAATTATTTTCTGGCGCAGGCCAGCGGGGATCAGGAGCTCAAAGTGGGGCAAGTGGTCATGGAGGCAGGATCTACTCGTGCCTTATTGCAGGGAGATCTCCTTCATCCTACTCAGGCTGGTGTGAGTGCGCTTGCTCGTGCTGCGATCGCGAGTCTGGAAAAATTTGAAGTATCTGAATAGTTGGCAGTGAGAGTTCTCCATGACTAAATTGCTGGCATGAGATTTGACCGCTTGATCATTCTGAGCCTTGGCAGCCTGCTGGCTCTCTCATCCTGTGGAGTTCGAACTATTTATCCTAAGAATAAGAAGCAGAAAAATGCTCCTCTTTCTGCGGAAGAGAAGGCTCGTATCATGAGCCAGAATGGATTTCAGAAAAAAGAAGGCGATGGTATCCAGGTCGGGAAAGCAGCTGATCTAGGAGGATACCTTCCGACGAAGGTGGGGGAGAATGTGAAGATTCAGGGGTATACTCTTCCTTCTGATAATCAGATTGTATGGTCAGATGATACGAATCCTACGGCTGATATCGCTTTCGATAAGCCATTTTTAAAGCCGCTGAAAAATAAAGGAGGATGGGGCGTGAGTTTTCAGGAAGCTCGTCGTGAATCACTCACTAGTGGGAAGCCCATCGTGATGTGGTTTACAAATCAGGCGGCAGGAAAAAGCCCGGCGTGTAAGGTGCTCAGCCGTGAACTCTTTTCGAAGAGCGATTTTAAATCTTGGTCGACTGATCGCATTGTTCCACTCCGTATCGATCTCAATGCTGGTGCTCAGGGGATCGGTGAGCAGGGGGATGAGACCACGAGAAAACGGCAGTATGTGAAGAAGCTGAAGAAGCAATATCGTGTTCTCGGTCTGCCGACGGTAGTAGTTCTAGATCCTAGTGGAGAAGTCATCGACCAGTATCGAGGATTTCGCAGAGGCCAAGGCCCAGAGTATTTCCAGCTTCTTAAGGATCGAGTCCTCACCCAGAAGCATAATACTAAGATCTGGCAGAAAAGAATGGCGCAAAAAGGCTATCGGCTCTGGACTGGGAAGAATGGTCAGAAACTTTTCGCCCGGCTCAAGCGTTATTCCGCGGGAAATCTTGTTTTAGTTGAACCGAATGGAAGAAAGTCGAAAACCAATGAGCTTCAGCTTTCGCAGAAAGATCGTGATTGGTTGGCCGAGCAGAAGGCGCGGCGGAAGAAAAAGACCGCCTAAAGCTGAGCGCTGATGAATCCAGCGAGGGTGCGTGACAGCCAGGGAGCAAGTAACTGAGAGAGGTTAGCTGTCGTAATCCTTCGACTCTTCCGAAGATCTTGGCGAAACATTCGTTCCTGATCGCTCGCAAAAGCGCGCGAGTGGACGTGTAAATTTACCTCATCGTTGAGGAAAAATGAGCGGTCATCGAGGTTCCCCGAGCCCACAATACTTAGAAGGCCGTCAGAAATGAGTAACTTACCGTGGAGCATCCCCGCTTCGTATTGATAAAGCTGGATCCCTGATTCTAAGTATTGACGCCAGTGATTCTGAGAAGCGTAACGCGTAGCGCGTGAATCAATGTCAGCCCCCGGAACGATGATTTCGATCTTTACTCCCCGTTGTGCCGCATCGAGTAATGCTTTGCGGAAGGTTGCATTTGGGACAAAGTACGATTGTTCTAGTAGAAGAGATTTTCGGGAAGAACGGATCGCTTCTAGGACCCCATGCGCGAGTGGGTTTTCTCGGTTCGATATCGTGTCTGAAACGAAGGCTGCTCGGTGTGAGCCAACTGGCGAGAGGGGCGGGAAATATAATGAATCTTTCAGCGTTTCACCACTCAGTTCGAGCCAGTTTTCGCTAAATGATTCTTGGAGCTGAGCGACGGCTGGGCCTTGAATTCGGTATTGTGTATCGCGCCAGTCGGTCAGCCAGGAGTGGGCAAATCCCGCACCTCCAGTAAAGGCTGTCTTTCCATCAATGATGAGAATTTTACGGTGGGTGCGATTGTTTGAGTGAAGGAGGCGCCAAGCTTTGAATGGGCGATAGAGATAGACCTGAGCCCCCGCCTTTTTAAGTGTCGAGAGGTGTGCTGGCTTGAGTTTTTTTGATCCTACCGCATCGAGGATGATGCGCACTTCGACTCCTTCGTGAGCTTTTTGAGCGAGAGCTTCGGTAAACTGTGTGGTAATTGGCGCGTTGACGTAGGCGAAGGTTTCAAAAGTGATCGAGCGCTTGGCATTCCGAATAGCGGTGAGCATCGCTGGGTAAAAGGTTTTCCCATTTACCAAGGTGTCGATGCGATTACCCTCGGTCCATGAGGTGCCAGAGGGTGAAGGAGTGATCTCACGATATGCGCAGGAACTCACTAGCAGTGTCAGGGCCAGGAGCATCGCCGAAGCCCATTTCATAAACAGAGTTTCTTGATCGTCTGATATAGAGCGGTCATTTTGGGGACTGAGGCTCCGGCAGCTTGAGCGCGCCGTAAGGGTTCACCCCAGATAGCTTCGACTTCGACAGGAGATCCATTGACGTAGTCGATCATGCTGGAAGGACGGTATTTTCCCATCGGTCGAGTGCGTTCGATCTGATCGTTGATAAATTTTTCCTCGATCTCGTAGCCCAGAGTCTTTGCGGAAAGGATGACCTCTGCCATCAAAGTCCTGACCTCATCTTCGCAGCCGGGGCGCTGGAGTAGTTCTTCGGTATCAATGCCGCCTTCGGTGATACAGAGTCCATTGAAGGGGATATTCCAGACGAGCTTTCGCCATTGGGCCTCGCCGAGGTTATCTGCGACTTGGCAGGGGATCTTGCTCTCATTAAAAAGGGTGGCAAATTCTGCTAGCTGCGGTGCGTCTCCACCCATCGCGATTAGCCCTCCACCGGTATGGCTGATGAGGCCCGGAGCGAGCCGATTGATACAGACAAAACAAAGGGCTCCGAGAATGCGCTCCGGCCCGAAAAGTTCACCGAGCTGTTCCACATGACCGAGGCCATTCTGTAGAGTGAGAATTGTGGTCGTTTCGTGAAGAATCGGAGTGATGACGGAGCGATAGTGCTCATTTGCTGTCGCTTTCCATGCCACGATGACAAGATCGACTGGGCCGATGTCTTCTGGGCTGCGTGAGGCTTTCACCGCGGGAAGAAAAAAATTACCATCGCAGCTCTCTACTTTAAGACCGTTCTCTCGCACGGCCTCGTAATCTGCGCGGAGGAGAAAGTGAACCTCGTGTCCAGCTTCCGCAAGGCGCCCCCCATAATAGCTGCCCACGGCACCGGCTCCTACGATCGCGATGGTCGGTTTCATGAACGAGTTTCCTTGGCCACTTTCACTGCGGTGGCAATGGTATTGCGATGGATTTCTGCCGTCGTTTCCTGATCTCGGTTCGATCCACTTCCGTAGAGAATGGTCACGGGAATACGATTACGCATAAAAGCACGTAGCAGGACCTCATCTCGCTTGGCGAAATCTTTCAGCTCCAGATGCATTGCCCCAAAGCGGTCATTACGGTGGTTATCCGCCCCTGCAATCCAGATCACGAGATCAGGTGAAAATGCGTCGAGTGCTCCGGCCAGAGTGGTGAAGAGTTGCTTGAGATACATATCGCCTTCAACATAGCGAACAGTCTCCACATCCATCGATCCCTTGACCGAGGGTTGAAGGTAGCCACGGCCGACGTGGATGGAATAGGTGAACACATTTGGATCGTCAGCTAGAATGCCATTAGTGCCATCCCCTTGGTGGGCATCGGTATCGACGACCATGATTTTAATCCCAGGCCGCTGAGTCTGGATATCGCGGATCGCGATGGCGATGTCGTTAAAAACACAATACCCCTCACCTCGGCTTCGAAAGGCGTGGTGCGTTCCGCCAGCTAACACGGCAGCGACTCCATCAGAAAGTGCCGCATAGCAGGCCTGTCGGGTCGCTTCTGCTTCGGTAGCACTACGGGTGTAAAGCTGTGGGGTGACGGGGAGGCCGAGCTGAATCTGTTCCTTCAGATCAAGTTCACCGCGGTAAATTTTAGAAAGATAGGTCTCATCATGCACCCGCTGAAGGACATGAGTATTAGCCTCTTTCACCTCCAGAATGTCCTCACCGCGCAGCACTCCGCTATCGATGAGCATATTTTTAGAGACCTCAAATTTCTCCATCTGGAAGGGATGGTTTTTCGGTAGATCCAATAAAAAGTCTGAAGAATAGAAACAACGCATGCCGCTTGGTGCGTTAGTCTCTACACAGTCCTGCTGACCCGCAACTCCAAAGGCTGGAAGTCGCTGGGTAGAAGGCAAATTTTCCGCTTTTCAAATTTTTACCATTGAGTTCAATGCTCGGATTCGTGATTCGCCTACTGATTCTTCTTAGTTTTCTGACTGCTTCCCTGCTGGGGAATGGTCCTCGTGTCACAATCGCGAATGCTCCACCGAATCCGGCAAAGTATTCTCGCATTAATTACCCGTGGAAAAAGAACATCACTGCCACGGTCTTTTGGGTTGGGGAACAGCCGACGCAGAATAACCCGACTCCCAACCATAAATCATCCTGGGACCAACGCTGGATGCAGAATTTTGGAGGTTACGATAACCCTGCTAAGAGTGCTCGACGGGGCTGGATTCCTAAGGCCTTTACGCCAAAACTAAATCCTTTTTACATCGCGCTGCCGTATAATGATTGCCTGAATTATAAGACCCATAAGCCGGAAGCCTCCCGAGTGATTCCGTGGTTTAAACGGATGAACCCAAAGCCAGGGAAGACGGTGCTCAAGGGGAGATGGGTTCAAATCGTTGCGAATAAAAAAGTCTGTTACGCTCAGTGGGAAGACTGCGGGCCTTTTGTGACGGATGACTACAACTACGTTTTTGGAAAAGCGCGTCCGAAGAATCATAAAAATAAGGGGGCTGGCATCGATATCTCACCCGCAGTGCGCGACTATCTGGGGCTTGGGAATATGGCGACGGTGCACTGGAGGTTTATCGAGTTTGGGCAGGTTCCAAAAAATGGGCCTTGGGCTCAAGTCGGGACCAATAATCCCTTCAAGAACCCCGAGGTCGACCCCGACCGTATGGCACGCATCAAATATTTCGACCACCTGCGTAAACTGAGGGATGATGCGTATCGTCGTAAAAATATTCGACGCTCCAACTAGCGAGTCATTCTTTTTTAAGGAGTTATCATCTTGAGCTGCTGATTTGATGGTGTTAGCACTTCAGGCATGAAAATTGTGATTTGCGGTATTTTTGTCGCGCTTTCTTCAAATGCGAGTGCCTTCGTCATTGAGCTCAATTCGAATAATTTTACCGTCAATCCTACCTTTAGTTCCGTCACGGGATTCAATTTTTCCATTGATATAGCCGAGCCTCTGCAGGCGGGAACGACTTATAATAATCCAATGCTCAATGGGGTGGAGTACAATATTGGAGGACCTCTAGCGATGGGCACACCATCTGGCTTCCCGGCTTTCTCTCTTGTTCGTGATATTACGGGGACAGATTTTTACGCTCAGGGCAGCTCTTTAAATTTTACCATTGAAGCTGGGGCAGATCTCAGTGATGGCCTCCAGCTGAGCGAGCTCACTGGCACGGTCCCGATTTTTATACTGAATGCACGTGAGGTTGATACCGGTCGCTATCATCCCAGCTTGTTTGAGCTCAATAGTGATGGCACTGGCCAGGTGCAGAATTCGAATAACTTTGGTAACAATACCCCAAACCCGAGCACGAATCAGCTTGTAAATGTCAACTTCGGTGAGGAATACGTCTCTGAGCTTACCTTCGACCCTGCTACCACCACGATTGCAGTGCCAGAGCCTAGTCATCTGACATTGTTGAGTCTCAGTGGGATCGTTTTTTTTCGACGAAAGCGTTTTTGTCGTTAGAGCACAGTATGTCTACTGATGTCTGTGAGGGGGTGGCCAATCAGCGAGGAGATGAGTTTCAGCTGAAACTGTATCATGAGAGGCTGAGGAAATAATCATTTTTTGTCATGAAGATTCTAAATGATGTTCCATGCTAAAATGTCGACTTTAGTCTAGTGAGGATGATTTTTTCGGTCTAAATTAGCTGGTATCAATATTAGCTAGTAAGACGAATGAAAAAAATGCAGACCAAATCTTTGCCGCTTGTTGTGCTCTCTGGAGCAAGTAGTTGCTTCCTAAATGCTGCCGATATTACCATGACAGTGAGTAATATCGACTGGAATGCTGCGATGTGGGATACTCCTGCAGCTGCTCCCACGACGGGGAATGATTATTTCACGGCCGTAGTTGGGGCGAATCTATTTCGAATCTCTGCAGATGGTTCTGATTCTACATTTCTAGGAGACTCGATCACGACCATTCAGGGGACGCGAGCTTTGGTGAAACTTACTGATGGAGGGACGGCTATCATTGATGGTGATTTTATTCTGGAAGGAGGGGTTTTGTCTTATGGGCCAGGGAGCGGAGCACCCACTGCTACTCTTCAGGTCGAAGACTTTGTTGTCTCATCGACTGGGAGCACGATTAATGTCAATAATGTTGCTTCCCGTTTTATTATCGATGGCACTTTGACTGGTTCCGGCGACTTGACGATTGATAAGGAACTGGATGGTGACACCAGCAATAGCACCGTTGAATTCACTCGGATTGATGACTTTACTGGACCGCTTACCGTGGCTGATGGAATGGACCTCGATTTTGGCCAAGCGAGCTATGAATTTACGAATCAGGTGTCGCTGGGGGAAGGGTCGGTGCTGACCATTAATGATGGTCAGACTCTGACCTTTACTCGAGGTCAGTTATTGGGAAGTAATGATAGTATCATCCCAGTAGGGGTATATGCGGATACTGCCCTCAATGACCTGGAAAATTTTGCTGATAATGGTGGAACCTTGGTTGTAAAGCTAGGTGCCGATACAGATAATGATGGGCTAGCAGATTCATTTGAGCAGCTCATCATTGATGCAGATCCAAACGATGCGATCGAAAATCTGGAGGATGTTTTACCTGAGGGTGATTTTGACGCCGATAGCGGGGTTGTTGCGGGCTCCGCTAGTAACCTTAACGAACAAACAGCGGGGACGAACCCAGTCGAAGCTGATTCGGATGGAGATACCCTACTCGATGGTGATGAGCTGAGTGGATCCTCGAATACGTTTGCACCGGGAACTCCGACCGACCCTTTAAGTGCTGATTCCGATGCTGATGGAGCGAATGATTTTGAGGAGAATGGCAGTTTAAATATTCAGTTCAGTATGGCTCCGACCAATCCCAATTTCGTCGATACTGATGATGATGGAATGACTGATGGATATGAACTCAGAAATAATTCACCCACAACAGCGCTTAACCCTAACGACGATGGCACCACCGATCCGATTCAGGCGCCAGAGCGCGATATTGATCTGGACGGGATCTCAAACTTTGCTGAATTTAACGGTGATACCCCAAGTTCACTGCAAACACGGGCTGATCTCGCAGATACCGATGGGGATGGTTTAAATGACGATATTGAAGATAACGCTGGTGAGTGGTTTAGCGAGGATGAGACTGGGACGAATCCACTCATCGCTGATACGGACGATGATGGATTGAGCGATGGTGTCGAGAATCCAGATTTAGAGTACGATCCTGATAATCCAACTATGCAACCGGGCACTGATCCAAATAACCCAGACTCGGATTCGGACACGGTCGTAGATGGACAGGAAATCGAGGAAGGGACTGATCCTACAGATTCGGATAGTTTTAGCGCGCCGTTTGATGAAGCCTTAGTGAGATTTGATTTCGGCACCGATACTAGCGACGTGCAGGTAAATTGGACCGGAGCGCCACTTGGAAACGGAACCAATGGAACCATATCAATTGCTACTACAGCCATCGGAAGCCCTACAGTCGATAGCCGAGATCGGGCTGACGCAAATACTGACGGAGCTGGAGCTGATATTGGAAATACTGATATCTGGAGAGACTTCATTTTTTCGAATGGAAGTTTCTCAACAGCCCCAGATACTGGACTAGAATTAACCCTATCTGGATTAGATCCGTCAACTTCCTACGACATTACTATTGCTGGTTATGATAGTAGTTCTTTTGGTGATCGGAGTTCTGATTGGAGTCAGGTTGGAGGCACTTCGACTGAAAGATTATCCTTTAGTGCAAATAATGGTGATCCAGAAATGATCACAGATAATAGCATCGTTTTAAATGTGATTTCAGATGATGCAGGTGAAGTCATTCTTAATGGAGTAGTAAGCGCAGATACACCGAGCACGAGTCACAATGTCTTTGTGAATTATCTCGTTGTCGAAGAGGGATCAGCCTCTCCAGCAACTGGTATCGAAATTACTTCAATTACCTTTAATGATACGGGAGATCTTGAGATTACATTTTCTCCAGGAGGTAGCGGATTTATCCTGACCTCTGCTGATGATCTCGTAGGTAGCTTTACCGAAGAGACTAATGCCACCTACGATGGAACCAATCAATTTACCGTGCCAGCAAGTGCGCTGGATACTGATGGTAATGATTATTTCCGTATTCAGGAGGCTCCGTAAACTTCAGTAAAAGTTTTAGCGTTTTTAAATAGAGGGGAGTTAAAATTGATTCCCCTCTATTTTTTTATGTAGGAGAGGATTTGGAGCGTGACAATACTCCATGGATAAAGAGGATCTCACTCGTGAACTTTCAGTTGGCCTATCTTCTTGATTTTCGACTCGGACTCTAGTCCGCGTCTCTTTGTTTCTTTGGCCAACTTCCCGTATCCCAGATTAGAGGGGGAGATGTGTCTCAGGAGCAATAGGTCCGCTGTCACACAACTCCAAATACGATGAAAACTGATTCCATCTCAAAATACCGAGCCTTTCCGGTGGTCGATTTGCCCGACCGGACATGGCCGGACCGTGTTATTGATTCCGCTCCTTACTGGTGCTCGGTTGATCTCCGGGACGGAAATCAGGCTCTCCCAGTTCCGATGAGCGTGGAGGAGAAGTTGGAGATGTTTGAGATGTTGGTTCAGGTTGGCTTTAAGGAGATCGAAATTGGTTTCCCCTCAGCCAGTGATACCGAGTTTGCATTTATGCGTCGCCTGATTGATGAAAATCGCATTCCAGAAGACGTCACGGTGCAGGTCCTGGTGCAGACACGGCGTCACTTGATCGAGCGTACGATTGAGGCTATTGCAGGAGCTCCACGAGTCATCGTGCATATTTATAACTCGACGAGTGCGCTGCAGCGGCGGGTCACTTTCGGAGATGCGTCTCGTGAGAAAATTCGCGATATCGCGGTGGATGGTGCGAAGGTGGTTAAGGAGTTGGTTCCGACCATCCCACAGACCGAGATCGTGTTGCAGTATTCTCCAGAATCCTTTTCGGATACTGAGCTGGATTTTGCGCTGGAATGTTGCGAGGCGGTGATGGCGGTGTGGGAGCCTACGCCAGAGAAGAAGATGATTTTGAACTTACCTGCGACGGTGGAGTGGACGACTCCGAACGTTCACGCAGATCAGATCGAGTGGATGTGTCGTCATTTATCTCAGCGAGATTCCGTGATTATTTCTCTCCATACGCATAATGATCGAGGCACGGGGGTTGCTGCGACGGAGCTTGGGTTGATGGCAGGAGGGGACCGAGTGGAGGGGACTCTTTTCGGAAATGGCGAGCGGACTGGAAATCTGGATATCGTGATCGTTGCGCTCAATATGAATAGCCACGGAATCGATACGGGCTTGGATTTTTCAAATCTGTCTCAGCTGCGGGAAGTTTATGAACGCACGACGCGGATGACGGTGCCTGAGCGTCAACCATACGCTGGTGAGCTTGTCTTCACAGCTTTCTCAGGGAGTCACCAAGATGCGATTAAGAAAGGCTTAGATCGAAGGAAAACGGAAGAAGATGCAAAGTGGGGAGTACCCTATTTAACAATCGATCCGCACGATATCGGTCGTAGCTACGAGGCCATTGTGAGGATTAATTCGCAGAGCGGTAAGGGAGGGGTGGCCTACATTTTGGATCAAGAGCACGGCTTTGATCTTCCTAAAACGATGCATCCTCAAGTAGGAAAGCGAGTTTATGACTTGGCTGATCAGCGGGGGCAGGAGCTCGGTGCTGATGAGGTGGGCGAGGTCTTTAGAGAAGAGTTTACTAATGTTTCTACAGATCTTGTTTTAGTGGATTATGAACTGGATCATCATACAGATGGGATCGGGGAAGTGGCCTGTAAGGCGGCTATCGAACTAAAGGGACAGCCACAGATGGTTGAAGGGATAGGAAATGGACCGATCAATGCCTTTGTCCAAGGGTTAGAAAAAGCAGGCTTGAAAGACTTTACCCTGACAGATTATCGCTCTCATGCAGTGCGTGGCGGATCAAGTTCTGATGCCGCTGCATATGTGCAGCTTCGCCATGATGATGGCCCCATTCTCTGGGGCGTGGGCATAGATCCTTCGATTGAAATGGCTGGAGTGAAAGCTCTCGTGAGCGCCTGGAACCTTCTGCATGCTCAGTGATGGCTTAGCTCAATGAGCACCTTGACTTTAAAAGCTCTCCTATTTCGTAATCATGTGAAAGCCAAAGAAAATCAGGCATGATACCACGGATAACCCAAGAATGATTTGGATTGATACCGTGACGAAAGTATCTGAATTTAAAATTGGTTTTTTGGCCTTTTCTGATGGCTCTCTATTAGGATAAGCGGGGACTCGTCTGATCGGGCCAAGGCCTGTTGTACCGTGATGGGTGCTCGAGTTAGGAAACGGTTGGTCAGAAATATTTTTAAAGTGGTCTATCTTATTCATCGCTATGGGGGGCTGGCGCAATTCCTAAATGAATTACTGCGAAGACTGATCTCTGAAAATGTTCGAGAAAAGCTCAAAACATCTCTGTTATTTTAACCGTTGGTCTATATTATCATCTAATTCATAGGGAGTTATGGTCTTTTTTGGTCGCGGGTTTTTGTGTTCTTTAGGCGTTAGTAGCCTAGGGTCACCTCCATGAGGTCTCCAGAATAAGGCGTGATTTCTGCCCCTTCAGCCAGTGCTTGAAATACCTTTTGCCATGTTACAAGTTCTTGGTTTGAGACGCTATTTTCAGCAAGAAGACGAGAGGCATCTTTAAATTTTAGGCCTTGAGCAAGTTGGAAGGCGCGATCTTTAAGGGCATTCTTCTCGGTAAGAGCTTCTTTAGCAATTTGTCTGAGCTGAGTCATGTTCGTGGGTTTCTCAATGAAATTGGTTACGCCAAGTGAGACGGCATTAAGCACTGTTTTTGCGGATAAGTTAGAACTCGAGATAATGATCCGAGCAAAGTCTCTCCGTTTTCTCATCTGTTTCACAATTTCGAGTCCATGGTAGTCTCTGAGGCGGACATCGAGGATGATGAGATCAAAGATCTTTTGATCTAAATAAGATAAGGCCTCTGTGGCGTTGCCTGCTGTGAAGGTATCGACCCGTTCAGAATTAAGGCCGAGAGCATAAAGACTTCTGATATTGGGGTCCGCGTGGACGATGAGGATTTTTTTTCTAAAAATAGAACCAACTGCAGAAATCATATCACATGATTGAGCGGGAATCGTGCCAACTACCAATATTTCAGCTTAATTACTAGAGGTGAGCTAGGAGAGGCCACTCTCGCTTTCTTGAAGCGTGGAGGAACGCTGACTCCATTTGAAATGGCGACTCCTTCTTTCGGTATTCCGATGAAGTTTTTGTCTGCCTTACGATTCGAATTTTCGTCGTGAAGAGCGACAAAGGCACAAGCAGGGAGTTTCTTTTCTTTGATCAAAAAGGTAACAGAGCCGTTCTTTGCTGAGGACGCAGGAACACTGAGGCGGTGGCGTGCTTTTGTATGGTCTGAAGGAAAGCCTTTTTTTCCGGTATCATCGAAGATGATGAGGCGGACATGCCCTTGTTTGTTCTTAAGGCCGGTTACCGTGACGCGAAAGTCCGCCCAGCAAGGTAGGGTAAGCAGGAGAAGGAGAAGGGCTTTCATAAGGATCAGGAATGAGATCGAGACCAAAGATAAAGACCCAGAAGAATGACGATGAGAAGGGAGAACAAGATCCGACCGGACTTCCGTTCTGTGATTTTAAAAAGGAGTCAAAGCATCTATGACGATGTGCGAGGTCTGATAAGGTGCAAGCTGAACTTTATGAACTCTGCACGGGGGTGAAAAATTGAGGAGTTAGCTCGAGGCTGAAAGTTCAAGGTAGCGCTGGATTTCTTCGGAAGGATTCTCGGCCCGCATTAAGGTTTCACCGATAAGGACTGCATTTGCTCCTGCATTGAGGACTTGCTGGCCGTCGAGGGGAGACTTGATCCCAGATTCGGAGACGAGCAGGACTTCATCTGGAACTTCTTCCGCTAGGGCCTCGGTTGTAGCGAGGTCGGTCGTGAAGGTTTTGAGATTTCTATTGTTAATGCCGATGAGGTCGGCCTCGAGATTAAGAGCCCGTTCCATTTCCGGGAGGTCATGAACTTCTACGAGGACATCGAGCTGAAAGTCCTTAGCCGTTTCGTAGAGATGTTTCAGCAGGTCATCGTCCAGGCAGGCGACGATGAGGAGGATGGCATCTGCTCCAGAGACAATGGCTTCATAGATTTGGCATTCGTGAACGGTGAAGTCTTTTCGCAGGAGCGGGATGGGGGAGGTGCGCGAAATTTGGGTGAGATAGGAGAGGTGACCTTGGAAATATTTTTCGTCTGTGAGAATAGACATGCAGGAAGCACCTCCATCGATGTAGCGCTGAGCCTGTCTGATGGGATCGAAATTAGGATCGATGATTCCGGCTGAAGGAGATGCTTTTTTGACTTCAGCAATGACTCCGAGCTGATCGCCCCCCCGGTCAAGAGCGGAGCGGAAACCAGCAAAATCATTACGCATGAGAGCTGATGCTCTAAGTTTTTTGGTCAAGGGGATGAGAGATTCGATCTCTTGTTTCTTGTAGGCAACGATTTCGTCGAGCTTATTCATGGGGCGTCTGGAGACGGACGGTAGTCGAAGTGTGAAAAAGGAAAAGGGAGATTCTTAGATCTCACTCGATCTTCGTTTCAGGCTCGTCCCTAGAGTCGCAATCTCCGTGCGCGAGACGTTTTGCCATTTGTGGGAAAAGGAGCAGGTGGAGCGGGAGCACCGCATACCAATAAAGTCTCCCCAGAAGTCCCTTCGGCCTGAAGGTAGCGGTCTGCCGAAGGGTAGTCTCGGTGATTTCATATTGCAGCCACGCCTCACCGGGCATTTTCATTTCTGCGATGAGAATCAGGCGCGCGGAGTGTGGTTTACTATCGCGATCTGCCAGGACGACACGCCAAAAATCTAAGGCATCACCATTTCTAAGTTCTGTGGGGTGACGGCGACCTCGGCGCAGGCCAATCCCGCCCCAGAGGCGATCAAGCCAGCCTCGCAGGATCCAAGCCCAGTTCATTGATGGCCAACCAGATTTCCCACCAAGAGACCAGACGGCATCGATCACTTTTTCACGTGGCGCATTGAGAATGAGAAATTGCTCATCCGAGAGAATACCATGATCTGGAACCATGACGGAGCTGAGGAAAGCTGGATCAAGACGTCCCGAGGCGAGGGAGTCATACCATGAAGAAGGGACCCGATTTTGAGCGATACGGGCAAAGGCTCGCTCAATCGCTTCATCATAGTTGAGGAGATCTTGTGGAATGACTTCTTGTAACGTGTTTTCTTGGCAGACGGTTTCATTAATCAGTGAGGAAATGAGAGACTGAGCTAGCGGGTAACTTGTCGAGGTAACGAGGTAGAGCCAGCGTGCAGAAAGGGCTGGACTTAGAAATGGGACAGGAATCATGAGGCGAGATAGGGAGCGCTTCTGAGCAAAACGCTGAAGCAGATTCCGGTAGGTCATGATTTCAGGGCCGCCGATATCAAACTCCCGACCCCAGAGTGACGGCTTATCGAGGATGCCGGTGAGGTAGGTGATGACATTACGAATCGCGATCGGTTGGCAGCGATTTGCGGTCCAAATGGGCAGAAGCATAAATGGGAGTTTTTCCACCAAATCACGAATGATTTCAAATGAAGCAGAGCCGGAGCCGACGATGATAGAGGCTCTCAAGGTTGTGACTGGGATGGCGCCTGACCGCAGGATGCCATTGACTGTTTCTCGCGATTCTAAGTGGAGTGAAAGCTCTCCGTCAGGGATTAGGCCGCTCAGGTAAATGATGGAGCGACAGCGAATCCAGGAAATGAAATTCTCTGCGCAGCGTTTTTCCTTTTCATAGAAATCTTCACCAGAGCCCATGGAGTGGAGCAGATAGTAGGCAGCATCGATTTCGAGAGGGACTTCGGGTAAATCTCCTAAAAAGTCGACTTCTAGTAGTGAAAGCTGGCCATCTAGGATGAAGGTCTCGAATTGGTAGGTGGGAAATCGCTTTTTAGAGCGGACGACAGCCGTGACGTAGTAGCCAGCGGCGAGAAACGTCGGTAGTAATCGAAGCCCGATATACCCATTCGCTCCTGTAAGCAGGATATGCATTATTAATGTGATATCTTAATTGTGTAGGTCGTGAAAGGATTTACGAAAAAAAGCCCCGCCCGGCTTGGAGTCGAGCAGGGGAGGAGATAGGAGGGGCGATTTGTAAGAGGGATAGAAGCCGAATCAGTGGCGCTTGCTTGTGCATGATGACAACACTGAGTCCTAGGAGTAAAAGGGCTGAGTGGTGACTGATTGTAAGTAAGCCAGACCTTTAGGGCGCATCAGAATAGGGGGAGTTTAGTAAGAAACTTCGGAAAAAATACAAATTTCTCTGTGTTTGTCACAATAGCTTGGCGAAAATTCGATTGAGGCTAGGCTGACTGCGGTGAGTTTTTTAGTTTATTTATCTTTTCTTCTTGGCCTTGGTGTCTTGGCTCAATGGATTGCTTGGCGGTTGAAATTACCGTCCATCTTACTTCTTTTGGGCTTTGGTTTTGCCCTTTCTTATTTCACGGGAGCTCAGATTGACGCTTATCTGAAAGATGAAAGCGTCTTACTGAGTCTTGTAGGCTACTTTGTCGCCATTATTTTATTTGAGGGAGGACTCACCTTAAAATTTGCTGAACTAAAAGAGGCGGGAGCTCCGGTGATGCGGCTTTGTACAACTGCAGTTGTGGTCGCCTTTATTGCTACTACCGTGGCTGCGCGGTATACGCTGGGGTATCACTGGGAAGTGTGCGCCCTTGTAGGTGCGATCTTAGTGGTGACAGGCCCTACGGTGGTGGCTCCGATTTTACGCCTGATTCAGCCTCGGAAAAAAGTTGCCTCCATCGTGAAATGGGAAGGGATTGTCGTCGATCCCATCGGAGCAGTGCTTGCTGTTCTGGTTTTCCAAGTCATCCAAGGTGGGGGCTTCAATGATGCCTGGGATCAGGTCTTAATTTCTCTCATCAAAACAATCGTCATCGGAGTAGGGTTTGGCTTTGGCTTGGCCAAGCTCGTTGAGCTGGCGCTGAAGAAACACTTCATTCCAGATTTCATGGAGAGTGTATTTTTCCTAGCTCTCGTGGCGCTTGCTTTTGCTGGTTCTAATGCGCTTCAGCATGAGTCAGGGCTATTAACGGTAACGGTGTTAGGAGTGGCATTAGCAAACCAGAAATCGGTTTCAATCCGACATATCCTAGAGTTTAAGGAGCACCTGAGGGTTCTGATTATTTCCCTTCTGTTTCTAATCCTTTCGGGACGGGTTGGGCTGCCCGCGTTGCAGGCAGTTTGGCTGAAGGGGATCTATTTTCTTATCGCGCTCATCGTCGTGGTAAGGCCTCTTTCGGTCTTTCTCTCGAATTTGGGATCGAAGAAGACGAGTTTTAAAGAACAGCTCTTTCTCTCCTTACTCGCACCGCGCGGAATTGTTGCCGCAGCGGTGACTTCTGTCTTCGCGCTCGAGCTCCAGCATCTGGCTCACAGCCGTCCAGGTATTCCACATTTAGAAGCGCTCGCGTCCCAGGCTGAGCAGATGGTGCCTTTGGTTTTCATCGTTATTCTAGGGACAGTCGCATTCTACGGTCTGTTGGCAGCGCCCTTAGCGAGGAGGTTAGGGCTTTCTCACAAGAATCCAGATGGGATTCTCTTCGCTGGAGCTGACCCATGGACGGTGAGTGTGGCAAAGGCTCTTCATGATGATGGGCATCTCGTTCTCCTCTTAGATACTCGTTATCAGAAAATTGCTGCCGCTAAGATGGAAGGGCTCCCTGCAGAGAGGGCAAATATTCTTTCGGAGTATGCGGAGGAGGAAATCGATTTTGGTGGGTTAGGACACCTTGTCGCCGCGACCCCGAATGATGAGGTGAACTCGCTTGCTAGCCAGGAATTTGGTCATCGTTTCGGGAAGGCGAAGGTTTGGCAAATCACTCCTGGAGATAATGATTTTCATCACTCGAAGGCTGTCGCACATCATATGAGAGGGCGTCTCTGTTTTCACAATGGGCCTCGGTTTGCAGATCTAGAAACTTTCGTACGTCGTGGTGCGGTGGTGAAAAAAACTCAGCTTACGGATGTCTTCACTCTGGAAGATTTTCACACTACTCATGGGGAAGACGCCATTATTCTCTTCCAGCATGATGAGGAAAAAGGGCTGCGTCCGGTTTCCGCAGAAAAGAGTGAAATTACCGCGCCTACGACCATTTACGCTTTGGTTAAAGAAGCTCCAGCGGCTGAAACAAAATGAATGAGTATCGAGGGCTAGAAGGAGAATGGCATGACTTATTTTGGGCAGAGGAGGAGGTGAACGAGCTCTCTCTCCTTGACTCATTTCTTAGTGAGATCGAAGGGCCGTCACTTTATCTGGGAAGCGGCTCTGGCCGTCTTCTCGGCCCTCTCAGTGAAAAAGGCTACTCACTTCTGGGAGTGGAAGCTTCGGAAGAGATGGTTTCTCTATCGCAAAAAAAATGGCCTGAAACTCAGGTGGTCGCTAGCCACTGGGAAGACTTCGAGTTAGAGCAAAGTTACGCTGCAATTGTCGTCCCGGCCTTCACTTTCCAGCTCTTGGATAAACCTCAGGCGGCACTAGAAAAAATGCGGACTGCCGTTGGGGAAGATGGTCACCTTTATCTGAGTCTTTTTTTTCCATGGATCGAGCTCTCAGGAGAACTTCCACAGGGAAAATGGTATCCAGATCAGGAACTTACTCTGCCAGAAGGGAAGATTGGAAAAATGTGGACGCGCCATAAAGTCGATGAACGTAAAGCCACTCTCAAGCGAGAACACCGCTATCAATTGCTTGATGCTTCTGGAGAGGTGAAGCGCGAAGAGATGACTCGCCAGACCATACGTTGGTTTGCGGATGGGGCGCTAGAGCGCATGCTTAGTCGTAGCGGGTGGCAGATCGAAAAAGAGATCCAAAATTTCGGAACTCCTCTTGAAGAAGGGGAAGATGACTTGGTTTATGTGATCACCATACATTGTCGTGCGGTTACTCCTAGCGGCGGTGGGAAAAAGTAAACTCATTCCCACGAAGTTTGAAGTGGTTGATTATGCTGCCAGTTGGGTAGCAGGGTTGTAAAATGAGTTGCTCCGCTGCTGAGTCGCTTTTATCGCTGTCTTTGTGATTGAAGAGCATTTCGCGGAGTTGTTGGCGGGGGAGGAGTTGGGGATGTCTTTTGTTGTTTACGAAAAGGGAGAAGCGCTGGTGTCCCTTCATGGGGGATGGGCGGATCGGCATGAGTCGCGGGCATGGACGAGTGAAACTTTAGCACCGGTGTGGTCGGCGACGAAGGGACCGATGGCAGTTTGTGTGCTGATGGCGCTGCGCCGGGCAGGGATGAATTCTGAGTCGCTAGTGCGTCGCGTCTGGCCGGAGCTTCAGGTGGGTGAGTTAACTTTCGGGGAGTTATTTTCTCATCAGGGTGGGCTGGCGGCACTTGATGAGCGAGCGAATATCTGGAGTCATGAGGAGGTGGTCGCTGCCCTAGAGGCACAGGTGCCGAAGTGGCCGGTAGGAACGGCAGGATATCACCCGAGGACAATTGGTTTTCTAGCAGATGAGGTGGTGAGGCGAGTTGATGGACGGCCACTGGGAGTCTTTTGGCGAGAGGAAGTGGCGGGACCACAGGACCTCGATTTTTGGATTGGACTACCGGAGAGTGAGCATCACCGAGTGGCGGAGCTAGTGCCCGCGAGGATTGGGAAAGCGGGGGAGCCGAAGGCATTTTATGAAGCACTGCTTCAGAAAGATTCACTGACTCGGCAGGCTTTTGGGTCGCCAGCGGGGCTCTCTGGGGTGAGTGAGATGAATCAGGCGAGAGCCTGGCAGGCGGGCTTGCCTGCGATGGGTGGGGTGGCTTCGGCAGTAGGGATTGCGCGGTTTTACGATTGGGTTTTACAGCAGGACTTTCTGGCAGAGTTAACGGAATTGCAGGTGGCTGGGATTGATGAAATTCAACGCATTCCGGCGAGCTACGGATTTGGGATGAAGTTAGAGGGGGATGGGCTTTTCGGTCATCCGGGGGCTGGTGGAAGCTATGGTCTGGCTGATCCGGTGAGAGGAAGAGCGTATGGGTTTGTGATGAATCGATTTGAGGCTAATCTTTTTCCAAGTACGAAGCGGCGTGCTTTAGTTGATTTGACCTTAGCGTGATTGGCTGTCGTTTCTTGGGGAATCGGGCTTACGCGGACTATCGAGCTGCATGACCCAGTGGGTAAGGAAGAAGCGTTTTTCTGAAGTGAAGAGTTTGTCTGAGGTTCCGATGATGGGGCGCAGGCTGGTGGACATCTGTAGGGTGACGAGGAGGAAAATTCCGACCCATATTTTTAAGGGGCCGCGTTTGGTGGTGCCGGAGTGATCGAGCATTTTCGTAAGAATGCCGGTGCCGAAAAAGAAGGAAATGATCCAGACGATGAGGGTGAGGGTGCCGAAAAAGACCTCAGAGTCAGAGGATTGAGAGAAGACCCAGAGGACAGGAGTGAAGCCTAGGAGTAGTGCTGCAATGAGGGCGAGGGTGGCGGTTAAGCCAGTGATGATTTCATTTAGGCGAAGAGAGGTGCCGGTTAGAGCGGTGAAGATGTAAAGACTTGGGAGGCAGATGAAGGCGCTGAAGCCGAGTCCGAAGATTGATTTAAGTGGGGCGGCCCAGATTTGTTCTTGAAGAGAGAAGCTACCGAGAGTGATGCCGAAGATGAGAATTCCGACGGCGCTGATGAGGGAGAGGGTGAGGACGAGTTTTTTTGTATGGGTCTGGTTCTGCATCGTCTTGATGAGATCGTAGGGACGCTTAAGTAGTCCTTCGAAAGCAGTGGCGAGCGAGATTTCGGCCAGTTCTTTTGAGTGAATAGCGGGGTCGAGTTTTGGTTGTGGCAGGTTTGGCTGCTGAGGGTTTTCGGTCGATTGATTCATGATGGTTTTGATTTGTTAGAGAAAAGTTTGAAGATGGGACTGAGGAAGATTAGGAGAACGGCTATGCCGATGATGGCGGCAGGGAGAGGCTGGCCGGCGGTGATTTTTTGCAGCGAGAACCAGAAGCTTTCGAAGAAGGTTCCATTCATGGGGTCTTCTCTGAAAAATTCGACGGCGATGCTGGGCTGGCCAAAAAATGGGCGGAGGATGTATGAAAATTGGGCTCCGACGATGGCGTTTCCACTGAGCCAGGACATCAGGGTAAGTCCTGCGATTTTTGGGTTAGGAGTGCTGGCAAGGAGTAGGCGTGCCAGGTGGAGGGTGGCCATGATGCCAGCAAAGGCGATGAGAAGAGTGTGTGCGACGAGAAAGCTGGCGTGAGCTGAGGCGGCTCCGGGAAGATCTGATGAAGGCGCATTTAAGGCCATGAAAAGAGTGATAGGGGCAAGCGATCCGAGAATGAGGGCAGCGACTGAAAAGCTGAGCAGCTGAGCAAGGATCGATTGGCGAAAGCTGAGTCCACTTCCGATGAGCAGCGCGAGCATGCCATTGATGAGGCCATTACAAGCGAGGGTGAGGACGATGAGGAAGGGCATTTTGATCCCGACATAAAGTCCCATCAGAGGAGCTCGCCAGAGTCCCATGGTGAAGCCGTAGGTGCTGAATCCAGCGGCGATGGTGAGGGCGCAGATGAGAAGATTCCGTGAGCTAGGATCGCTGATCCAGCCTTTAAGATCATCTGGTGATCCACGCAAAAGAGTTTTTAGCTGAGCGAGCATGAGTTCGGTTTAGGAATGCTCAGCGCAAGACGATTTGTCTCTATATACTCATTTGAATGAGTGGTGGCTGGCATCTGGAGAAGACGATGCCGCACCTATGTGAAGGGATGATGCGCCCTTGATGAAGATTGAGAGAAAAAGCGAAGATTCGCGTGATTTTACTCGCTGGGAGTGGCGGGTAAAATGAGGTCGTGTAGCGCCTCTTCGATCTTGGGGTTGATCTGGTGCTTCACCGCTTCAGCTCCCATGAGAATGGCATTCTGAATGGCGATAGCTGAAGAACCACCGTGGGCAATGATGACGACCCCATTGACTCCGAGGAGGGGGCTGCCGCCATATGATTCATAATTTGTCCGGTCTTTTACTGCCTGAAATGCGCCCTTTCCCATAAGGGCTCCAGCGATACGGACGGGGTTCTTTTTAAACTCTTCCTTCATCCACTTTGACATGGCCTTGGCAGTAGCTTCGCAGCTTTTTAGGACGATGTTTCCGGTGAAACCATCGCAGAGGCAGACGTCGAGTCGTGTTTGAAAAAGGTCATGACCTTCGACATTTCCTCGGAAGGTGAAGGGGGCTTTCCCTTGATCAACGAGACGGCGGAGTAGCATCATGGTTTCCTTCGTAAAGGTTGTCCCTTTCTCGTCTTCTTCACCATTTGACATGATGCCAACGTGAGGATCGGCGACTTTGAGGACTTCCTTAGCATAGACACTGCCCATGATGGCGTAGTGAACGAGGTGAAGAGGCTTGGCCTCAGGATTCGCTCCGGCATCGAGGAGATTACACTGACCGTGTTCATTCGGCATGGGGGAAGCGATACCGGCACGGGCTACACCTTTGAGAAGGCGGAGTTTTACCGTGGCGGCGGCGACGGCAGCTCCGGTGTTTCCAGCGGAGACGAGGGCATCAGCTTCTCCTTTTTTGACGAGGTCTGCGGCGACTGCGATGGAAGAATGCTTTTTGCGGCGCAGGGCTTTCGCTCCTGATTCTTCCATGCCGACGATCTCTGGGGCTTCAACGAAGGTGGCGCGAGGATCTGTGAGGCCGTGGGTGGCGGCGCACTTTTTCAGTTCCTCAACTGGGCCGGTGAGGAGAATTTCTTCGATTTCTGGGCGTAGCTTGAGAGCTTCGCGAGCGCCAATGATATTGACGTCTGGGGCATGGTCTCCGCCCATGGCGTCGAGTGCAATTTTCATAAAAAGAGCGCAGCAATCAGGATACGAAAAAAGCGCGGTAGAAAGATTTCTCCGCGCTCAATCCTTGTGAGAAACAAGGGGGAATTAGACGAGGTCGACGTCGAGGACCTGGCGCTCACGGTAGGTTCCGCAAGATGGGCAGGCAATGTGGCCTGGAACGCGACTAGCGCATTCTGGGCAAGTCTGAAGCTGGGGCTTCTTCCAGCGGTTAGCACCGCGGCGGAGTTTCTGCTTATGCTTGGATGTGCGACGTTTTGGAGCGGCCATGATTCTAGGTTGTTAAAAGGCTTTTGACTTAGTTGTCTTTAGAGTCCAGCGCGTCGAGAGCAGCCCATGGGTCTTTCTCATCCCGCGCGGGGGCGGTGTCTATATCTGTTTCTGGGTCTTTGTCCACTGCTAAATATCGAGCATCGAGTTCGCACTTCATTTCTAGATCGCCATCTTCGCAGCGAGGATTGGTAGGCAGCTCGATGAGAATTTCTTCTCGAAGGGCTTCGCTGAGGTCGATTACGCCTCCTTCAGTGATTTCGTGAGAGACGGCAGCTTTTGGTAAATGAATAGTCTGTTCAAAAGAATGGAGGCTACGCATACAGGTCAGCTCGAAGGTCGTTTCGAGAGAGCCGGTGAGGAGGAGCTCATTATCAAAGCGTTGCACATAGACATCATAGCGGAGAGGGGTGACGGCCTTGGCGTCATTTGAACCGAGTTCGAAAAAATCGGCCGAAATTTCTCCTGCTTGCTGCTGGCCTTCTTCAGGCAAATTTGCGAGATCAACTTTCATAAGCTCATTAGTAGATTGTCATGAGCGAGCTTCCATTGAAAAATAGCGCAATGAGAGTAATAGACCCCCAAGTATTGCTCGGAGCCTATACCGAAGGTGTGTTTCCGATGGCTGAGGAGGGTGAGATTTATTGGTTCTCACCGACTCTACGCGGAATCATTCCACTGGATAATCGATTCCATATTTCGAAAGGCCTGAGACGGACGCTAAAAAAGAGACCCTTTGAGGTGCGTTGGGATACTGCTTTTCGGCAAGTGATGGAGGGATGTTCTTCACGTGAAGAGACGTGGATTGATCCTGTGATTATGGAGAGTTATTGCCAGCTTCATGAGATGGGCTTTGCTCATTCTGTGGAATGCTGGGATGAGGAGGGCCTTCAGGGGGGGCTTTATGGGATCCGGCTTCAGGGGGCGTTTTTCGGCGAAAGTATGTTTAGCCGGAAGACTGATGCGAGTAAGGTCGCTCTAGTGAAGCTCGTGGAGTGGTTACGAGAAGAGGGTGTTATTTTACTGGATACTCAGTGGATGACAGATCATCTCCGCACCTTTGGTGGCTATGAGGTGTCCAAAGAGGATTATCAGAAGATGCTGGATAAGGCGCTGGCGGTGGGAGATAGGAGCGTGTGATTTTTTTAATGAGAGCTCGCTCTGGAGCCTTCCGAGACCGCCTGAGTGAGGTCTGCAGCAGAACTAAGTAGGGGGATGGTATTCGGGGTGCCGTAGCCCCAGTCAAAGATTAGGGGGATCATGCCTGCATTTTGAGCGGTAGCTAGATCGACGGAGGAATCTCCCACATAGGCTACCTCTGCGGGCGTAAGATTCCAGGAGGCGATGATTTCTAGCGCGACTCCGGGGTCAGGTTTTTGGGGGATTCCTTCGCGTTGGCCATAAACGGGGTGAAAAAGATCTTTCGGGAATAGCTCGTTTACGATCTCCACAGTGCCGTGGTGCATCTTGTTAGATAGCACGGCCATGTGGTAGCCTTGTTGCTGTAAATCGAGTAAAGCTTGAAGAATTCCCGGGAAAAGATGTGTTCCCGATCTCCAGGTCTCACGATAATGGGAGAGAAATTTTTCTAAAAGAGCAGGGCCATGTTCTCGATGGCTGGCTGGTAGGGCTCGCTCTGCTAGGGAGAGAGCGCCTTTCCCGATTAAGGCTTCAACTTCAGCTTCCTGCAGAGGAGAAAGATCAAAGTCTGCCAGAGCCAGATTGAGAGCGTTCGCAATTCCAGGGAGTGAGTTTACCAGAGTGCCATCAAGGTCGAAAATTAGAGCGCGAATCACGGAGCTTTCTTAGAGGAATGTTGACAGATTGACAGGGATGTTTTGGCGGATTCAGAAGGGGGATTGAAAAGAGATTTTAATCGCTTTCGGGATCCGCGAAAATACCTAGTGCTCCGTCAAACCTAAGATTTCGGGTTCCTGCTGGTCTCTCGAAAATCTGGCTGCGTTGTCGATGCTAAGAGAATGCTCGATTCACTGATCATCTCCGCCTTGCCAGATTTCCGATATCCTTCGCACTTACCTGAAATCTTAGTCCTGACAAAGCACTAGAAGTAACGAGTTATTTATTTCTCTTCTTTGATTCGTTTGATCAGCTGGCTTAGCTCATCGGGGGCAGTAAGATTTCGGATCATTAACTTGCTCCGCTGAGTCCCAGACATGAATGAAATAGGATAGCCTTTTTGATCCATAACGAAGATCAAATTAAGGTCTTGTACCGTAAGTCCCTCGTTATCTGCGAATTCCATTAAGCCACGGCGAGCGTTAGATTGGAGGTAGATATTTAGGCAGCCTTCTTCCTTTCGATCTGGGTAGATGATTGAAATGCTACGGCAGTTGTATAACGGCTCATCAGAAAGAGGTATCTTCGTGATTTGCCCATCTTTATTGATGGATGGGACTGATAGCGTCGATTTTGAAGGACGTGTTTTTAGATAGATCCCATTTTGCAGACTGAGCTGAGGTTCGTTTTTAGAAGAATGAGCGGCAGCGTGTGACTGTTCTGCATTCTTTTCCTTGAAATAATGCCTCATGACAGATGGCATTTCATTCAATTTTTTTATCCTCATATCCTTCATGAAGAATTCGGCAAAAAATGAGATAATCTGAATGGGGCCTTGGTCGTGCTGTAGCTGGTCACTCGTCATACGCATATCGTAGATGGCTCCCGTGATTTTGCCGTCGCATAGGTGGAGAGCATGATTTTCGAAGGTGATTAGTTCGATTTCATGCCATCCTGTCTGGGTGGAAGGGGTTGGATGTGCGATAATAGACCACGGACGCTGCGTGATTTGGATAAAGTCACCATCTTCATCGAACAGAGGTTGCTCTTTGAATTTTTGTTCACTCGGGCAGCTGCTAAATTTGAAGTTTCCATATCGGATAAATCCTCCCAAACGGTCTTCCTCTAGGATGTAGCCTACGCCATTGGAGCGAGCTGCCTGGACCGATCCCGGTGCCCCGTAGCTGTGATATATGATTTCACTTCGCTTTGGTGCGCTCCAGCGTGGAGTCCATTGTTGCTTGCCCCACTTAAATGAGGTTTTTAGGTGGTAATTTTTGTATGCTTTTTTTGTGGTGAGGGAGGAGTGGATTTCCCCAGAAACATTGAGCTGTGTAGATTTAGAATTAAGTTCACTAAATGTGAAAATTCCGTAAGGATCCTTATTGCCAATCGGCTTGCCCTTGCGCAGGCCATCCGGCTCGGAGTGAGGAGACTGTCCGCCTTTATGTTTCCAGTCTCTCTTAGATGCTTCTGGCGGGATTCCTGTCCAAGAGGTCCACTTCGATCCTTTTTTATCAAAAAGCGGCTCCCATTCTTCGTCTGCTAGGGTGGTTTGTTGAAGAATAAGTGCGAAAACTAGGCTTAGCCTAAGCGAGAGGTAACGAAGATTTGCGGGGGTGAAGAGAGATTTCATTAGATCGGTCAGCTTCAAAAAATGAGAGATTGTGTGTGTTGTGAAAGTGCGGTGAGTTGCCGCGTAGGTCGATAGGATAGCGGACTTCATAACTTTGGTCCAAGTTCGTTTCTGTGGTCCATAGGATAGGGCGAAATCGATTGGAGTGAAATTAAGATCAGGAAATAAATTGTTTAGTGAACAAAAAATCTCTATGATCCGTTTATTAGGTAACAAAATCGACTCAATATGGGATCAAATCAATTTACCGCAAAGTTACAAGAAGGGCTCCAAAGAGCTCAACAGCTCGCAACACGTTCTGCTCATCCAGAATTACGGACAACACATCTTTTGCTCGCTCTTTTGCAGCAAGATGGGGGAATAGTTGTTCCGATTTTAGAGAGGGCAGAGGTTCCGCTGACTCAGTTGAAGGCAAGTCTTGCCTCAGCCTTAGAAAATGAGCCACGAGTTCAGGGAGCTGTTTCTCAACCGCAGATGAGTTATGGCTTGAGACAGGCTCTCGATGAGGCGGAGCAAGCCCGAGAGCAGATGCAGGACGATTTTCTCAGCGTCGAGCACGTCCTCATCGGAATTGTGAGGTCAGATTCCCCCGCGGGAAAGATTCTCGTCGAAAATGGCCTGAGTCTGAAGTCTCTCGAAAGTGCTCTGACTGAGATTCGGGGTTCTCAGCGTGTCACCGATGATCATCCAGAAGAGAAATACCAAACGCTTGAAAAGTATGGGCAAGACCTGACTGCGAAAGCTCGGGAGGGAAAAATCGACCCGGTCATCGGTCGAGATGAAGAAATTCGTCGGATCCTTCAAGTTCTCTCACGTCGGACAAAGAATAATCCCGTTCTCATAGGGGAACCTGGCACTGGTAAGACCGCCATCGTGGAAGGGCTCGCTCGTCGCATCGTTAGCGGAGACGTGCCAGACTCGATGAAAAATAAACGTCTGATCACTGTCGATTTAGGGGCGATGATTGCGGGAGCGAAGTATCGTGGTGAATTCGAAGATCGCCTCAAGGCCTTTCTAAAAGAGGTCACTGAATCTCAGGGAGAGATTATCCTCTTCATTGATGAGCTTCACACTATTGTGGGGGCTGGAGCGAGTGAAGGGGCTGTCGATGCCTCAAATCTTCTTAAGCCCCAGCTTGCGCGTGGAGAGCTTCGCACCATTGGAGCTACCACTCTCGACGAATACCGGCAATACATCGAAAAGGACGCCGCCTTGGAGCGTCGTTTTCAGCCAGTTAAAGTCGATGAGCCTTCGGTAGAAGACACGGTAGCCATTCTTCGTGGCCTTAAAGAGCGCTACGAGCTGCATCATGGAGTAAGGATTCAGGATCGCGCCGTTATCGCGGCAGCGACTCTCAGTGATCGTTACATCTCAGATCGTTTCCTTCCCGATAAGGCTGTTGATCTTGTCGATGAAGCTGCTTCACGTCTCAAGATCGAACTGGACTCCATGCCCACCGAGATCGACCAACTTGAACGCCAGATTCTTCAGCTCGAAATGGAACGCCAGGCTCTTGAGAAAGAATCAGATGAAGCCTCAGCAAAACGGCTTGCGAAGGTCTTGGAGGAAATGGCGAATGTGAAAGAGGAGTCCGCCTCTCTCGTTGCTCGCTGGCGGAATGAAAAGGAAGCAATCGATTCACTTCGGTCTCTTCAGGAAGAGATCGACTCTCTCCGCACCGAGGTTGAGCAGGCTAAGCGTCTCGGAGATCTGACGCGTGCTTCTGAAATTACCTACGGAGCGCTCCCAGAGGCGGAGAGAAATCTCGACGCAGCTCTTGCGCATAAATCGCAGGATGACGGCCTGCTTAAAGAGGAGGTCACTGAGGAAGATATCGCAAAAGTAGTGGCGGCTTGGACTGGTATCCCTGTGAGCCGACTGCAGGAAGGTGAGCGTGAGAAACTCGTGCGTATGGAAGAGCGACTTCAAGATCGAGTCGTTGGTCAAACCCCTGCCATCGAAGCTGTTTCAAATGCCGTCCGCCGTGCTCGCGCTGGCCTTCAGGATGAAAATCGCCCCATCGGCTCCTTCCTCTTTCTCGGGCCTACCGGGGTGGGGAAGACTGAGCTTTCAAAAGCACTGGCGGAATTTCTCTTTGATTCTGAAGACGCCATGATCCGAATCGATATGTCGGAATATATGGAAAAACATGCTGTTTCACGCCTCATCGGAGCGCCTCCCGGATACGTTGGCTACGATCAAGGGGGGCAGCTGAGTGAGCATGTCAGAAGAAAACCGTACTCAGTCGTGCTTTTCGACGAAGTCGAAAAAGCCCATCCTGACGTCTTCAATGTCTTACTCCAAGTTCTTGACGATGGACGTATCACTGATGGTCAGGGACGTACGGTAGATTTCCGAAATACCGTCCTCATCATGACTTCAAATATCGGGAGCCAATTCATTATTGATGAATCGAATCCTGAACAGCGAGAGGTAAAAGTGACGGAAGCATTGAGAGCGCATTTTCGTCCCGAGTTTCTCAATCGTATTGATGAAACAATCATCTTTGACCGGCTCGATCGTGCCGAGCTAGCGGGGATCGTCTCACTTCAACTCGAGCGTGTCAAAGCGCGCTTAGCGAAGCAGGGGCTCACCCTCAAGTTAGCACCCGAAGTTGTCGAATATATCGGAAACCAAGGCTACGATCCTATTTTTGGAGCTCGTCCTTTAAAGCGAGCCATCCAGAACCACCTTCTCGATGCCCTCAGCTTGGAAATCTTGGAAGGGAAATTTAGTGAAGGAGACATCATTATTGCCGAGCTGAAGGATGGGGGGATCGTCTATCGAACGGGGGACTAAAAATTAGAAAAATGAAAATTTGGTATTGCATCAAATCTGGAGCTACTTTAGTTCTCCGCCGCGCGAACGAAAGTTTGTCACCGGAGACGGAGTTACAGTCCTATAGTGTAATTGGTAACACACCTGATTTTGGTTCAGTATTTCTAGGTTCGAGTCCTAGTAGGACTACCACTCCTTTCTCTGAGGAAGCCCCGATTCTATCGGGGCTTTTTTAGCTTCTGGCCTAAAGTCAAAGTTTGTGAAAAGTTTCACAAAGTGGTTGAGACCCGCGCTCGTCGAGGTATTCTCCGCCTGTCGCCATGGAAGCTACCAACTCTGTTGTCTCACACACCGCTTACGATTCTAAGATCGAAGGCAATGTCATTTTTACGCGTTTGGACGCCGCGATTAACTGGATGCGAAAGAACTCGCTCTGGCCAATGCCAATGGGCTTGGCGTGTTGTGCGATCGAGCTGATGGCTACCGCCTCTTCTCGTTTCGATATCTCCCGCTTTGGTGCTGAGGTGATGCGTTTCTCTCCACGTCAGGCTGATGTCATGATTGTAGCAGGCACGGTGACTTATAAAATGGCGCTCGCGGTGAAGCGAATTTGGGATCAGATGCCGGAGCCGAAGTGGTGTATCGCTATGGGTGCCTGTGCCTCAAGTGGTGGCATGTATCGCAGCTACGCGGTGCTTCAGGGGATTGATCGTCTCATTCCAGTCGATGTTTACATTTCTGGATGTCCTCCACGTCCTGAGGCTCTCATCGAAGGGCTCATGAAGTTGCAGGAGAAAATCGATCAAGAGGAATCATTCAAGGCTCAGAAAGCAGAACCTGTAGAAGCATAAGGACCCATGACTGAAGATTTAAAAGCTCTCGGAATCGAGCAATCTGTTGAATTTCGCGGTGAAACGACGATTTCTGTGCCTCTCGCGGAATTGGAGTCGGTGTTGAAAAAATGTCAATCTGAGCTTGGTTACGAGCTTCTTCATGATGTTTCCAGTCTTGATCATATGGGTGAAGAGCCTCGGTTTGAGATGGTTTATGAACTCGCGACTTTAGATGACTCTAAGCATTTGCGGATCAAGTCCAAGGTAGCTGAAGATGAAGAAGTGCCTACCGCATGTGGTATTTGGAAAACGGCCAACTGGCACGAACGTGAAGTTTATGACATGATGGGCATCAAGTTTGCGGGTCATCCGCAGATGGAGCGCATTCTAATGTGGGAAGGATTTCCTTACTTCCCACTGCGCAAAGATTTTCCCCTTGCTGGTAAAGAAAGTGAGATGCCTGATGTCGCGTTTTCTGGAATCGCTCCTTTGGAGGGTGGTCCTTTTGTGACCAGCCCTGGCTCCACTCGTGAGAACGGTGAGCCAAGAGCAAAAGGCGAGAGTTAATAATCTTTAGGTGGAGATTTCAATCTCCACGGGGCAATGATCTGAGCCCATCACGTCGGCGAGGATACTCGCTGAAGTTAAGCTCTCCGTAAGTTCAGGAGAGCAACACCAGTAGTCGATTCTCCAGCCTACGTTCTTTGCCCGGGCTCCGCCGCGGTAACTCCACCATGAATAGGCTTCGGTCGTTTCAGGATGGAAATGCCGGAAAGTGTCGGTAAATCCAGCGCTTACGATGTTGTCGAACCCGGCTCGTTCTTCATCGCTGAATCCGGCGCTTTTACGATTCGCTTTTGGGCGGGCGAGATCGATCTCGGTATGTGCGACATTCAGGTCGCCACTGAAAAAGACAGGTTTACCTTCGCTCTCGAGTGATTTTACGAAGCTTAAAAATGCTTCGTCCCAACTCATGCGATACGGGAGACGTTTGAGCTCATTTTGAGAGTTGGGGGTGTAGACGGTGACAATGAAGAAGGAATCAAATTCGAGCGTGATAACGCGGCCTTCCTTGTCGTGTTCTTCTGCGCCGATGCCATAGCGCTCACTGAGGGGAGCTTCTTTTGAAAAGATGGCGGTCCCTGAGTAGCCTGCTTTTTCCGCAGAATTCCAGAATGTCTTGTAGTGGCCTAATTCCAGCGGGAGTTCGACCTGCTCTGGACGCGCTTTAGTTTCCTGTAAGCAGAGGATGTCGGGATCGTGTTCGAGGACAAATTCGGTGAAGTTTTTCTTCAAGACGGCTCGCAGGCCATTCACGTTCCAAGAGATCAATTTCATGGCGGAACTTTAGGCAAGAAAACAGCCGCGACCCACTGTAAAAAGTGGGAATCGCGGCTGTGTAAAAAAGAGTTCCGTAACTCCAGCAGATTAACGCTTAGAGAACTGGAAGCGCTTACGTGCACCTGGCTGACCAGGCTTCTTGCGCTCCTTCGCGCGGGAGTCACGAGTGAGGTGACCGGCAGCCTTCAGGACGGGGCGAAGCTCAGCGTCGTGCAGCAGAAGTGCACGAGCGATTGCGAGCTTAGCGGCGTCAGCCTGGCCGTGAAGTCCACCACCTTTAGTGATGACGCGGACGTCGAACTTGTTCTTCAGGTTTGTTTCCTGAAGGGGCTCGAGGAGCTGTCCTTGGAGAGTCAGGGTAGTGAGAACCTCTTCGAAAGGCTCGTTATTGATGGTGATCACGCCAGTTCCGGCGGTGAGCCATGCGCGTGCCACAGCAGTTTTGCGGCGTCCGGTAGCGGTGTAAGTTTCGCTCATTTTAGAAAAGATGGAAAAGGATTAGAGAGCGTAGGGCTCAGGCTTCTGGGCTTCGTGTGGGTGCTCGGTGCCAGCATAGACATTGAGCTTCTTCATCTGGGCAGCGCCAAGCTTGTTCTTGGGGACCATGCCTTTGACAGCCCACTCAAGGATATACTCAGGGCGACGCTCACGGACTTTCTTAGGAGTCTCGATGGTCTGACCACCGACGTAGCCGGAGTGACGAGCGTAGATCTTGTGCTCTTCCTTACGGCCGGAGAAAACAGCCTGATCAGCATTGATGATGACGACGAAGTCACCGGTATCAATGTGTGGAGTGAAGGTAGGCTTATGCTTACCACGGAGGAGGCGAGCGGCCTCGACAGCGACTTTCCCGACGATCTGGCCCTTGGCATCAATGATGTGCCACTTGCGCTCGACGTCAGCTGGTTTTGCTGAGAACGTTTTTTGGTTCATGTTAGTTGGGTTCCGTTGGTTCTAGGCGGAAATACCTAGAACTTGAAGGGAGGCGGACGCTAGGATTCGGAGTTGAGGCTGTCAATGCAATTATTGCTTGGTCTCAGGCTTGCGAAAAGTGTCTCAAGAGTGCAGGAACTTGGCCGTGCAAGATCTCCTAAAAGCGCCCTTTTGGCAGGAAGAGACATTAGGTCGTCCGCTGCCGGATAGCTCTCACGCCTGCGCGGTGTCACTGCCGACTTGGGATTCGGTGATTGGCTATGAGGAAGGGCGTGATCGAGTGATGAAGAAGTTAGAAACTGGGTATCCTCGTTTTTTTCTCCATCCTTTAGTGAAACGGCTATTCGCAAAGGCGAGCCAGGAGGTGGCCGAGACTGGGAAAAGAGCGGTTATTTTTCCAGGAAAGGGACCTGCTCAGCGTGCTCAGCGCTACGTTGAACGTCACCATAATGTCGCTACCCGGATCACGAGTTATGATGATGGACTTCAGGCGCTCATCGTGCCTGAGGAGGCCTATGGAATTGCGATGGAGTATTGGCGTCACACGGGGGAGATTGTGAGTAGTCGCCAGGCGGAGGATCTTTTAAATGAGCGGGAGTGTGAGGGCGTTTCGAGTGTGATTTTACGCCAGCATCTTGCAGAAAGTACAGGTGCGGCTCTCGATGATCACTTCGTTTTTGAGTCCGGCATGGCTGCTATTTACACTGCTTATCGAGCGGTGATGAACCAGTCACCAGGAAAGAAGACGCTCCAGCTAGAATTCCCCTACGTGGATGGACTGAAGGTGCAGGAGAAATTTGGCAGTGGAGTAGTCTTTCTTTATGAAACGGAGGGGGAGGATTTTGATGCGGCAGTGCGTCGTATTCAGGAGGGGGAATTTGCGGCGGTGTTCTGCGAGGTTCCGAGTAATCCGCTCCTGCGCTGTGCGAATCTTCCCCGTGTGGCAGAGGCTTGTAAGAGTGGTGGAGTTCCCTTGGTTGTCGATGATACCGTAGCGAGTTCCATCAATGTCGATGTCATGCAGTATGCAGATCTAGTCACGACTTCGCTGACAAAGTGGATCTCAGGAAAAGGAGATGTCTGTGCAGGAATGGTGACGGTGAATGAGGATTCTCCCTGGGCTCAGGATTTCCGTAGTTTTCTGGCAGATGCCTGCCAGGAGGGGTGCCGGCTTTATAAAGGGGATGTTAAGAAGCTCATCGAAAATATGCGTGACTACCCGGAGCGAGTCCGCCGATCGAATGAAAATGGCGAGCTGATCGCTGATTATCTGGCGGAGCATCCAGCAGTGGGGCGCGTCTGGTATCCAAAATTTGTCACTCCTCACGAATATCAGGCGATTCGCCGTGAGGATGGCGGCTACGGTGGGCTTATTTCTTTTACTTTAAAGCAGCCGCGCAAGATGCCGCGGGTTTATGATGCTCTTCAGCTTTGTAAAGGGCCGAGCTTGGGGACTGAATTTTCACTCGCGAGCCCGTATACGATGCTAGCACATTACTTTGAGCTGGACTGGGCAGAGGCCTGTGGTGTTTCCCCGAATCTTCTTCGTCTCTCTGTAGGAATAGAAGAGGGGGAAGTGATTCTTGGAGCTTTAGCTCGTGCGCTTGATCTGGGGTGATCTTTTTCTATGCGCTCTGCTGAGTGAGAGCCTCTTGGGTGAGGCCTGCTCTTAAGGTTGCTGTCGCTTCCTCAGGGCTTTGGGGGCGGTCAGCGGGATTTAGGTCGATGAGTTTCATGACCCAGTCTGAAAGCCACTGAGGGATCTCAGGGTTAAGCGAACTAAGAGGTTCGACAAAGTGCTGAAGATGAGCCGCCATGATATGCATCACATTATCACCCTCAAATGGATGCCGCCCAGTAAGGCTCCAGTAGAAAATACAGCCGAGGGAGTAGAGGTCGGTACTCTGGCTTATTTCTTCGCAGCGCAGTTGCTCAGGTGCTGAGAAGTGAATCGAGCTATGAGTACCGCTGGATGTTTCTGTATTTTGCGCGTCTTGGATGAGTTTTGCCTGACCGAGATCGATGATTTTCACCGTGGCATCTTCCGTCGAGAGCTTCCGTGAAAGCATGATATTCGATGGCTTGAGATCGAGGTGGAGAAGGCCCACTTCATGGATCGCGCGCAGTCCTTCGAGGCTCTGGAGGGCGAAATCGAAGAAATTCGGCATGTGTGGAGCTTGATGACGAACAGAAGTCTTGAGGTCTAACCCCTCGATCAGTTCCATGATAAGGAAGTGACCGTTACAGTCCGCCCCATGATCAAAGGTGCGCACAACATGATTGTTATCTAGGCGAGAAATAGCCGTTAACTCTGAGAGATGATCGGGGAGAATGTCCGGGTGAAGATCTGGTGAAAATCGCTTGATTGCGACAGGGCGCTGCTCGTGGTAGTCGGAAGCGAGATAAACTGTCGCGGTATTTCCACTGCCGATTTTCTGGTGGCAGGCGTAGCGTGGGGCGGTGGCTACTGGAGTCGGGCTGGTAGGAAAAGAGGATGTTGGTGTGGGCTGAGTCTGTCTTCTGATTTTTGGAACGTCTGCAGCCGGGGTCAGCAGTTGGCGCTGGTGCCCTGGGAATTGGGACACGGCCGGTAAATTTTTTTCAGGAATAATCAGACGGGGGCGTGGATTCATGACTGAGGAGGGGGTTCTTTGTTTAACTAAACCGTCCTGAGGGAGCGGTTTCATTGACGAGCTAAACCCTAAGGTGAAATCGAGGTTTTTAACCATGGGGGGAATTACCCAATGTCGCTCGTGAGTACCTTCCTTGAGCACTAAAATGCCC
>CALGMJ010000010.1 GCA_937958875.1 uncultured Verrucomicrobiales bacterium | reverse complement strand
TCAGGTAAGTGCGAAGGATATCGGAAATCTGGCAAGGCGGAGATGATCAGTGAATCGAGCATTCTCTTAGCATCGACAACGCGGCCAGATTTTCGAGAGACCAGCAGGAACCCGAAATCTTAGGTTTGACGGAGCACTAGTGCTGTGATTTCAAACTTGGCAGGCTATTTTCTGCCTGACAACTTCCCGGCATGCTCGATACACACCACCATCTCTGGTCTTACAATACGGATGAATACGGCTGGATTCCTGAGGGCACCCCCCTCGCCCAGGACCAACTCCTCCCCGAGCTAACCTCAGTCACGACTGAGGCTGGAGTCTCTGGCACAGTTGCCGTTCAGGCCCGCCAGATCACTGCCGAATCTGACGACCTTCTCAAAATCGCCGACGCTGGAGATCTCATCCAAGGAGTGGTAGGCTGGGTTCCATTAATCGATGCAAATGTGAGCACCGAGCTGGAGCGCCTCGCTCCTCACCCAAAATTTACTGGAGTGAGACACGTCTTACAGGACGAGCCTGATGAGTATTTCCTTCGCGATGACTTCCATCGTGGCTTGGCACTCCTTCCAGGCCTCGATCTTCGCTATGATCTTCTCCTTTTCCAGCGTCAGCTCCCTGTCGCCATCCAACTCGTCGATCGCCAGCCTGATCTTGAAATCATTGTCGATCACATTGCCAAGCCTGAGGCTAAGAATGGACAGGTCGAAAATGACTGGCGTCGCGGCATGAAAGAACTCGCGAAACGCGACAATATCCGAGGTGTCAAATTTTCTGGCCTCGTGACCGAATTTAACGACGACCCCGAATACGATCCAAAAACGATCGAAGCATATTTTAATGAAACCTTAGAAATTTTTGGCTCAGAACGGGTCATGTTTGGTACTGATTGGCCTGTTTGCCTCCTCCGCAGCTCTTACCTAAATTGGGCCGATACTGTCAAAAAACTGGTCGCCCCACTCTCCTCCGACGAGCAATCCGCCATCCTATCGGGAAATGGCACCAGAGCCTATCACCTCGACTCCTAAATAAAGACATACACGCGTATTATAACCTCCGTCCAGGGCACCTCACTCCACATGGAGTGCTATCCAGTCTAAAACTCTACTGAAGTGAGAGCCATAGCCTTGAAAATCAGTGATTTTTTCCGCTAACACCTCAGTTTTCGCCCTTCCCACGCTCTAAATTTCTCCCTTCTAGAGAGGTCCTAAACCTCTGTCTTAAAATTCGAGCTGGTCACAATCTCTGATATTTAGAAAATCCCCCTCCCTTGAGTCTAAATCGCACAGAATACAAGTATCTCATTGGCCTAGATCAAATGGCCGAGATCGAGAGTGACCTTTCAGATCGCCTCGTTGTCGATAGCTTGGCCTCCGAAGACGGATGTTACCCTATCGTCACTGAATATTTTGAGACTCCAGATCGCGAGTGTTACTGGGAGAAAAATCGCCGTCTCGCTAGCCGCCGGAAGATCCGGGTCCGCATTTACGGAAACGGCGGAGGTAAAATCCCGCCAACGGGCTTTATCGAGATTAAGCATAAGCACTTTGGAGTAGGCGCTAAACGACGCCTCTTCCTCCCAGTGGACGAAGCAATCGAATTCGCAAAGGGAAACTACGAAATTCTCAAGCATTCGAAACGGAATTGGTCCCGCTCTCAGCGCATGATCATTGCTGAACTCTTCGACCTCATCGAACGCCGCAGATTCGGCCCGGCGATCCAGCTTCGCTATGATCGGAAGGCCCTCATGACCCCAGATGGTCAGCTCCGCATTACCTTTGACACCCAGCTGATGTGTCGCTCAAATCTCCTGGCTCTTGAGCCAGATGATTCCAGATTCGAACAATACATTATCCCTGCTGACAAATCGATTCTGGAGGTTAAATCCATTGGCCCAGTTCCCTTTTGGTTTCGTGAATACGGTGGAGAAAAAGGCCTTGTGCGCCGCAGCTTTAGTAAATTTTGTACCGCCATGACTGTCTGCGACCCAGTCTTGAAGGAGCAGCTTAACGGCACAGACATCGCCGCTTAAAAAAACACCCCCAATTGGCTAGCTCTAGCCCCACTTCTTTAACTTTCTCAATAACCCACACCTGATTTAATCGACCTTACCATGGACCCTGTTTTCGCAGATCTATTACAAACCGCTAGCACTACTGCTGACGAGCCCGGCTTTGGCCTTCTTCCCTTTTTTAATGAACTGAGAGCAATCAAAACCCCTGGCCCGATCGAAGTCCTTTGTGCCATGACGATGAGCTTCTTGCTGAACCTGATCATTGGCACTCTCTATCAGCGCACTTATATGGGGACCCGCTACTCTCAGGATTATGTTCACACCTTGGTCATCATCGGAACCGTTACCACCATTCTGATCATGGTGGTGAGTGGAAACAGCGCCGTCGCTTTCGGGATGTTCGCTGCCTTCTCGATGATTCGCTTCCGCCGTAACCTAGGTCAGTCACGCGATTTGGCCTTCGTATTTTTCGCCATGGCGACAGGAATGGTCGTCGGAGCACGTCAGTATGAGCTCGCCTTAGTCACTACTCTGATTGTTGCACTGGCCATCTTTATCCTCTCAAACAAGGACGCCTTCGCCCCTCAGCGGGCCTCCCACCAGCTTCGAATTCGCGTCAATAATGACGTCGATTTCTCAGTCGCCTTTAATACGATTTTTGACAAATTCACGGAAGCGATCGAAATGGTCAGCGTGGAATCGGTCCAGGCCGGAATGATGAGTGAACTCCGCTACGGTCTGGTCCTCAAGGACGGGGTGAAAACCTCTGACTTCATGGAAGAAATCCAGATCGCCTGTGGAAATAACCGGGCCATCCTCACCAGCACCCAGCGTGAACTAGACGCCTAACACGTCCGAACTTTCACATTTAAAGAAAAACCCCGTAGGCTTTCACCTACGGGGTTTTTTGTTTTTAAGAATTTCAGATTCTTCCTACGCCTCGCTGAGAGCAGCGACACCTGGAAGGTCTTTTCCTTCCATGAGCTCGAGAGAAGCTCCCCCACCAGTGGAGAGGAAGGTCATGCGATCTTTCACCCCGAATTTCACGGCCGCAGTGACGGAGTCACCTCCACCCACGATGCTCAACGCCCCACTATCTGCAACTGCTTCTGCGATCTCACGAGTTCCCTTCGAGAAACAATCTTTCTCGAAAACACCCATAGGGCCGTTCCAGATCACAGTCTTGGCATCAGCAAGGACGGTCTTGAATTCCTCAATAGCGACATCGCCGATATCGATTCCTTCTTTATCAGCCTCGATCGCCCCACCATCACGGTATGGCTTGGTAACCCAGGTCTCAGCCCCTTCCTTGAATTCCTTCGTGGTGCGAGTGTCAGCAGGAAGGAGGAATTTCACTCCTTTTTCGTCCGCCTTCTTCAGAATATCGAGCGCGAGGTCGAGCTTATCATTCTCTACCAAGCTCATCCCGATTTCGTAACCTTGAGCCTTAAGGAAGGTGTAAGCCATTGCTCCCCCGATAATGAAAGTATCCGCCTTTTCAAGCAATGCGGTGATTACCTCAATCTTATCGGAAACCTTTGCACCACCCATAATGACGACGAAAGGACGCTCCGCATTTTCCAGTTTCGCCTGAAGAAATTCCAGCTCCTTCTCGATGAGAAAGCCCATTGCGCTTTGACCAACGTGATGTGTCACCCCTTCCGTAGAAGCATGGGCACGATGCGCAGTGCCGAAGGCGTCATTAACAAAGATCTCAGCAGATCCAGCGAGTTCCTTGGCAAAGCCAGCGTCATTCTTTTTCTCAAGCCCATGGTAGCGGGTGTTCTCAAGAAGGAGAACGGCACCTTCTCCGAGAGCAGCACGCTTTGCGGCAGTCTCATCACCAATGCAGTCGGCAGCAAATTGGACTTCGCTACCGAGAAGCTCACTCAGACGAGCTGCGACCGGGGCGAGAGAATACTTCGCTTCCTTCTCCTCAGTCGGGCGTCCCATATGAGAACAGAGGACCAACTTAGCGCCCCCGGCGATGAGATGCTTGATGGTAGGAATAGCTGCTTGAATACGGGTGTCATCAGTGATTTCCAGAGAATCGTTCAGCGGCACGTTGAAGTCGGCACGCATGAGAACTTCTTTCCCCTGCAGATCGAGGTCGCGAATTGTGAGTTTGCTCATGATAATAAATAAAAATCGACTCCCGTTGAGTGACGCACCGCTATGAGAGTGTCAAGAGATCAGTCAGCTAGGACCTTTCTGGCTTTGGCATGAGCTTTGGCTTTTCACCATCGCGGTTTCCCTCTTCACTTCCAGCCATGCAGCCGATTCAGCTCGAGGAAGCCATCGCCGATATTCTGAAAAAGGAAGACCGCTTTGAACCGGGAGCGTATTTCCTCGTGCGGGAGGCTCTCGACTTCACCGTCGAACGAATCGCGAAGGAAAACAAAAGCGAAAAACGTCATGTCGCCGGAGCTGAGCTCGTGAAAGGCTTTCGCGACTACGCGCTCCAGGAATACGGGCCCATGGCCGCGACTCTCCTTCAAGACTGGGGCATTACGAAATGCCGCCATATTGGTGAGATCGTTTTTCTTTTCATCGAACAAGGCGTTTTTGGAAAGCAAGACTCAGATAGTCTCGAGGATTTTTCTGAAATCTATAATTTTGAAGAAGCATTCACCGCCCCGTTCAAGCCTAAGAAAACATCAAATCCAGCCGCTTAGAACACATGAAACAGCGGATCATCGATCTCCTGGCGATGAGCCGCTTTGCGAATCTGCCTACCGTCTGGTCAAATGTCCTTTTAGCCGGAGTAGCTACAGGCACGATTGTTCGGGTTCTGAACGAGCCCATTTTCGCCATTTCTTGGGAAAAAATCGCCTTCATGTGCGTGGCCATGTCTTGTCTTTACCTTGGCGGATGTTTTTTAAACGACTGGCATGATGTCGACTTCGACCAAGAAACTCGGCCGGATCGCCCGATCCCCTCAGGCCGCTGGCAGCGTAGAACAATCTTCATCCTCGCGATATCTCTCATGTGGCTTGGAGCCGCGCTTTCTTTCTACGCGAGTATCACTGCGGGACTTTGCTCGCTAGCTCTCATCGCCTGTATCATTCTCTACACAAAATTTCATAAAATTCATAAAGGCAGCCTAGTCTTCATGGCTAGCTCCCGCCTGCTCGTCTACCCCACCACCTCTCTCGCCATCATCCCTCAGATCGATGCCTACTACTTTACCACCGGGCACATTATCGCCATCTGGGGGGCGATCCTCATGGGGCTCTACATTTTTGGAATCTCTCTCTCTGCCACTGGCGAAAGTAAACGGACGAGTCAGGGAAACAGCCTCCTCATTTTTGGCCTGATTTTTCTCACCCTCCCCATCGCCATCTCTTCGATACAAGAGGCAGCCTTCTGGGACGATCAACTTCTCGATTTCCTCCCAGTCCTAGCTCTAGGCATTCTTCTAGCCACCGCCATTTATCAGCTCATTACAAAACATGACATCGGAACCTTCGTGAGCCGCTCACTGGCCCTCATCCCGATGGTAGATTTTTTGACACTCGGCTCCATCGCTCTCGCTTGGATGGCTTCGATAGAGCGGACGGGAGAACAAACCCAAGAAGTCTGGATCCTCATGCTCGCCTGCCCCATTCTTTCCTTAGGTGCCTGGGCACTTCAAAAAATTGCTCCAGCCACCTGACCAACGCGCCGTAGTTGAAATGCGCTCTCACTATGTTAAATCCTTTTCCTGATGGGTTATTCTGACCGTGATTACATGAAACCTGGTGGATTTCAGGGCCGCCCTTCCATGCCCAGTTTCTTCGATGGCGCACCAGTGGTGAAGAAACTCATTATTATCAATGCCGCCATTTACCTTTTAGGCGTCTTACTCAATTCCGGTGGCGGAGACCCTCTTAAACCTCTGGGTGCTTACACGATCACAGATGCGTGGCAGGTCTGGCGAGTGATCACCTTTCAGTTCCTGCATGCCGATGTTATGCACCTTCTTGCAAATACCATCGGTCTCTTTTTCTTCGGCCCACACATCGAGCGCTGGATGGGTAGTCGCCCTTTCCTCTTATTTTACCTCCTCTGTGGCATTGCAGGAGCACTATTCTATACGCTGCTATTTTTCTCTCCGGGTCTACTTTCAGGCCTCTATGCAGGCACCCCAATGGTTGGCGCTTCCGCTGGGATTTTTGGCATTCTAGCCGCCTTTATGGTCATCGCTCCCGATGCCCGCGTGCTGCTCTTCTTTATCATTCCCATGAAAATGCGGACCCTGGGAATCGTCTACTTCTGTTATGAAACGGCGGGCGTTCTTTTCAACTGGCATAATGCTGGCGGATCAGCAGGTCACCTCGGGGGAGCCATTCTGGGCTGGTTTCTGGTCAAAACCCCAGCCCTACGTCTGTGGCTCGTGAAGGTAACTGAGAAAAGAAGCAAGACCCGCTCTTCAAAGAAAAAATCACGTTCCGCTAAGATCATTCGGGAATCCCCCATTGATGTGACTCAAGAGGTTGACCGTATCCTAGATAAAATCAGTGAAAGCGGCATTCAATCTCTCACCAAAGAAGAACGCAACATCCTCGATAAGGCCCGTAGACAATGACTGATGAAGAAATGATTTCCTGTGCTGACCCAGACCGCCAGATCGAGCGGTTACGGTCTATTATGCATCGCCTCCGTGCCCCTGGAGGCTGCCCCTGGGATGCAGAACAAACTCACGACTCCATCGTTTCCAACCTTATCGAAGAAGCCTATGAAACGGTGGCTGCGATTAAAGCCAACGACGATGATAACCTCTGTGAGGAGCTGGGAGACCTCCTTCTTCAAGTCATCTTCCATGCCGAGATGGCGCAGGAAGAAGGCCGCTTCGATCTTGATCAAATCGCTCACGGGATCTGCGAAAAATTGATCCGACGCCATCCTCACGTCTACGGAGACTCAGCCATTAGCTCCACCGAAGGCGTGCTCACCCAGTGGGATGATATCAAGCGTGCTGAAAAAGGAGACCAGGAACG
This sequence comes from uncultured Verrucomicrobiales bacterium, assembly GCA_937958875.1. Taxonomy (GTDB): domain Bacteria; phylum Verrucomicrobiota; class Verrucomicrobiia; order Verrucomicrobiales; family Akkermansiaceae; genus SW10. Next base: position 13,640 of record CALGMJ010000010.1, on the reverse strand, counting down.
CCCCTTCCTCCACGGAGTTGGCAAAGGACTTCCCGCTTTGGTCAAATCGACCAAGCTCCAAAAAAAGGCCAGTAAGATTGGCTTCGACTGGCCGAACACTGCAGGCATTGTCGGAAAAATCGAAGAAGAACTCGGCGAAGTCAAAGAGGAACTAGCCCATCATGAAGAGGGCACGGAAGCGTCTGCCGAACTAGAAGCCGAGATTGGAGACCTCCTTTTCATCGTCACAAATCTCGCTCGAAAATTGAAAATCGACCCCGAAATCGCATTGGAAGGAACCAATCAGAAGTTTCTACAACGTTTCGCCCATGTCGAAAAAAGCCTCCGAGAAGAAAGTATCTCTCTAGAGGACGCAACTTTAACCCAAATGGACCGTTACTGGAATGATGCCAAAAGTCTTTAGTCTGCTTCTCCTTCTCAGCGCGCTGATCCGAGCTGAAGAACGCCCGAATATTCTCTTCTGTATCGCAGACGACTGGGGCTGGCCTCATGCCAGTGCCTACCAGAACGATACCGTCATTCATACTCCTGCCTTTGATCGCATTGCCCGGGAAGGAGCCCTTTTTCATCACGCCTACGTCCCCTCTCCTTCCTGCACGCCTTGCCGGAACTCGATTATGACCGGTCAATGGCACTGGCGGCTTGGCGAAGGAGCAAATCTCTTTGGAAGCCTCCCTCAAGAGGTTGAAACCTATTCCCACCTTCTGGAAAGAGCAGGCTATCACGTCGGTTCTTGGAGAAAATCCTACGGCCCCGGGGTCCTCACCGGGAAATTTTCAGAAAACCACCCCGCAGGTAAGGTTTACGGTGGCGGCTTGAGCCATTTCCTCGACTCCCGTAAAGATGACGCTCCTTTCTGCTTCTGGCTCGGAGCCTCAGATCCACACCGCGGATACATCCCAGGTCTCTGGAAAGAACTCGGAATGAAACCAGAGGACATCCAAATTTTCAGACATTTTCCCGATAACCAAATCGTTCGAGAAGACGTGGCTGATTACTATTTTGAAGTTCAACGCTTCGATGATGATGTCGCGAAAGCTCTCGCTCTCCTGAAATCCCGTGGTGAGCTGGATAACACGATCATCGTCATCACCGGAGATCACGGCATGCCCTTTCCACGGTGTAAATCCAACCTCTACGATAGCGGCACCCGCGTTCCTCTCGCCATCCGTTGGGGAAAGAAAATTAAGCCCGGGCAGGTCTTTCACAACTTCACCTCACTCATCGATCTCGCCCCAACATTCCTTGACGCGGCTGGCCTTCAGATCCCCCGCGTCATGGATGGAATTAGCCTTCTGCCCGCTATGACAACCTGGGGGGAATCACGTTTACGCCCTTTCATTCTCACCGGAAAAGAGCGCCACGTTCCTAGCCAGGAATCCCCAGATTGGGGTGGCTATCCTTCACGCTCTTATCGAGATCACGACTACCTCTACATTCGGAACTACACCCCAAACCGCTGGCCAAATGGTTCCGGGCAATGGCAAAAAACCAGCTTCCCTGGCACTTGGTACGGTGACACTGATAATAGCCCGACCAAAAGCGACATCATCCGTAACAAGGATCGATCCCACGCCTACCGCCGCTTCTACCAACTCAACTTTGGTAAACGCATCGCCGAAGAACTCTACGATCTCAAAGCTGATCCTGATCAACTTGTCAATCTGGCGACAACGCTTCCTGATATGACTAAGAAGTATCGCCAGATGTTAGAACACTACCTCACTCAGGAAAAAGATCCCCGCCACACTGGCGATGATTTTGATTTCGACACTCTTCCCTATCGAGGAGGCGGCCCAAAACACCGCGACTATAAGCGCCCATAGGACTTACTAAAGAATGCGCTATCTAAAACTTGCCCTGATTGGATTACCCATCATCTATCTCATCGCCTGTCTCTCTTTGCTTGGGGTCGATTCGAGCATCTTTAAGCCACCTCCCTCTCGCTTTGATCTCGAGAGTGAGCATTTGATCGAAATAAAATCCTCGGCGAACAGCTTCATTTCCAGCTACTACCGCCCTGCCCAAACAGACACCTCTCCCATCATCCTCTGGTCTCACGGTAATGCAGGTGACATACGCTCGATTCAAGCCCTCGCAGACACCTTCTATGGTAAAGGTTACGGATTTCTCACATACGATTACCCAGGCTATGGGCTGAGCCCTGGAAAACCCTCCGAAGAGGGTTGTTATCAAGCAATCGAAGTCGCTTATCAATACCTCACCGAAACAGCGGGGATTGATCCACAGCGCATCATCATTGCCGGACAATCACTCGGCAGCGGACCGAGTTGCCACCTTGCTAGCCAAGTTCCACATCGCGGCCTCCTCCTCATTTCCCCATTCCTTTCGATCTACCGCATCGTCTTGCCCTTTCCCCTTTTCCCAGGAGATCGCTTTCAGAATGTGAAACGCATCTCAAAAATCACGACTCCATTACTGATCATTCACGGAACTCAGGACAGGCTCATCAGCTTTGATCATGCCGAAAAGCTCTTTGACGAATCATCTTCCTCACAGAAGGACATCGTACCTATCAAGGAAGGAAACCACAACAACCTCTTCTCCGAACATGGCGAAGAAATTTTCACCGCCATCGAGAGCTTCAGCCGACTTTAGCTATGAGCCTCCGCCCGTCGCTGCTCTAGCGTCCCCTTCGTCACCCCAAGTCGCTCCGTCGCATCCAGATCTTCGATCAAATGAGGAGCACTCAAGTCTCCGGCAAAGAAATCCTGATAGCGATGAATGAGATCCTTCGTCGCCAACAGATCCTCATCCAGTAGTTCAATACGAAAACGTGAGAGACCATTTGCCTGGAAACCTCTCACACTGCTAACTCCTGTCTGAGCTCGCCCATTGAAGAGTGTATTCCGACATCCGACATCAGCCTTCAATACATGAAGCTGGCCCACTCGATCACGAAGCTGCACCTCATGCTTTTCACAGGGCTTTCCACAATTTTTCACATTAGTCCCCCCATTACTCAGAAACGTGCAAAACACACAGTGCTCCATATGAAACATCGGCATATGCTGATGGATGGTGAGCTCAAACCATTCGGGCGGAGAACTCTGAAGAAGATCCGCAACTTGAGATTCATTTAAATCATATGAGATTGTGAGATTCTCAAAGCCTCCTTCCTCCATCAATAGGCGTGCGGTGAGTGGGTTCGCAACATTGAGGGAAAAATCAGCAATACGAGGGAGACCACATTCTTTAAAGTACGAAACTCCCCCAAGGTTACGCACCAGTGCCCCATCAGGCTGAGCCTTCTCCACAAGCTTAAAAAAACCTGTCTCCGTAGGTTTCTGAATTCTCGGGGTGGCGAGGTATATTCGTGACTCCGTCTCTCTGACCAGTGAGACCGCTTCACGATATTGGCGAAGATCCTCAAAGTCGCAATAGAGTAAATTCACCCCCACCTCAAGGGCTCCACGCACTTGATCTAGAGATCGGCACAGCACCCGCAGCTCTGCGGGCTTAGATCCCATAGACTCTCGTACGGGTAACATCCGCGCGAGAACTTGAGCCCCGTCTCTCACCTCTGGCTCCCTTTTTAGCTGATCGATCAAACGGCGCCGCACCCGATTCAGCTCTCCTAAAGGCAGCATCACTTTTCCTGAAAGTTGATTTTTCACTCCCTGCAACTGAAAACCTGTTCCACCGAGACGCCCAAACTGGGCCTTTAAAACATCTTCAGAAAGAGGTCTTTTTTCAGCTAAAACCAAGTCAATTTCACTCGAAACACTGACCCCTCGTGACTCCGCGAGAAGAGGCTCCCCCTCTTTCCCAGAAACCGTAATTGTGAGTTCCTCGCCCCTTTCCTCAAGACGCCCACCCTTCCAGGACTTTCGTACTTCCCGCTCCAGTTCTGGATCACTCGTCTTATAAATCCGATCACCCACGCTGACCCGAGCCCAGTCGATTCGTGCTCGTCGGTCAAAAACAAGTCGTCTCCCATCCCAACTCCAGAGCTTCCCCCCCTGTTCTTCGTTCCGGTCCTCACCAGCGTCGATCACCACCCCATCGCCCTTTGCCAAATCCACCGCAGCCTCAAGACCGATCCAGCCCTCTCCCAACTCAGAAATCTCTCCGACATAGACCCCACGCTTTTTCCCCCACTTCCCATGTGTGAGGCGAGGGTGATTAGTCCCCTCTAGCCAACCACTGGTCAGACCTCGAGAAAACATCATTTCCAAAGTATACCGATCACGCTCAGTCACCTCAACGTCATCGAGAGCCTTCCGGTAAACCCGTGTAATCGCTGCCACGTATTCTGGACTCTTCAAGCGGCCTTCGATTTTAAAACTAACTACACCCGCTTTCACAAGATCGGGAATCAAATCAACCGCCGCCAAATCTTGGGGGCTGAGAAGATAACGCACCTCATCCATCGGTCGCGTTTCACCATCGACTACTAATTCATACGGCATGCGGCACGCCTGAGCACATTCTCCGCGATTCGCCGAACGCTGACCGAGACTTTCTGAAGTGAGGCACTGACCAGAATACGCCACACACAAGGCCCCATGAACGAAAACTTCCAATGGCACTTTGTTCTTCTTCTGAACTCGGGAAATCTCCTCTACAGACATTTCTCGAGCTAAGACTGCCCGGTCTAATTTCAGAAAAGAATCCACAAATGCCAGCCCCTCCGGCGAGGTGATCGTCATCTGAGTCGAGGCATGAAGCTCCATCTCTGGCGCGATCTCCTGCACCAGCTTTGCCGCTCCGATATCCTGCACGATGACGGCATCCACCCCAGCCCGGGCCATGGTCTCGATCTGTGCTACGGCTCCATCTAACTCAGCTGGAAAAACTAAAGTATTGAAGGCCACAAAGCCCTTCACCCCATGTCGATGGAGAAAGGCCATCAGCTCAGGAAGGTCTTCTTCGGTAAAATTGTCAGCCCTCATCCGCGCATTAAAACGAGGGAGCCCAAAAAAGATGGCGTCAGCCCCATTCGCTACCGCAGCACGAGCACAATCCCAATTTCCAGCAGGCGAGAGCAATTCAGTCACAAACAGAACCTACTAGGCAGAAGGCCTAGCGGCAAGCGAGGGAAAATTCTCCCTATCGTATTAGCCATAAAAATCTACGATGACTTCAAATCTGCCTGATCTGAAAAAATTAAGGCAGAATTGAAGTCATCGCCGCCCGCCCATCAAAATCAAAGCAGGCGACGAAAAAAGAGGATCAGTTATCTCAGAGTCGGTCCTTACTTCCCTTTCTTAATCTCGGATGCTTTCTCCTTAAGCTTAGCAGCTTCCTTTTCCAGCTCAGACGCCTTTTTTTCCAGCTCCTTTGCCTTATTCTTTCGGGACTCCATGCTCTCGTGTGTCTTGATGACATCCTTCATGGTTTCAAATTTCTTAGCGACTTTCGCATGAGCCTCAGCTGCTTTCTTCGCCTCTTCAGCCGTCTTTGCTTCTGACTTTTTAAGGGCCGCCAGCTCTTTTTCTAAAGCAGCCATCCGGTCAGCACTTTTCTTCTGAGCAGCGACTTTCGCATCTTTCTGTTTAGCAGCCTTCTGTAACTCAGCTTCGATCTTCTTCGCTTCCTCATGCAAGACCTTAACATCCGAAACAACGGCTACTGGCTTTGATACGATAGGCCCAGTCGGCTTAACCTGCTTCTTTGGTGGATTTTTCTTCGCTTCCTCGCGTGCCTTCGCAACCCGCTCATCACGTGACTGCATCTGGTCGATAATAGTGTTATATCGATCGAGTGAACTTCCATGAGTCGACTTCGGGTCGATCTTAGCCATGGTCGCGACAGCCTCCTTGGCAGCCTTATATTTCTTCTGCGCTGCGAGCGCCTGAATCTTATACATGTAGAAACGCTGAGCATCCTCACCCTTAGCCTTCTCAATTGCTGCTGATGATTTTTTGATGACCTCATCAAGCTTCTTATTTTTGAAAAGCTCCTGATAGACAAGGCGCTCAGCATTTACAGCCTCTTCCTTCTCTAGCTTCGCAATAAAACCAGTCTTACCCTCTGGATCTGCCGCCTTGATGGCATCGAGCTCTGCTTGATAGTGCTCTTTCCAGCTTGTTTTAGGGATCTGCTCCAGCGCCGCAATCAATGCCTTGGCCTTATCCTCTCCCTTTTTTCCCGCCGCATCCTTGAGGCTCTTTTGGAACTCAGCTCCTTTAGCCTTCAAGTCGTTTAACTGCTTCAAAAATTCTGCAGGGCTCACATCTTTAAACCCAATCGATCCGTAGGGACGCCCCTTAGAATCCGCCAAAACCATCGCCGGAAGACGTCTCACCCCAAATTGGTCTGCCATCTTCACCTTATGGGCGGAAGCCGGATCCTTCCGGGCGTTTGACGGCAGATCATAATTCATCATAACAAACTGCTTTGGAGCGGCTTGCTTAAATTCATCTGTGGAAAGAATTTTTTCTTCCAGCTTCTTAGTCCACTGGTCCCAGGCTGAACCCGAAAAATAGATCAAAATATCTTTCTGATCGGTAGCCGCGCTCTCAAGCGCATCCTTATAGTTGCCTGTCCAAGGACTGGCAGAAACAGGCACCGCAAAGGCAAACAACAAGGTGGAAATAAGTGAAAATCGCTTCATAATATCGCTTCTAAGTGCCCTAAAAAGTGAGGAGCCAACCACCCCACGTCGAGTGAAAAATGCTGAGACTTATTGGGTGTATATCAAACGATACGGAAGGAGTCCGTCATTGCTTGGATTTCAGCTGAAGCCAGTGATGGAAAGCCTCTTCCTTGAGCCCAGGCTGATCGATTAGCTCCGGCCTCTCAACTGGTCTCACCACGATAGTGAGTTTTTTTTGCTTTCGTAATACCGTGATTTTCTGCTTTTTCCCGACCTCCAGAGCCCCAACCAACCTACGGACATCTACATCATCTAAATCGGCTGGAAATCGCTCTGCGTTTAACGCAATCATGATATCTCCTCGCTTTAGTCCAGCCTTCGCAGCTGGACTCTCTCTCTTAACAGAAGACAACTGGACGCCCACCATCTGCTCCTTCCGATAAATAATCTCCGGACGAATGACAAATCCCACCCCGAAATAGGCTGTCTTTTTTTGAAAATAGAGCGTCTTCAATACACGGTAAACCCTAGCCGCAACTTCCGGGTCGAGATCCTCCTGTAATAAGTCCGATAACACCTCCAACCCCCTTTCTCGATCGTCCGCAGCCCACTCGAGCAGCTCAACCCGCGCTCGCTCTCGCTCGCTAACCTGAGAAGCATTAAGACGAGTAAGAAGTCCCTCTGGCAGCTGAGCAAAAGCAGCACCCTGAACAAAAATTCCTATTAAGATCGTTAGAAGTGAGTAGCTCATTCTCTTGTAAGTAGAAACGACACTGATAAACAAATTTTATGCAAAAAATTATTTTAGCCATCATCTGGCTATCAACCAGCGCGTGGAGCTTGGCTGTTCCTGACGGCGGATGGAATGGAAAACCGTGGGATCGAGACAAACTTATCGCCGGTGCAAACAACTTTGACGCTGACGCCATGGCAGAATGGGCCTTTTGTTCTGCCGAATCAATCTCTGGGATCGAATTTAATAAGCAACAAATCTATCGCCGATCGAAGTATTCTGCAGAGAAAGGCTCTGCCTTGGGGAAATACATGCTCGCCTCCTGTGCTTTTCAAGGCTGGGGGTCTGAAGTCAAAAACGACTTAGGCAGACGCCTTCTTAAAGAAGCTCTGGAAGATCCCCACCCAGAGGCGACAAGACTGCATGGAGTTTATCAAGCATACGGAGAACAAGGGCTCTCGAAAAACGTAGAAGATGGACTAGCTGCAATCAATGTCGCGATAAATGCTGGATCATTAAATGCTAAACTATATGCAGCCAGATTTCTCTACGAAGGAACAGCAGGCGAGATTGACCTCGAAGGAGCGGCAGAGATATACAAAGAAATTTTGATGCAATATCAATCAAAACGAGCAGCTGAAAATATCTTTCGTTTTCACACATCCAATAACTCTACCTTCCGATCATTAAGACACTTCTTTGCTGAAGAACATTTTCAGGAAGCAGAAAAAATCCTGAAAGCTTCAGCCCAATTAAAATACCCTTACGGTGATTATCTCCTCGTATATTGGGATATTCAAAAAGGAAAACTTCACGAGGCCCTACCCAAGATGATTGCAAATAGCCGTAAAGGCCCTTGGTCTCACCGAACGGTGATCGACCTTGTCCGCTACGAATACGATGACGCAGATTCCAATATCGACACTGTCACCATGGGAAAATACTCACGAAAAAAGGCTGCCGAAATCGCCTACCGCATGGGTCTTAAGAGTGACGAAAATATCGTCCGCACTTACGGCCACTCCTTGATCTATGGCCATAGTAGTTTTGACAATGAGCGTTTCCGCAAAGGAATCAAAATCCTACGGGACCTTTATTTTGAAGAGGGTCCGGAGGCAAGTTACACCAGCTACCTAATTGGTGTTGCCCTCTGTCGCACTTACTACGATCGCCGTAGAAATACCGACCCAGTTAAACAAGAATTCATCGACGATTACCAGAGAGGGATTAATCATCTCATCTTACAATCCCCTCGGCAGCACGCGAGCGGCTGGTTGGTCAATCTCTACTCAAGAAATGATGAACATCGGGATATGATTAAAGCCTATGCCATCAGCCTTTCGATGGAAAAGCAGTCTCGATCTAAAGATTCAAAAAAGGAAGCTCTCGCGCGTAAAAAGAAGATCTTACGCGATCTAGATGAGAAGCAGAAACAAGCTGCTGAAGCTCTTTATGAAGAAGGTTTCCCTACGGGGGAAAAATGGCGTCGTCCGGCTTTTGAAGCGCTGAAAAAAATTGGGGATATTTCTCCTGATTACGAATTTGACCTCAGCGGAGATTCTGAGTGATCCCTCCGCCAAGCTCTACTACACCTTATGAAATTTCTATTGATTCTCAGTTTCTGTCTGTGCGCAATCACCTCAGCTAAAGACAATACTCACGTTCTTAACAAAGCTCTTACCAACCAAAAACTCAACACTGAAGAAATCCGTCAACTCATCAAACTCGTCTTGAGAAAAAACTCAGATTTCCAAAAACTTATGGAAAACGGGCTCAGCGACGAAGCTTCTGAGAGAGCAAAAAAACTTCTCCCCTTAATACGCGAACGCCCCCGCGAAGATGCTGGTGAGAATCGGCTCGGATCAGCTATCGGCTGGTTCATCGAATATCAGGGCGCTCAAATGACAGCTTTTCCCATTGTCACTAAGGTAAATGATGGGACGCCAGCGCAATTAGCAAAGCTCCATGAAGGCGATGTCCTGTGGAAACTTGAAGGAGAAAGCCTTCATCATGAGCAGGCTCGCAACCATTTCATTCAATTGCTTCACATCTGGCCTACTGGGACCACGATGAATTTTGAAATTAGAAGAGAGAAATCAAAACACCGGCGGGCTATTGAGTATTTTTCAGACCGAAGAACGAAATTCAAAATCTCGGTGACTCTTACTTCCGAATAACCATGTCCATGGGATAGTTAGAGCGCCAACGGAGCCAACCATTTTAGATCAGAAAATCACTCCTAGTGCTCCGTCAAACCTAAGATTTCGGGTTCCTGCTGGTCTCTCGAAAATCTGGCCGCGTTGTCGATACTAAGAGAATGCTCGATTCACTGATCATCTCCGCCTTGCCAGATTTCCGATATCCTTCGCACTTACCTGAAATCTTAGTCCTGACAAAACACTAGATGCGTGAGATTTAATTCTGTATTTCGAACCTGATGAATTCCCTAAGAACCTCAGTGTCCGTCTTGGCAACTCTTTCATTGTTTTTCATAACTCCGGTAGTTGCCTCTGACTTCGAAAAGGTCTCACGCAATATTGAGTCACTCCCTAAACCTCTCTACCAAGTCCAATACACCGCCAAGGAGCTACATCATGAAACTAAGATAATTACTGTAGATGGTCTTTTGAAAAAAATTAAAAAGACTCCATCCCTCAACGTCTTTCTCTCCGAAGATAAGTTTACTGACATGCCTAAGACCCAAATCGAACTAATCGCAGGTGCGGTCATTCAATCTGGCGGGAGGTTTTTCTACAAAAAGACTCGCGGCTCCATTGACAGTATTTTTATGTGCGTCGAATTTAAGAAGGAAGGCGCCCCATCCACTCAGAAAAAACGTAACTAGAGCCAGGGTTTCTACACAAGCTCCCAATATAGACGTTAATTAGAGTGGCACGCTATTTCTGGGTCCATCAACATCCTTAGATGACTAGAAATTTTCTTAACCTATCCCAAGCAACGAGATGTAGAACTAGACGCTACATCCGATGACGAACCGCTTGGGCTCCGAAAGCTTTCTGTAGCTTGTGAGAAGCCATCTCTAGTGGATGGAGCTTCTTGGAAGGTCAATTAGCCACCTGAAAGCTCAAACCCTGTGCGACGCCGATGGAATACGGTCAAGAGACCGCACAAGATAAGCAATGCTGTAGACGGCTCTGGCACCGCTGGAATCGTCGGCGTGGTCATGACATCGACTGGTGTGAGGCCGTGTTCTTTGAACTGCTCCATCGTTTCTAACACCACAGCTCCTGAGACTGGCGTCACGAGCTGATATTGTGCCGCGATAGCGCTGCCAGCAGGATCACCTGATTCACTCTTCTCCACCGCCCATGATCTGGCAAGCTGATCCCAAACCTTCTGCCCTTCTAATTCTTGTAAACGAGAAGCCTGAAGCCATTCAGTTTTTGGGGCACGACTCCCCCGCAAAAGGTGTTCAATGAATTTTTTCAAATCCCGTTTCAAATAGTGCATGGTAGGACCACGCTCGAGTATCCCCCGATTCCCCAAGAGCTCAGCCAAACGATTCGGCCCTGATGCCACTTCGATCTCGTAGAGCTTCGGACGTCGGGTCCCACGCTCCACAAGTTGAACGAGTGCCTCAGTTTTATTGAGCTTTACCGCCTGTGGGCCATGAAGCCATAAGACCGCCCCATTTTTGGCATCCTTCGCGAGTGAGAGAGCCTTCCTAAGTGCAGGTTCATTGTCGCGTCCTCCAGAAAATTGATAACTAGACAAATCCCGAATTTGGCTAACCCCATCATCGGCAATGAGAACCTCCAGCTCAGGAAAATCAACTCGGAAGAGCCGACTTAGCACATCAGCTTCCTGAGCCATCGCCTGAGAGCCGTCGATAACAATGACCAAACGGTCAACTGGCTTCTGATTTATGAAGCGTGTCGTACGTTGAAGATATTTCTCGTCTCCCCGAGCAAAGGGATCTTCGCACCAAACCACGTCTGGCTCAAACTCGGCATCGGGAAAATTCAATGCCAGAGAACTTTGTAAAAATTGATGAAAAGGTAGCGATTGCTGCACCGAGTAGCCCTCACCATCCTCTCTTGATCCGAGTAATTCTGGAACCTCGAAGGCTTCATTTGCCTGTAACCATAAAGCGTGTTCACATTCTTTTAGGACCCCAAAATTTCGTTCAACAATGCGAGGGTGATCCCAGTAGCCACCATCCAAAGGAGCAGTCACCCCAAACCGTATCTTCATCTCGCCCTCCGCAGGAACGGGAAAGCACTGCACCATAATCGTATCCGGCCCTGCCATCGTCACTAGCACCGGGTCTTTCCGCTGCACTACTGCCACGGAACGGTAGGCCTTTTTTACTTTAGCAACGGTATTAAAAGCTGCCTCTCTCGGCTCTCCATTCACCCAAAGCGTGAGGCGAGAAACCCGCCCTCCACGGGGAAGCCTCACCTTACAGCGAGCCTCTTTCGGTTGTGAGCTAGCATTCTGAAAAACCATAGTCCACTCGCCATAACCTAGCTGAGACATGGTATCGATGTGACCATCAAAACGTGATTCCTTAAGGTCCAGATCTCTCAGGCGAACCGCTACCTCATCTCCACCTAAATGATCATCAAATTCCATATCAGCTAAAAGGCCTCTGCTACCAACAAGGAAGTTCCCAGAAGTCCCAGTGGGAGGTCTTTGACTATTGAATGGCCTTCCAGTTACTCGAAAAAATGTTTCTCGTACTTTTTCTGAATTTATCGGCGAAGGATGTTGGCCAACAAAAGCAAGGGGGATATTCCAACCAGAGCGGAACCAACCTGAGAGATCTGTGCCCATTGATGTCCCTCGGTTCCCTTCATAACACGCCTGTAACAACGTTCGCTCCGAGTGAAAAAAACGTAATTTTTTAAGACCTGCCTCCGCTACTTCAGGCTCCTTCGAAACAGCATCATCCAAGTGCCAGCGAGTCCAGAGACTCGGCCCTTCCAAAATTAGAAATAGAACTGCAGTCAGGCTCGTTCCCGTGAGCCAGCCGCGGCGAAATTGCCAAGGCCTAGTCACCCTCTGCTGCATCAGCCTTGAAATACGGCGATTTGCAATCCAGATAAATAGAGGAGCTAAGGACAAAAAACCCAAGCCTAGAAAGATGAGCGCGATGGCAGATAGCGGGGCTAATGGAATAAAAAGAAGAGCGTAAATTGTGGATATCGCGAACGCCATTCCCACAGCAAAACCTTGCTTCCGTGGAGAGGAAAAACGTCCACGCTTGAGAAGCCAAGCATGAGAGAATGGCACTGCCGCCAGTATTATGAAATGCCACCATGTCGGCATCGGATCAAAGAAAACGCTACCACAAAAGTGAGTGAGTTTTTCTAAGAGAATAATGACTACGGGAATGATCACTCCGAACCACCATAATCCAGAGTAAGAGAAATCCTCCGCCTCCGACACTTGACCTTCTTGGCTATCGCCAAAGGTGTTGAGTAATTGATCAAACTCAGTGGTCGAAATCTCGCTGGCCGAAATTTGCTCTGCCTCTTCATGAAAATGAGCGGTCAAATCTTCCTTCATTTCACGAGCATCGGCATCGCTTAGGCCTTCGCACCGCTGCCTTGCTTCGAAGTATTCTGCCAAGCGATCTTCTGCCTGCTTTGTCCATTTTTTCATCAATTTCTTAGTCTGTTTGTGATCCAAGCGTCGCCACACCCTTGGTCAGTTTTTCAAAGTAGATCGACATCTCGGCAGCCTGCGCCCGCCCTGTATCGGTGAGGCTGTAGTATTTCCGAGCGGGACCTTCACTAGATTCCTCAAGGCGGGTCGTCACTAGCCCTTGCTTCCGAAGGCGCGAAAGCAGCGGATAAATCGATCCTTCCGCAACGCCAATTCCAGGAAGAGCCACCAGTGATTTCACCAGAGCATAACCATAACACTCCCCATCTAGGAGGGCTTTCAAGATACAAAAATCAAGCAGTCCCTTTCGCATCTGGACCCGCCAATTTTCAAACCATTGTGCTTCTTCTCGTGACACCGTGAATAGCTATATTGCATAGCAAGGTAGCATGCAAGGATTAAATCCCAACAGTCTTACCCTAACAGTATCAACAAGCCCATCTATCGCTCGAGTTCAGGCAGCACGCTCTCACTAAGCTCAACTTTACGAGCCTGCAACCATGCACTTTCTTCTGGAGTTAAACTACGGCTCCATACGGTCTGGGCTTGGTCGATTTGCCAGACCTCCTGAGCTTTCGAAATCAGCACCTCACGATGCTGAGGATCTGAAATGAGACCCCAAAGCTGTTGCACAGACTCAATACCTTTGACCGAGGCTCCAGTCGCCAAACCTTGAATCGAAGACCTAAGCTGCGCTCCTTGAAAATAAGTTAA
>CALGMJ010000009.1 GCA_937958875.1 uncultured Verrucomicrobiales bacterium | reverse complement strand
CCTTCATTTTCTCCTGTGGTGATTTCACCAGCAGGGCTCACCCCGATACCGCCTGCGGCACGCAGACCAGTAGCAATGACGTCGAGCTTTTTACCGTCAGGAGAGAGTTTCATGAAGGAGCCGTTGTGGGCTAGGATTTTGTCAAAACCGCGGCCACCAGGACGCACCGGGGCGCCTTTAGCAAAGTAGAAGTTTCCTTTGGCATCAGTCTCGAGACCAAACTGGAATTCGTGGAAGTTATTGGTGATGAGGACATCGCTATTGAAGATTTCGAATTTGTCGGCTTCGTCATCACCATTAAGGTCTGTGAGTTTCCAGATGGCGTCGCGGCCGGCGATATAAGGCACATTTTCCACAATACGAACGCCGAGGGGTTCGAAGAATCCGGTGGCATACCGTTTCCAAGTCACTTTTTTCATTTCTCGGAGGCCATTGAGGAGCCAGACATCTCCGTCCCAAGTCGTTACGAGCGCGCGATCATAGTCCGAGAAAAAATCGATATCGCTGGTGCGGACGGAGGACTCGTAGGGAGAACCACTACGAAGAGGAGGCAGTGGGATCTGGTCGACAAGCCAAGGGTTATCTGAGGTATCAGCTTTGACTTCGACAGGAAATTCTTCCTTAGAGATAGATCTGTAAAGATGAGTGGGAAATTCGGATAGTTTACTGGTCGGAAGAGGGGTCCCCTGACCGTCGCGTGAGTATAGAAGGGAGAGATACTGAGGTTCCTCCGAAGGGGCGATATTTAGATAGCGGGTGCCATCTTTCTCGGTGATGGAAGCGTTTTCCCCGAGAAGCTTGATGGTGAAGTTCTCGAAAGAAGAGTCACTCGCAAGCCGATGAACAAGCACCTCCTGGTGAGGGGAAATTTCCAGAAAGCGAGCCATTCCATGTGGGTGGTCAATTACGAGATCATTGATCTGAGCCCCATGCACGGTGTAGTCCAGAATAGCTGTATTTCCAGTCCGGCGGTAGCCATCGAAGCGAGCGTAGGAAAGATTACCATAGCCTTTGATGGAGCGCTTATCCTCGAAGGAGCCATCCTTATCTGCCCAAGCTGGCCCCATCTGATTATTGAAGAGAAACTTGTCCTTATTCAGGAACTTATTGACCGGGCCATGGCCGCCAGCCCAAGGGGTGGAATGGAGCGCGGTGCCTTGATCTGTCGCCGAGAGGAGGGCCAGGGTCTCTAAATTAAAGAGGGCTTGGCGGGTGGGGATAGCTGAGTAAGAGAGGGCAATCCCTTTTAGCGCTGAGTCACGGCGTGCTTCTCCCTGATACCAGTCTGCGAAGGTTTGAAAAAAGGCCGGGCCATGGTCCGCGACACGATACCAATCTTTTCCTCCCTGCCGTTCGCCACCGCCACGTTTCGGTAACATGACCGGCTGAGCTGGAGTACGAAGGGACCAGTATTTAACGAGCTGATAGCGAGGAATGCCAGCCTGTGGAAGAAGCTCTAGGAGATTGAACTCAGGGTTGTATTCTTCAACCGTGATGTTTTTGAACTGAACAGGTGATTTAGGATCGTGGTTTTGAAGGCCGATGTGGCCTTTGATATCGCCACGACCTGGCTGTGTTTCATAAATATTGATGAGCGTGCCGTTCAGAACGACGGCAATCTTATTCTTGGCGCAGAGAATGTGGTAGTCGTTCCACTTCCCGATTTTAATAGGATTCTTCGTCGCTGACTGAATGGCGTAGATCGCGCCGGTTGACTTGTCGCCAGTTTTATCTCCGCTGATTTGAATTTCGTAGCCCTGATCGATCGCGACTCGTGGGTTATCGCCTGGGTTAGGAAAGCGAACGAAGATGCCAGAGTTCTGAGCAGGATCATCGAGTTTAAATTGGAGGCGGAGGGAGAAATTCGTGAGTTCCTTTTCATGCCACCAGAGCCCCATGCCATCTTTGGCGGTAGCGATGCCGTCTTTTAGCTCGAAAGACCCTGGTCCAGCCATTTTCCAGCCTTCAGGTTTTCCATCGAACAAGGTGATTGGTTTTGCCACTGCCATTGAGGTGAGCAGGGCGGTGAGGAGAAAGGTTCTACGCATGGTGATAAGAATCTATTTTCTGCCGCGCGGGTCAACTTGCTTTGTTGCGCGCACGACATTTGTCTCAATACGGGCGAAGAAGCACAAACCTTAGCGGGTTTCGACAATGCGGAAGAACATTCGAGGTTCATTACCGATCGGCACCTCAAAGCGCACATTCGTCCCATCTCCAGGGAGATCTTCTTGAGGAATAAAGTCTCTTGCCAGATTTGGGGTGGACTGGAGTTCGTAGGAGAAGCCTGGTCGAGAAGGGCAGGATATTCCGTAATTTCCATCAGTGATGGTATCCAGAGTGACCGGAACAGGCGGGGTAATAATGGGACGGCAGGGACTGCTGTTGAGACGAAACGGGAGAATAGGAAAGCTAGTTTCTTCCCGCACGTCGACTGAACCCAAATCGACGACCGTGAATGTAGGGGTGGAAATGGAGAGCGCGTTGCTGGTGACATTATTGAAATCAGGTGTCGTGACCTGGAAGGAACGGCTACTGACAGAGAGACAGTTTCCTAGCCCGACGTTGAATTGATCGTCGAGTGTGGTCGCTTGCACGCGGCTGGTGAAGAATTCCATTTCTTGGAACATGAGTGAGCCATCAGGCAGAAGGTTGAATGAGGCGTTAAGGGAATTTGCCGCAGTTCTGCGAGCGCTGATAGGCTCGCTGAGGTCGAGGTCCATGCGGGCGAGAGTTTTCTGAAAAAGAATCCCTTCTTCGAGATTCGTGTTTTCATCGACCGTGATCCATAAGAACTCATTACTAGCGCCAAGGAGTCCGGAGATATTAAAGCCGACCATCTCGCTGAGAAGCTTTTGGCGAATAATGATCCCTGATTCGGGTGAGAGCTCATAAACCACAAAGGGAGAGACGAAGTCGTCGCTGGGCAATGGCGCCCCTAGATATAAGCGATCTCCTGCGACTGCATAGCTAGCGCTGGGGAGGATATTGGGAAACTGGCGAGCGAATGTTTGTTCACCGTCGGCTGTGATACGGGCGAGGACGAGTTGCCGATTCTGATCTTCCCCATCGATATTTCCTTCAAACATGACATCTCCGTTTGAGAGAATCGTTTGGCTGAGCGAGCGGAGATTCCCACCATTTCCAGAGGCCATCTGTGCCCAACGGATAGATCCGTCCTGCTCTAATCTTAGACAGATCTCTCTTTGTTCTGAAGTGGCTGAGTTTTGATTCCCGAAAGAGAATTCAGAAATGGAGATGGTAAGATAAGAACCGATGCCGTCAGGAGCAGGCACCAAGGAAGGGGAAATGCTAGAAGAGAACGCTGTATTACTTCCTTGAAGAGTCTCTGAGCGATAGCTCCGATGAAAAAGAAGATCTCCCATGCCAGTGAAGGCGACGAGTTCGATCCGATCTTCAAATTGTTTTAAAAGAGCGAGACTGGCATTGGGCAGAGCGAAGGTGAAAAAGAAGTCAGGCACTTGCTGTGCTGAGTCTCGAATGGAGACCGAGTGAGCATAAATTTTAATGAGTTCCTCTAGCTCTCCATTGAGCTGATGGCGATAGTGTCCTAGATGGTAGCGATCATCACGTAGATAGGAGATGAGCGCGGACTTATCAGCAGAGTTTGAGGGACTGAGGTAAGGAATAAGGGCGTTCGCTTCGGGGTCAAAGGTTATCCCTCCTCTAGGTTCAGCGCTTGAATCTAGAAAGTTGACCGCGGGAATAAAGCCCGTTTGCTCGCCGATCTCGTTTTGTAAAAGAGAGGTGCTGAAGTAGAAAAAATCGTCTCCGATAGGCGAAACTCTAGCAGTAAGAGGACGAGGAATGGTTGAACCACTCAACTGGAGAGATTTGCCAAACGTTTCTGCCGAGGCTGGGAGCGCCAATAAAAGAAGGAGAGAACAGAACGTTTTCATTCTGCTGATTAGTGAAATACTTTAATGAAGTCAACTTAACACAAAGATGAACTTGAGAAGAAATAGAGTTCAATTTTGCAATGGTTGTTTCATCGGTCAGCCGCGATATATCAAGGCATGTGGCAAACGATTTTAGATTGGCTCCTGCAGTGGAGTGTATGGATCGCAGCAGATAGTCTCATCATTCTGGGACTGATCGGCATGGTCGTGCCTTTTTTACCGGGGCATTTGCTGATCTTCCTAGCCGCCTTGATCCCATTTTTTTCGCTGGATGATCGGGGCGGAGTTGAAATTTGGGGGCTCGTTGCGTTGGGAATCGGACTTGTTCTTGCTCAGGGTTTCGAATTTCTGAGTGGAGCGGTGGGGTCGAAGTGGTTTGGCGGGACGAAGTGGGGCGCTTTTGGTGCCTTCGTAGGAGGACTTATCGGGATCTTCTTCATGCCCTTTGGCTTACTCTTGGGGCCTCTGGGAGGGGCGTTTTTCTTCGAGTGGCTGATGGGAAATAAAACGGTGAAACCGGCCACCGTTTCGGGGGTGGGCTCGGTTTTAGGGACGCTAGCAGGCCTAGTGATGAATATTTTAACAGGAGTGGCGATGGTGGTCGTTTTCGTGTTAGATGTCTTTTGGTTATGAAACGGGTGGTAAAGCCAGAAATCCTCGATGAGCTAGCGGGTGACGATCCGCGAGCCATCCGAAGTCGGCGAGATCTTCGTCTCATCAATTTCCTCATGGGAAATGAGCGCTGGATTTTAAAACAACTCGCTCATGAATCTAGGACCCCAGAGCGGGTGGTTGAACTGGGAGCAGGAACGGGGGAATTAACGAAAAAAATCGCGGAGTTAGCCCCGGTTACAGGTTTGGATTTTCAGGCGAAGCCAAAGCATGTTAAACCAGATTGGCTCGAGGGAGATCTTTTTCAGATGCTTCCGCTGGCTGAGGGAGATGTTGTGATCGCGAATCTCATTCTTCACCACTTTGAGGATGAGGCGCTGGCGAAGCTGGGAGAGCTTTTGCAGGAGCGTAAAAGGCTAGTTGCGGTGGAGCCGTGGCGATCCCGCATTTCTCTCGTAGAGGGGGCACTTCTCTGGCCAGCGATTAATGAGGTGACACGGCATGATATGATGGTGAGCATTCGGGCAGGATTCCAAAAAGGTGAGCTTAAGAAAGCGCTCGGTTTGGGTTCGGAGTGGCACTTTCAGGAAGAGGTTTCATTGCTGGGTGGCATTCGTGTGCTAGCTTGGAGGGAATGAAAAAAATCGAAATCGTGGGAGGCGGTTTAGCCGGACTCTCTCTGGGGGTGGCCCTGCGTGGTCGTGGTGTCCCAGTACGGATTCGAGAAGCTGGCAGCTACCCTAGGCATCGGGTCTGCGGAGAATTTATCAATGGAGTGACGGAGGAAACTCTAGTGAATCTCGGAGTTGAGAAGGTGTTTGAAGATGCCTTTCGTCATGGCAAGACCCGCTGGTGGATGGGCGATGCTCGCATTTTAGAAGCTGAGCTCCCGCGCCCGGCCTTTGGAATGTCACGCTGGGTGATGGATGAACGGTTACGCTTACTTTTCGAGGAACTGGGAGGTGAATTAGAAACACAGGTTCGGGTAGATCGACGTGCTCAGCCAGGCTTAGTGTGGGCTGCGGGTCGAATTTCTAACAAAAAAAGTGATTGGTTAGGCCTAAAGGCTCACTTCACTGGCGTGGAGCTCTCGGGTTATCTTGAGATGCATGTGGGTGAGGGTGGTTACTTGGGGCTGACACCTGTTCATGAGGGGGTGAACGTGTGTGGTTTATTTCGCCGTCGGCAGGGGATGAGTCCACCGTTGATGCTTTCCTATCTTCAGGCTTGCCGCTTGGGTGGGCTAGCTGATCGCCTCGCTGCGGGGACGATGAATGAGGCTTCGCTGACTGGCGTGAGTGCCTTTGCGCTTGGAGAGCAAGATTATGAAAATGATCTTTGTGTTTTGGGTGATGCCGAGCGGATGATCCCACCATTTACAGGGAACGGGATGTCGATGGCATTTGAAGCCGCAGAGGTCGCGGTGGAGCCTCTCGTGGAGTGGGCGCAAGGAAAGGGGAGTTGGGCTCAGTGTCGTAGCGAGATCAAAGAAGGACTAGAGGAGCGCTTTTCAAGTCGGGTGAACTTAGCCTCGCATCTTCATCATTTCCTGCTCCATCCATGGGGAAAAGTGGGGCTTTCAGCTGCGGCCCGTTCTGGGGTTCTACCATTCCAGTGGCTCCACCGCAGACTTTCTTAAAAAGAAAAAGAGATCTTTCGGTTGGCAAATGCGGCTTATCGCGGACTCTCTAACAGTTATGTATTTAGAATCGATCGGAAGCGCTTTTCCAACGAATAACTATTCGCAGGAGGAATGCTTCGATTTTTCTAGTGCAACCTCTGTGGTGGCTTCTCTGAGCGAGAGAGGACAGGGCTTACTACGAAAAATTCTTCAGGGAGATTCCGGCATTTCTAAGCGCCATTTTTCGACGGAAAATCCGGGGGCGATGTTTGACGCGGGAGCGCAGGAGCTAGCTGAGTACTTCGAACAAGAGGCTCCTAAGCTAGCCGCGGAAGCGCTTAGGAAAATTCTCCCTGATGAGGAGATCGATGCCCTCATTATTTGCACATGTACGGGATATCTCTGCCCTGGTATCACCAGTCATGTTGCGGAGCAGCTTGGCTTGAAAGCGGACGTTTATTTACAGGATATTGTCGGTCTCGGTTGTGGGGCCGCTATTCCGACGATGCGCGCCGCGCAGGGCTTTTTAGCAGCAAATCCGGGCTCCAAGGTAGCAACGGTAGCGGTAGAGGTCTGCTCTGCGGCCTTATTTGTAAGCGAAGATCCTGGTGTTCTCATTAGTCTTTGTCTTTTTGGCGATGGGGCGAGCGCTTGTCTATGGAGTGACGAACCGGGTGAGGAGAAATGGCAGGTTGGAAATTTTGAGACCGTTCATATTCCAGAAGAACGGGAGAAAATTCGTTTCGTCAATGGCGGGGGGAAGCTGCAAAACAAGCTTCACCGGGCCGTGCCTCAACTCGCAGCGGAAGCAGTGGCAGGCTTATGGCAGAAGAGATCTGCTGAGCCAGACCAGGTCATCGCTCATACTGGCGGCCGAGATGTTATTGATGAACTGGAAAAGAAAATGGGCTGGGAACTGGCAGAGACTCGCGAGATTTTAAATCAATACGGAAACTGTAGTAGTCCTTGTGTTTTGATGGCCTTGGAGGAGCGCTTTAAGGCGGCGGAAAATGACCATCGTTACTGGTTAACGAGCTTCGGAGCGGGATTTTCAGCGCATTCTTGCGAGATGTGGCGTTGACACCTAGTCATCTGGCAACGAGCTTTCCCGTCCATGAAACTAATCAAGCGATCGGCACTAGCCGGGATTTTGGGTGGTGTTTTTGCGATCAGCGGTTACGCACAGGACGTGAGCGACGAACTAAAAGCGCCAGCAGATGTAGCAGCAGCCCCGGCTGATGCTGAGAAGACCGCCTCGGGCCTTACCTTTAAGGTTCTTAAGAAAGGCGAGGGGACAGAGAAACCGCGTTCCTTTGATACCGTCACGGTGCACTACACCGGATGGACCACGGATGGGAAGATGTTCGATAGCTCGGTCAAGCGTGGCCAGCCAGCGAGTTTTCCTTTAAATCAGGTGATCAAAGGCTGGACCGAAGGGCTTCAGCTCATGGTAGCGGGCGAGAAGCGCCGCTTCTGGATCCCGGCAGATCTTGCCTACGGAGAGAATCCTGGTGGCGGCCGTCCTGGTGGCCTGCTTGTGTTCGATGTCGAACTAATTTCCATCAAGAAAGGGGCTGAGCCTCCGAAGACTCCAGAAAATCTCACTGCTCCTGCGGATGCACAGAAGACTGAGTCTGGTCTTGCCTATAAGATCCTTAAGGAAGGTTCCGGCGAGAAGACTGCTCGTGAGTTTGACTCGGTTAAGATGAATTTCACTCTTTGGGATACTGATGGGAAACTTCTCCAGACTTCTGAAGGTCAGCCTGAGCCACCTGTTGCTCCGATTTCAGCTCTCCGTCTTGGGGGCTGGGGAGAGGCTGCTCAGCTCATGAAGGTCGGTGAGAAGCGTCGCCTCTGGATCACTAAGGAGCTTGGTTTTGGTGAAAATCCTCCTGCTGGAGTTCCAAATGGAGTTGTTATCGAGCTGGAAATTCTTGAGATCGTTGAAGGTGTTGAGCCTCCAAAAGCTCCTGAAGATGTAGCCGCTGCTCCTGAGACCGCAGAGAAGACTGAGAGTGGTCTTGCTTCCCGCGTTCTCACCAAAGGCACCGGAACTCGTAAGCCAAAGGCGACTGATACCGTAAGTGTGCATTACACAGGTTGGGAAACTGATGGGAAAATGTTCGATAGCTCCGTCACTCGTGGCGAGCCGACCGAATTTCCTCTCAATCAGGTCATCAAGGGCTGGACTGAAGGAGTAGGCCTCATGGTCGAGGGCGAGAAACGCCGCTTCTGGATCCCGGCTGATCTGGCATACGGACCAAAGCAGGAAGGCTCAGGCCGTCCTGGTGGTTTGCTTGTCTTTGATGTCGAGCTTCTCAAGATCGTCACTCCTGAGTGATCATTCGGTTTTAATTTTCTCAAAGCGTGCTCGGATTTTGTTCTGAGCACGCTTTTTTTCGGTCTTAGAGAACCGCTCCCGCTTGTCTTTCCTAGCGAGCTGACGCAAGTTTCTGCCCGTGGAGCTTTTTGCAAATCTCGGTTGGATCATACTCGGCCTCGTCTTGTTATATTATGGTGCTGAATGGCTCGTTCAAGGAGCGTCTACCTTGGCAATCCGTTGTGGCCTGAGTCCTTTAGTTGTCGGACTGACCGTAGTGGCCTTTGGCACCAGCGCGCCCGAACTTGCGGTAAGTGTAGATGCGAACCTGGATGGCAATGGCGGAATGGCGCTCGGAAATGTTGTTGGGTCTAATATTTGCAATATCGCGCTCGTTCTGGGAGCGGCTGCCATCGTTTTCCCCATTGCCATTAATCGCCAGATCATCCGGCGGGAAATGCCGATTCTTTTAGGGATTTCAGTTCTCTTTGTATGGTTTCTCCGGGATGGCGAAATGAGCCAAATCGAGGGCGGCGTGCTCACAGGAATGGTCATCCTCTACGTCGGAGCCAGTCTCTGGCAGGCAAAAAGGGAGAAGGTGGTCGATTCAGACGATCTGCCAGAAGAAGTCCTCGAGCTTGCAAAAAAGGGAGGTTTGAAACGAATCGCAATGGATGTTGGACTAGTTGTCGTAGGAATTGCTCTTCTCGTAGTCGGAGCGAATCGTATGGTTTTTGGCGGCGAACAGCTAGCCTTAGCTTGGGGTGTTTCGCCAGAAGTTATTGCGCTCACCTTATTTGCCTTTGGGACCTCATTACCGGAGCTTGCCACATCAGTCGTCGCCGCGATGAAAAAGCAGGGTGATATCGTGGTGGGGAATGTCGTCGGCTCCTGTATTTTTAATCTTCTCGCGGTGGTTGGGATGACTGCCAGTATTGCGCCGCTCGGTCAGGGAGCATTGGGAAATAGTGACCTGTTCATCATGTTGGGAATCACATTTCTGGTGATGCCGATGATGTGGCATCGAAGGAATGTAAGTCGTTGGGAAGGAGCGCTACTTTTAGTAGCCTATCTGAGCTACTTCGGCTGGCTTGTGGTGAAGGAGATTGCCAAAAGCGGTGGCATTTCGTGAAGTCGCGCCGTGCTTTCGGTTCTTGCCACATACGTTCACGACCTTTCTCCCATCATCTTCGAGCTAGGGCCTTTGAAGCTCCGCTGGTATGGCCTCGCTTATGTTGGAGGATTCCTGGTCGCATATTGGATTTTACTGCGTTTCGCACGTCGTAAGCTCTGGGTTGTAGAAGAGGATAAGGTTTCAGATGTGGTGACGTTTACCGCTTTTTTCGGAGTGTTTCTCGGTGGGCGTGTTGGTTACGTGCTGTTCTACATGGTTCCTCAGCATGGATGGAGTTATCTCATCGATGATCCACTCAGTGTAATCAAAGTCTGGGAAGGGGGAATGTCCTCTCATGGTGGGATTCTGGGGATCTTCTTCTTCACCCTGTTTTACGCAAAAAAACATCAACTTTCCTGGCCTGGATTAGGAGATGGGATCGCCATTGTCGCTCCTCTTGGCGTCTTTTTTGGACGGATCGCGAACTTCATTAATGGAGAGCTTTATGGTACAAAGACGGACTCAGCTCTTGGGGTGAAATTTCCCGAGTCCCTGCGAGAACCGATCGATCATGATAAACTGGACCACGCTGTTTTGCAGGCCGCTTCGGTAAATGAAGAGATCGGCTCCATGCTAGCGCTAGAGAATGCTGATCCCTATAATATCTTTAACCGCGTCATCGAAATTTCGCGTGAAGACCCTAAGGTTCTTGAAGCTCTAGGTGATCATATCGACCCACGCCATGCCTCCCAGCTTTATGAGGGTTTCCTCGAAGGAGCTCTTATTTTCGGCATCCTATACTGGGTGCGGGTGAAATTCCCCCAGCTCGGTCACGGCATAATCACAGGGACTTTTTTCACGCTTTACGCTGTTTTCCGCATCCTCGTCGAGACGGTCCGGGAACCAGATGCCGCAAAAATTATGGGTCTCACCAAGGGGCAATTTTACTCCACCTTTATGATCCTGATAGGAGTTGCGTTTCTAGCCTGGGGCTTAACGAAAGGTAAGAGGAGCGCTGAAAGTGCTTGAGTGAGTTTTTCTTAAATATCGATGACATTACCGTCATCGAGCTTTGAATTTGGTCGGCTCTCGGGCTCCGGTGACATTCCCGGCATGCTTGGAGTCACGACTTTAATCTTATCCTTCAGCCGTTCTGCGAAAGTTCCCCGAATGAGGGCCCGCACAGGAGGTAAAAGAAGGGCGAAGCCAACTGCATCCGTGAGAAAACCTGGAGTCAGAAGAACGGCTCCCGCGATAAGAATCATAATGCCGTCGAGCACCTCGTTATGAGGCATTTTCCCCGAGGCCATCGCTTGCTGGAAATTCACCATCGCAAGATGCCCCTGCGATTTCGCTAGGGAGGCTCCTAGAAATGCGGTCAGGATAATGATGAGCACGGTATTCCCAAACCCCAGCATATCGCCTAAGGTCATGAAGAGGAAGAGCTCGGCCAGCGGAACGAGAATGAAGAGAAGCAGTAATTTTCCAAACACAGTCTTGAGCGAAGCTAGAACGTCTCGTGGTGATTGCCACTACAAAACTTGCCCCATAATAGAACCTATCTCAGAAGTCAGCCTCAAGTAAATGGGCCGCTGACAAGGATCGCTACCCGAGGTGGAGTCTCAGAGCACGGGCAGGACGAAATCAGAGATATTAGCGGTGGGAAAACCATTGATGACCCTGATAATTAACCGAATTTCTTAGATTTTGAAATATAGGCATCAGTGTAGTCGGAGCAATCAGTGGTTTTCAAATCGACCTTGCCGCTACCTGGATGCAGCTCATCAGTTGACGCCAATGGGTCGTTGGTAGTCGAGTGAGGTAGTTCACTAGAAGAAGGAGCCTCGTGAAGGCTGTGAGGCTGTCACAGCCTTCGCTCCTTTCAAGTTTCCTCCTTTCCCAAATCTCTGCCCCTC
>CALGMJ010000008.1 GCA_937958875.1 uncultured Verrucomicrobiales bacterium | reverse complement strand
ACGACTGGTCTCCTTGGCGATTTTAAATCCAAATTCGGCGTCTTCTTGCTCTCTCTCGCCGATTTCAGGCCCAAAAATGAGCCCTTTTGACGACATCTGATCTTCTAAAAAAGTAGTCGCTGGAAGCAAAGTCACTCCATCTGTAGCTAGCTCATTAGCAATGGCTCCGAAAAGCGACTCCGCATTGCGCTCCTTAACAGAACTGAGAACTTTCAGCGTTCGCAGATCTGGCCAGAGATCGAAGAGATTTCGGGGAGCGATCTGGCCCACCATAATACATTCATCGGCCCCCTGTTTCTTAAAAAACTTGATCACCCCACCGAGCTGACCGACGCGGAACCATTTAATTTCATCAACTTCATTCGCGAATTCCTCCTTCGTCTCCCCTTTAAAAGCCGCAGCCACAAGTTTGACCCCCTGTTTTTTCGCTGCTCTGGCAAAGGTTTCTGGATAAATTCCGTTTCCTGCGATGATTCCGATCGTGCGCACGCAAGAGAGTCGCATTTTCTTAGCCAGAATTTCAAATCTCAATTTGCATCAGGCCAGCGTCCGGCTAGTCTCAGCTCATGACTGGACTTATACTAGGGGTAGTAGGAATTTTCGCCCTTCTCATCGTAGGCTTCTTTTTAATTAATTTCTTCGGAATATGGATTCAGGCACGAGCAGCCGGTGTTCCCGTTGGGCTTGTTAATTTGCTCTTCATGCGCTTCCGTAAAGTGAGCCCAGCAGTGATCGTGAATAGCCGGATCACGGCGGCGAAGGCAGGACTCGACTATAGCACGGACCAACTCGAAGCTCATTACCTCGCAGGTGGTGACATCATCAATGTCGTTCTCGCTCTGGTCGCAGCTGAAAAGGCAGGCATTTCACTCTCTTTCGACCGTGCCTGTGCCATCGATCTTGCCACGAAAGACACTGGTAAGACCGTTCTAGAAGCGGTCCGAACCTCCATTAACCCGAAAGTCATCGACTGCCCAAACCCTGGCTCCGGAATTACCAAAATCACCGCAGTGGCTAAGGACGGGATTGCCGTCAATGTCCGCGCGCGAGTGACGGTCCGAACAAATCTCGACCGCTTCGTCGGTGGTGCGACGGAAGAAACGATCATCGCCCGAGTCGGTGAAGGCATCGTGACCTCGGTAGGTTCCGCGCCTTCTTATAAAAGTGTATTGGAAAACCCGGACTCCATTTCTCGCTTAGTCCTCGAAAAAGGTGTCGATTCCGCGACAGCCTTCGAGATTCTCTCCATCGATATTGCTGACGTCGACGTCGCTGATAACGTGGGTGCTCGTCTCCAAACCGAGCAGGCTGAAGCCGATAAGCAAGTTGCCCAAGCTAAGGCCGAAATGCGCC
The DNA here is from genome assembly GCA_937958875.1 of uncultured Verrucomicrobiales bacterium. GTDB lineage: Bacteria > Verrucomicrobiota > Verrucomicrobiia > Verrucomicrobiales > Akkermansiaceae > SW10. Next base: position 22,960 of record CALGMJ010000008.1, on the reverse strand, counting down.
GGGCCGCCGCGGTAGCTTCCGAGCAGGAAATGGCTGCCCGCACACAGGAAATGCGCGCCAAGGTGGTCGAGGCTGAAGCGGAAGTCCCAATGGCTATCGCAGAAGCTTTCCGAGGTGGGAAACTCGGGGTGATGGATTTCGCAAAATACGAAAACGTCATTGCCGACACCAAAATGCGTGACTCAATCGGCGAGGAGAGCCCTGAAACGAAAGGATAATTCCTATGCCGGATATTAATCCACAGGTTATCCTGATCTTTCTCGTTATGATCTTCGGGGGCCTCAAAGCCCTCATTGAGAAGATTCAAGCGAGAAAGAATCCCCCGCTCGAAGAAGACCATTACGAAGAGGATATCTATCAAGAACTTCAGGAACAGTATCTTGACCAACAGCGCTTAGAGCGAGAGCAAGCCTGGCTAGAAGAACAAGCGAAGCTGGAGGCGACACAGCCTCCACCACTTCCTGCAGTTGAGGCCGAGTCACCCCTTGTGGCCCCCTCAGTTGAAGCCAAGGTCAAAACTCCGAAGCTCTCTGCAGCAGAAAAAGAAGCGCTTGACCGTTTCGAAAGGCTTTCCTCCGAAGGTCCTCGCCGTCGCAAAACTCATCTTACTACGAAAAGCCGCCTCAAACAGCATCTCAGCAGTCCTACTGCTGCTCGCGAAGCGCTTCTTCTCTCCGAAGTTCTCGGACCACCCAAGAGTCTTCAGTAAGAAAAATCTCCAAAGCCGCGCCATCATAGTGATGGCGCGGCCTTTTACATTATAGGGAAGATGAATTTCCGGATGTTTCTCATGAAAGCCTCCCCTTTTCTGCTACGTTCAGCTCTCTATGAGTAAACTCTCAAAATCTGTTAGCATTCATCCCTATTTCAAAATCGCTGAAGGTCAGATGGAGGCCTTTAAAGAAACCATTTCTGAGTTTGTCCAAAAAACAGCAACCGAATCTACCTGCCTGTTTTACGATTTCACCATCTCAGGAGATCGTGCCTTTTGCCGAGAAGCCTATTTAGACGGAGATGCCGCACTAGCACACCTCGCAAATGTGAACGAATGTATCGAGAAAGCGGTCACTCTTGCTGAGCTTTATCGACTGGAGATCCATGGCCCCGCAGAGGAAATCGATAAACTGCGTGAGCCCCTCGCTGATCTAAATCCAGATTTCTATACTCACATCGCGGGCGTTGCGTCTTTCGACTCTTCACAGTAAGGTCACCCCATGCCGTCGAAGAAAGACATTCAGGATCTCTACTTCATGGACGCCCGTTTCAAGCTGCTTGAAATTGCGTCTTTCTTAGATCGGGTAGACCGTCATGAGGGCGAAGCCGATTTTCGACACCCCGCTTTTCTGAAAGCGCTCGAAGCGATGCAGAACCCAGCCGAGGGCACGACCCGTGCGCAGGCGGTCCATCTCGCCTTCTCTGATCATTCGACAGAGCCAGCTGATGCCGCCACGATTCAATTCGCCTTCGGAGCCGTCTCAGATGAGGTCTAAAAAGCAGTATCGATCTTCACCGAATTTTTCTCGTCCATGAAATACATCGAACCTCATGCTCACATGGTCAGCCGGACGACGGCAGACTATCAGGCGATCGCCCAAGCTGGCTGTGAAGCACTTTGTGAACCCGCATTTTGGGCCGGCTTTGACCGAGCATCAGCGCAGGGATTTTATGATTACTACCGGCAGCTGACCGAATACGAGCCCGCGCGCGCGGCTAAGTTCGGCATCAAGCATTTCTGCTGGCTCTGCATCAATCCTAAGGAAGCTGAAGACCCAGTCTTTGCCCGAGAAGTCATGGCCATGATCCCGGACTTTATCGAGCGTGAAACCGTGCTCGGCATCGGAGAGATTGGACTCAATAAGAACACTCGTAATGAGCTCCAAATCTTCGAAGAGCATGTTGAAATTGCCAAGAAATACGATCTCCCCATTCTCATTCACACCCCTCATCTGGAGGATAAACTGAAAGGGACGCGTCTTATTTTAGACGCTTTACGAAATGCGGATGTCGACCGAGACCGTGTCATCATCGACCATGTCGAAGAGCATACTGCTCCACTCGTTTTGGACGAAGGATTCTGGGCCGGCATGACTCTTTACCCGGAATCAAAATGCTCCCCCGCTCGTGCGATCGATATTCTGGAAACCTTCGGCATGGAGCGTATCTGGATGAACTCGGCCTGTGACTGGGGCATTTCTGACCCACTTGCGGTCATCAAATGCGCGTTAGAGATGAAAAAACGGCATCACTCCGCTGAAATCGTAGAGAAAGTCATTTTTGAAAACCCCAAAAGCTTTCTCTCTCAATGCCCGAATTTCGCGCTCTAGGGTGAAATGATGGTCATTTTTAGAACCTCCAGCTAAAAATGGCCTAGAAAGATAGTGAATGACCTTGTCACACCCTCTTCCTGAGCAATGCGGAGATCGTGAATCTCCCCACCCAAGGCTGAGCCTGGAATTCACCATCGTAACCGGCTTACCCCACTCAGGCATCACTCTCCTCATGGAGATGCTCCGGGCTGCAGGAATGCCGATCCTAGGCGGAGCAAAATCCCCCTACTCCTCCCACCCTCGAGAATCATGGGTTCAGGCAAAATTATCCCATTTCACCGCCCAGAAAGACCAGACTCCCGAGGCTGCCGGGCATGCCACCTTCCTGTCTTATCAGAGTCTTTCCACCCTCCTTTCACAGAACGGAAATGATTCTTCTTATCGCATTCTGAATCTTAGGCGCCCCCTGTCCCAGATCAGAGCTTCGAGAGCCGCGGCATCTCCCCATGACCTTACTCAAACTCTGGAAGAGGAGCGCTCTCAGCTAGAACAGACATTAAAGCAGCTTCAAAAATCCCCTCGTGTGGAAATGGTAAATATTGATTACCCAGACCTTGTCCTTCGCCCGAATACATCCCTTCGCCAAATGACGCACTTATTGCAAGGTCTCTTACCTATTCCACAGGCTTTGGTTCTCCCCATTAAACCCGAACTCTTTCACCATCGAGAATAGTCAACCTTTCCCAGCTAGTGCTCCGTCAAACCTAAGATTTCGGGTTCCTGCTGGTCTATCGAAAATCTGGCCGCGTTGTCGATGCTAGGAGAATGCTCGATTCACTGATCATCTCCGCCTTGCCAGATTTCCGATATCCTTCGCACTTACCTGAAATCTTTGTCCTGGCAAAGCACTAGGCCATTTTTTGATCTTTGAAAAAAGGCATCACGCTTCCATGTTTTTCGCACTGTGCGCATCACTGATCACCACCATCTCGCTTATTGCACCAATATTCACCCAGCAGAATCATGGGAAGAAACGTTGCACGCGCTGAAAACACACGTTCTTCAGGTGAGAGACCGGGTCTCCAAAGATCAGCCTTACGCCATTGGACTTCGACTTTCTGAGCGAGCCGCGCGTGAACTTATTGGTGAAGACGGCGCCCCGCTTCTAGCCTTTCGCGGCTGGCTTGCTGATGAGAATTGTTACGTCTTCACTATCAATGGCTTTCCCTACGGAGCCTTCCACGGCACTCGCGTCAAAGAAAAAGTCTACCAACCAGACTGGACCACTCCCGAACGCCTCATCTACACCAATAATCTTTTCATCATCATCGCGGAGCTATGCCCGCGCGACAGCGGAGGATCCGTCTCCACCCTGCCTGGCTCCTTTAAGGAATTTGGAGCTGATGAATCCCAGATCTTCGCAAACCTTTACGCCTGCGCTCGCTTCATCGAGGAACTTGCGCACGAATCTGAAAAAGATCTCCATCTCGGGCTCGAGCCTGAACCACTCGGCCACTTCGAAAACACCGAAGAAACGCTCGCCTTCTTTGAGCGCTTTCTCGCCTATGCTCCAGACCCAAACCTCATCCGCCGCCGCATCGGGATCAACTATGATACTTGTCACTTCGCGCTCGAATTTGACGACTGTAAAACTTCGCTTGATGCCTTTGCCGATGCTGGCTTACGCATTTCTAAAATTCACCTTTCCAATGCGCTCTCCTTCGATCCTCAAAATCCAGAAGCCGTGTCCGCGATTCATCAATTTGATGAACCTACCTACCTCCATCAAGTCATTCTGAATACCGAACCACTCACCCGCTTTAAGGATCTACCTGATTTCAAAGAAATCCCTTCTGCCGCTACGGAAGGCCGAGTTCATTTTCACATTCCACTCTACGCTACTCCACTGGAACCGATTAGCTCCACCTTAGATCACGCACAAGAAGCTCTGCAGTATTTAAAAGCACACCCTCAGTGCTGCTCTCATCTCGAGATAGAAACTTACACGTGGGCGGTTCTCCCGAGTCATTTACAGAAGGACCTCACGGACCAGATCTCTGCCGAATATCAATGGGTCCTTGCTCAATAGTCCCTTAATCATTTCTACAACGAAACACCTCGGAGATACCGAGATTTCCGCTTTCTTAAAATTGAGTTGAATAAAGCTTCCTTAACCCCCATCTTAAAGGTGTTCGGCGAAAGCCGGGGGCGCTCAGGTTTCGACTGGATGTTGGAAATACTGGCTGCATGTAGAGGTTGATCGGTTGGCCTCTTAAAAAAGCCGTTCAAAACAATAATTGCAGACTCTAACGAGCTCGCACTTGCTGCTTAATTGACAGCAACGGCCGCCGCGGAACGCCTGTTACCGTGGTCGCCGACAATTAACAGGCTGGCTGACAAATCGGGGATCCGGGTGCGTCAGTGAGATTAAACAGGATCATCGGATTTGCGAACGTGCTGGATCAGGCTCGCATCTCTTAAAACAGAAAGAACCAGCTAAACATGTAGACGCTTTTGCGAAAGATATCTAGGACAGGGGTTCGATTCCCCTCGCCTCCACCATTTGGCCCTCAGTGAGTTAAGTCACTGAGGGCCGCTTTGTATCCCTATCGTGCGATCTTGAAGTAGAAATGAAACTTCCCGGATCAGCGCTTGCTTGAGCGAGAGAGATCCATAATGTGGCGCGACATGAAACCTGACCAATTTTTAAAGGATATGTTCGGCCTCGAGGGCAAGACCGCTGTCGTGATCGGAGGAACTGGAGAACTCTGTTCCACGATGGCGAAGGGACTCGCTCAAGCAGGTGCAGAGGTGGTTCTCGTTGGACGTAATGAAGAAAAAGCGAATGAGAGACTCGCTGAAATCCGTGCTGCTGGCGGTGAAGGATACTTTGCTGCTGCAGATGCAGGGAACCGTTCTTCATTAAACGAGCTTCTCGATAGTGTGGTTGAGCAATCTGGCCAGATCGATATCCTTATCAACGGAGCAGGAATCAATTCCCCCAGCCCATTCGTCGAAATCACGGATGAAGAGGCACTTCAAATTCTCGATATCAATCTCGTCGGCGTCATGCGCGCATGTCAGGTCTTCGGAAACTACTTCCTCAGCCGTGATGTTCCCGCCTCCATCATCAACCTGGGCTCAATCTCTGGACTCAACCCTCTTTCCCGAGTCTTCACTTACTCAGCTTCAAAGGCAGCCGTTCACAATCTGACACGTAATCTCGCTCGCGAGTGGGCAGACCGTGACATTCGCGTCAATACTCTCGTGCCGGGCTTCTTCCCTGCGGAACAAAATAAGAAAGTTCTCGATGAGTCTCGGGTCGCAGAGATTCTCAGACACACTCCTGCTTCACGCTTTGGCGCTCCTGAAGAACTCATGGGGGCCACGCTGATGCTTGCCTCTAACAAAGCAGGTGGCTTTGTCACCGGGACCGAAATCATCGTTGATGGTGGCTTCAATGCCATGACCATTTAAGGGTCCGGCCAAATCCCTTTTATTTTTAAGCAGCTCTTTCTTACGATAAAGAGCTGCTTTTTTTGGCCGTAATACCAGCGTCAAAGACAGATTTGTAAAAACGAAACAAAATCTTTGTTAGGCAACTGTGCTAATGGCCAACAAAAAAGGTCGAGGCTTTTCATTGCGCGAATTCACGAGATAGGCTTAGAATGACAGCCTCATCGTCGCTAGGAATACTCTGCGGCGATTTTTAGCAGCAGCAACGCAGCATTTTCACAAAGATATAGACGATGGCTACCAACATGTCAGCACTCAACCCGGATCGGGCGACCCTAAACTTCCTCAACAGTTTTCCCGAAGCGTCGCGCCAGCGTGGGGAAACCCTTCAGGAAGAAGGAGCGGTGACTCAGATCTTCGGAAATCATCTTTTCATTCAAGGACGAGTGGAAGACAAGAGCGGAGTTCATCGCACGACTCTCCGTCTGCAGGGAAACCGTTGGTTCGGTAGCTGCTCAGCCCCAGATGATGAGACCGCTGGAGCGGTCATGTTTGCAGCCATGCTGGAACGCCTACATCGTGGCGAAGATTTACCAGAGTCTCCCAACGAGTTTGATGACACCCCCGTTGTCGATCTCATCGAAGATAAGCTCGACCGTGAGCTCGACGATAAGGAGGCTGAATTCGTCAATAAGGTAGAGAAGCGTTACCGCCGGTATGTCATTGAGGGAGAAATTCATGACCACGATATGGTCCGCCTCAATCCTCGCTGGGAGATCGCTAGCTACGAGCCCCTAGAACTCTGGCCCGTTCCTCCAGGCGATATCATCGAATTCTGGAATTACCTCGCTTACGCCTTCTTTAAAAAGAAACTCCCCTACCCAGACTTCATGGAGGCCATCACGGATCTCGAAGGAGTCCAGCAGCGCATGCGCGACTGGGAGCAGGAACGCGAAGTCGCGGCTTGGTATGAGCGTATTGAAGACGTCAACGAACGCCCTCCGCAGGAAATCGCCGTCGAGATTGAATTCCGCCTCATTTCTACCATCAATGAAGCGCGTGTAGAATCTCGGGAAAAAGGTAGCGAGTGGATTTCACTTCGTGAAAAAGGCGAAATCGAACGGATCGTAAAACTTTTTGATGCCTCCGCTCTGAGAATGGATGCCGCGAGCCAGATTCTCTGGGAACATTTCCTGCGCTATTCAGAGAAAACCGGCGAATTGCATCTCGATCTCGAGGATGAAGATGCCTGCCGCTTCATGAACATTCTCTTCCATCAAGAGGAGCTGAAAGGCTACATGGTCAATCTTGATGAACGACCTTTCCGCGTTGTAGAAGAGCCACTTAAGTGGGAATGCGAGGACGATCCTATCGACCCGAATTCTTTCGCTCTCCAGCTCATCACGAAATCAGGTGATAATGTTTCGCACTCAGTCCGTCTCCTGCCAGGCCGCACTGAGCTCTACCAATCTGATGAGACCGTCTTCCCTGGCCCATCACGCTGGCTTGAGGATACCGAGATTATGCCTCGCTACAGCATCCCGAAGTCTGTCATCGATAGTCTTGAGGGGGTTGAATTCCTTCGTAAGATCGGAGCGAGCCTTCCAGCTTCCATGAAGAAGCGAGTCACGGACCTCGACCTCTTCCCGCACTTCAAAATGTGGGTCGAACAAGGCCTTACCGCTGCGGAAACTGAGCACCTCATCATCGATGTGAAGGCTTTCGAAGCTAAGGAGCGCCGAGTGGAAAAACTTATCAAAGGAGGGTGGGATCTTGTCGAGCAGAAGCCCGTCAAAGGAAAAGCACTCCTGCGTTTTGCTCGGGAAAAACTCTACCCTGTCCCTGATATTCTCATGGAGATGGGTCTCACCTATGATGAGAAACTTGAGGCTTTCAAATCCCGAATCACGAAGCAATTCCCTGAGAAATTTGCCGAGTGGATCGAAAAAATGCCCGATTTCCTTCAGCTCGACATCGAAGGTCGTCTCAAAACCATTCTTGCCGACCCAGTCACGGCGGCGATCCGCTTTGAGGTCGTCAATCAGGAGATCGATTGGTTTGACCTCCGCGTCGTCATTGATGTCGAGGGTGTCAACCTCTCGAAAGCTCAGATCCGCCAGCTGGTAGCTGCTCGTGGTGGCTATGTCCGCATGGACGATGGTTCATGGATGCGCCTCGAGATCAAACTCGACCCTGATCAGCGCGATGCCGTGACTCGTCTCGGTCTTGATCCCTTTGATCTCTCTGGAGAGACCCACCGCATGCATGCGATGCAGCTTGCTGATCCAAAAGCCGCCGAGGTTTTCGACCCGAAAGCCTGGAAGCGAATCAAAGATCGCGCTCGCGATATCGAAATCGAGGTGAAGCCGGATGTGCCGAGCACTTTGAATGCGACTCTTCGCCCCTATCAGGTCGAAGGTTTCCAATTCCTCGCCTACCTTTCTACGAACGGTTTTGGAGGAATCCTTGCCGATGACATGGGTCTCGGTAAAACGATTCAGAGTATCACCTACATTCTCTGGCTCCGTGATTTCGCGAAACAGAACACTAAAAAAGGCGCCAAGAAGCTCGGACCAGCTCTCGTCGTTTGTCCAAAGTCCGTCTTGGACGTCTGGGCGACCGAAGCCGGAAAGTTCGCTCCCGAGCTAAAGGTAAAAGTTCTCCGCACTCGTGACGATCTCGATCTCGACGAGGTCAACAACGTGCTCGATATCCTTGTCCTTAACTATGCTCAGCTTCGTGTGTGTGGCGATGATCTCAACAAGATCCGCTGGTTAACCGTCATTCTTGATGAAGGCCAGCAGATCAAAAACCCGGATTCAAAAGCGGCAAAATGTGCGCGTGAACTCGATGCTGAAAACCGTCTCGTCCTGACAGGTACTCCAATTGAGAACCGCCTTATGGATATGTGGTCTCTCATGGCTTTCGCTATGCCCGGTGTTCTAGGAACTCGTGCTTACTTTAAGCGCCGCTTCGATAAGCGGAAGGACCCGACGAGTCAGAACCGTCTCGCCGCACGTCTGCGCCCATTCCTCCTGCGCCGGACCAAAGGCCAGGTTGCCAAAGATCTTCCACCAAGAACGGAAGAAGAGGTCTTTGCAGCGATGGAAGGCATTCAGGAAGAACTCTACAAAGCCGAGCTCAAGCGCATCCAGAAGGCCCTTCTGGGTCTCGACTCAGACGAGGCGGTGAAGAAGAATTCCTTCGCCATCCTTCAGGGTCTCATGCGCCTGCGTCAGATCTGCTGTCACCCAGGCCTCATCGATCCGAAATTCCTCAAGGAGGAAAGCGCGAAGATGAACGCCCTCTTCTACCTGCTCGATCAGCTGCGTGAAGAGAACCACAAGGTGCTCGTATTCTCTCAGTTCGTTTCCATGCTGGATATCATCAAGACCCGTCTTGAAGTCGAAAGCCGTTCCTTCAACTACCTCACCGGTCAGACGAAGGACCGTAAGGGAGAGATCGAGAAATTCCAGACTACGAAAGATCCTTCAGTCTTCCTTCTCTCCCTGAAAGCGGGTGGAGCTGGTCTGAACTTGACTTCCGCATCTTACGTCATTCTCTATGATCCATGGTGGAACCCTGCGGTTGAGAATCAGGCGATTGACCGAACTCACCGTATCGGCCAGAAGAATAAGGTGATCGCTTATCGACTTCTCACCCGCGACTCTGTGGAGGAGAAAATCCGTATCCTTCAGCATCAGAAGACCGCACTCGTGACAAACATCCTGGGTGATGAAGGTTTCGCTTCGAACCTAGGAGTGGAAGATCTCCAGTTCATCCTGAGTCATGGAGGAAGTGAAGAAGAGGATATGCCCCCTCCACCACCTGCGAAAAAGGCCGCAGCTAAAAAAGCAGCGACCAAAAAAGTCGCCGCAGCGGTAAAGAAGGTCACAAAGAAGGCTGCTACCAAGAAGAAAGATTCTGAGTAGAACCTCTTTTCATCCGATGATTTCAAAGCCGCTTTCCTTCACCGGAGAGCGGCTTTTTCATGGCAGCCTTCCCTGCCCCTTTGATTCTCTATTCTCCTAAAGCTGCTAATTGCTCTCGAGCCCAGGAGATCCCCTCAATGTTTTCAGGACTATTTGGACTCAGGCGTAACAGCTCCTCCCATTGACTAATTGATTCACGAAGGAGCTTTGCCGCCGTCTGGCGATCACCGTGGAGATCGGCGGAATGCCCTAGATCCCCACAAAGATAAGCTAACGACTTTCGTACGAGATATGGATGAGGAACATTTTTCTTTTCTGCTAAAATTTCCCGCAAGAGATCTCGAGCGGAAAGCCCAAGCTCGAGTTCATCCTCACCTGCACCCTGTTGCCCTAATAGGCCACACATCTGCCACTTTAAGGAAGCGAGGAGATATCGCGCCTCTAAATCTTCAGGATGTTTTTCTAAACCAAGCTCGAGCGACTGAATGGCAGTCCTCAGAAGCTTACTCGACTCACGCGCCTTCCCTTCATCACGAAGCGCTGTAGCAACGATCCCTTGCTGAGAAGCTAAGTCAGTAATTACGCGAAAATCATCCGGCATCTTGACCGCGAGAGCGGATAGTTTACCGAGCCCTTTCTCCGCCAGTTGCGCAGCCTCGAAGGTCTTACCCTGCTGCCACTGAGTGACCGCTTTCGCCGCAGTAGCAGAGGCGATCTGGTAAGCGATTTCAGGAGTCTTCCCACCTTCCTTCTTGGATAAGAGCAGAAATTGCTGAGCGGCATAACCAGTCAGAGTGGCAGCATCATCGATTGCGCCCGCCCCTTCCGCGACTCGCCCAGCGGTGAGATAAGCCCGTCCGAGGGTAAAATAAAGTGCAGGGGATTCCGGGAAACGCTTACTAAGTTTTTGAAAAGACTTCAGGGCAGCGTAGTAGTCCGTGAGAGCCTGCTTAGCATCATTCTTTTTCTCAGCGATCCGTCCTTTCACGAGAAAAAGAGCCCCTTGAGCACGAAGTTTCTCCGCAGAGGATTTTTTGTTAGCCCACGCTTTTTCTACCTCAGCTTCCGTTTCAGCGAGAACAGATTCCAGAGTAGCGATGTCCTGCTTTGGATCACGAGAAGTAAGTAAAAGATACCGCAGTGAGGCACGGGCAATTTGCTCGGCAGCGAGATGATCTTTCCCTGCATCGAGAGCCTGCATCAGAGCCTCTTGACCTTTTTCACGCTGACCGGACGCGAGGTAAATCTCCGCCAGACGCAGCCGAATCAAAGACGCTTGTTTTTCCAGACCTTTACGCTCGCCCAGCCCTACCAACTGCTTTCGCAAACCGGCAGCCAACTGCTGGAGCCGACCTTTACGCCCTTCCAATGTAGGCACTCCAGGAATTCCTTTTTCTAAAACCCAGTCCATCAACTGCTCACTCGTCATCTGAGCAGCCAGTAATTCATCCCGACTTTTCTCCTGCTCTGTATCGAGCGAAGTCTGAATTTCCTTCTGCTTTTTGAGAGCTAGATCTTCTGCTTTTTTTGCTTCCGCAAGCTCGGTATTGAGCTGGGAAATTTCGGTATCTTTCCCCTCCTCCATAAGATCAAAATCTTCCTGGGCCTGAAGCTTTTCCTGATCTCGCTGATGCTGGGTGAACTGCCAGATCCCACCGAGGCAGAGCGCAGTCACGCCAAAGATCTGGGACATCAGCGTCATCGTCTTTCGACGTCGGTGCGCTTTTTTCTCACTCGTCAGAATAGCAATCCGCTCGGTCTCCAGCGTAATTTCCTGATGAATGACAGAAAACTGTCGCGCGACTTCCATCATATCACTCGGGCGTTCGAGTGGGTTGAGTGCCAGACAATGCTCAATGATATGGCGCTGTCGCTTTTCCACCTCCGAAACGGGTTCATTTTTCCATGCGGAAAGATGAGCTGACTCCAGACCTACGGCGATTCCCTCGTAGTCGGCCTCGAGCCGGAACCTTTCCGTCGTCCCCGACTTAGGAGACACCGTCTGAAAAAGCTCATCACAGCGTGGGAAATTTCCATTAAGAAGGCGAAAAGCGAGCACCCCAAAAGCAAAGACATCCCAACGATAGCCCGCTTCATCCAGATATCCCTCAAGATTTCGCAGTTGCTCTGGAGCTGCGTAGAGAAGCGCATCGGTATAGCCTAGATGATGAACCCCTGGCATGAGCCCACTGGCATAGTCCGCTAGCAGAAGTTCATCCTCCGTATCAAAAAAAAGATGCCCCGGTTTCAGATTCCCATGCGCTACCCGGCTCCGATGGAGCTGGCTGATCTTTTCCGCTAGCTTGAGCACAAGTGGCCAAGCTTTCTCAGTGCCTATATAATCATCGAGCTGTAGCTGGAGGTTCTTTTCTACCAGTGGCATCGCGACAAAAGCTGGACGAGCATCCAGAGATTGCCCCCAGATCGGCATCGTCACCCCCGAGAGCACGGACTCATGAATCCGGTCAATCCGGTTTTCCAAAAGCGCTAAATTACAGGCCATGGTATCGAACACCTTGACCGCACAGAGCTTCCCATCGGCTCGTTCAGCTCGATAAACAGTTCCCGTAGCGCCTGCCCCTAAGGCGGCCTGGATGTCATATCCCTCTATCTTCGGTGCTTCCACTGAAAAAAGGGTATGGAAAGACCTATATCTATTTTCCAGCCTCAAATGATCGAAATGCGTCTATGATCACGTAAGAAACTCAACTAACCTAAATGAACTTATGAGCAACCGCTGCGCTGGCAACCCACTTACTAATCCGTTTTCCCGACGTGGCTTCATGCACGTCGGCCTCCTTGGCGGACTGGGACTCACTCTCCCTCAGATGCTTAAGATGGAAGCAGAAGGAGCTCAAAAGCATTATCAAACACGGGATGGCGTCGCTAAATCCGTCATTCAGATTTTTCTCCCCGGCGGAATGGCTCATCAGGAGTCCTGGGACCCAAAACCTTATGCTCCGGCCGACTATCGCGGCCCGTTTAGCACCATCGATACTGCGATTAAGGGCATAAAGTTCTCAGAACACCTCAAGGAAGTAGCTAAAATCGCCGATAAAATGACCATTATTCGGTCCATGGCGCACGGCGAGGCCGCTCACGAGCGAGGCACGCATAATATGTTCACTGGCTACCGTCCCTCTCCGGCGGTGGAATACCCTTCCATGGGCTCCGTGGTGGCCCATGAACTGGGAACCCGTAATAACCTTCCACCCTACGTTTGCATTCCTCAAGTGCCGAACGAGTTTGCTAACTCTGGGTACCTTTCCTCTGCGCACGGACCTTTTGCCATCGGTTCAGACCCTGTGAAAAAGGATTACCAGGTCCGAGACTTACATTTGCCAAAAGGCGTTTCGGCAGATCGCTTTCATCGTCGTCGTTCACTACTCGAAACCGTAGACCATCATTTTCGCTCTCTTGAGCAATCGGATGCGCTCGACTCCATGGACGCCTTCTACCAACATGCCTATCGCCTCATTTCTTCACAGCAGGCACGAGAAGCCTTTAATTTAAAACAAGAAAGTGAGGAAACACGGAAGCGCTACGGCATGAATCAGCCCGGTCAGCGTATGCTCCTTTCACGCCGTCTCGTGGAGGCAGGCGTCCGCTTTGTTTCTCTGACCGCTGGAAGCTGGGATCACCACGATGATATTAAGAGTAAATTCAAAAAGAGCTTACCTCCTGTTGATCAGGCAATCGCTGCCCTGATCAATGATCTCGATGAACGAGGACTCCTGGATTCCACGTTAGTGCTCGTAACTTCTGAGTTTGGTCGTACGCCTAAGATTAATGCCACTGGAGGCCGGGACCACTGGCCTCGTGTTTTCTCCGTCGGAATCGCAGGTGGTGGGGTCCATCGTGGGCTCGTGCACGGATCTTCAGACAGCCTAGGCGGCGAACCAGAGGAAGATCAAGTCGGTATCGAAGACCTTGCTCAAACCGTTTATAACCAGCTCGGAATCACCGGTGACAAAGAACTCATGGCTCCTGGAGAACGGCCCATGGAAATTGTCGACGGAGGCCGGGTAGTTGATGAAATTCTTGCCAAAAAATGTTAGATGATTCGCGCAATCTTCATTTTCGTCCTCAGCCTTTCCGGGGCTTTTGCTTTTTCCCCGGCCTTGGAACGTGTCGAGCCACGAGGAGGAGAGCGAGGCACAGAAGTTCGGCTCGAACTCATCGGGAAACGGATCTTCTCGCCAGAAGAACTGCTCTTTTATCGCCCCGGACTTAAGGTCTTATCGATCAAGCCCGGTAAAAAGCCCACCATCGCTTTTGCCACCATCTTCATCCCAGAAGATGCTGCTCTTGGTGAGTATCCCCTTCGCCTACGCTGTAAAGAAGGGCTCACCGAAATGAAAACCTTCTGGGTCGGTCAATACGCCACCGTCCGTGAAAAACGATCAAAAGACGGCAAGCGCGAATTCAACAACAGCTTCGATAAACCTCAAGAAATTCGTACGAATGTTACCGTACAAGGAGTTGCTGAACGTGAAGACTCAGACTACTATCTCGTTCACTGTAAAAAAGGCCAACGCCTCTCGGCTGAAGTCGAAGGCATGCGATTAGGACGGGTCATGTTCGACTCCTACGTCGAAATCATCTCTCCTGATGGAGACGTGCTCGCCTCGAATGACGACTCCCCTCTCCTTGGCCGTGATTGCGCCACCTCTATTCTCATACCCGCTGATGGGGCCTATCGAATCCTCGTCCGCGAATCTGCCTTAGAAGGCTCTAGCCAAGCTCAATATCGTCTCCACGTCGGCCATTTCCCCAGACCCACTTGGGTTTCCCCTATTTCAGGAAAACCAGGTGAAACAAAAGAATTCACCTTCCACGGCGACCCCACCGGCCCCCTCAAAAAAACAATTACCCTGACCGAAGAGTCTCAGGCACACACCATCGTCCACGCAGGACATGAGAGCCCATCTGGCCACCTCATCCACGTTTCGCCTCTCGACACTCAACTAGAGTCCGAGCCGAACAATCCACTCAGACTCGTAAAGAAAGATGCTCCTCTTCCTTCCGTCCCATTTGCCGTCGAAGGAACCTTGGATCAAAAGGAGGATATCGACTGGTTTGTTTTTAAAGCGAAAAAAGGTCAAAAAATTCGGGCGAAAGTTATCGCTCGCAGCCTAAACTCGCCCATTGATTCATTGATTCAGATTCGTCCTGACAAGAAAGGCAAAAGTCTGGGAGCCAATGACGATGTCGTTACTGGAACACCCGATAGCAGAGTCGATGTCACGATCCCTGAAGATGGTCGATACGGCCTCATGATTCGAGATCAACTCCGCCGTTCAGGCCCTGACTTTCGCTACCGAATCGAAGTCACCACAAAACCAAGCTCTCTCGAAGCAGCTCTTCCCAGCTCGGACCGAAATAACGACCAAAAGTATAAATACCTTTCCGTTCCTCGCGGCGGTCGCCTCGCCATCGTCCCGAACATTACGCGAAAAAACACTTCAAGTGAGCTCGATCTCGTCATCCCTAAACTCCCAGCTGGACTGAGTGCAAAAAGTTTCCGTATTGGCAAAAAACTTTCAAATTTCCCCATCCTCTTTGAAGCAAAAGCCGATGCTCCTCTTGCCGGAGATCTAGTCTCCTTCTCGCTCAAAAATCCCGCTTCTCCACTCTCTGGGATACTTCAGGAAAAAATCGCCCATGTTAAAATTAATAATCTAGGGACGTATCATGCGACGACGCACGACCGCATCGCCGTTGCCATTATCGAAAAGGCTCCCTTTTCATTCACTCTCGAACCCCCAAAAGCCCCAATCGTTCCAGGCGGAATTCACACCCTGAATTTCCACCTCAAGCGGGAACCAGGATTTGATGCTCCGGTGAAAGTGACACTCCCTTTCAAACCTCCCGGCATCACCGCACCTACCGAGGTAGAAATCCCAAAAGGCCAGACTCAAGGAACACTCACCCTAAACGCGAAAAAAGATGCTAAGCCTGCCGAGTGGCAAATCTGTCTGACCGCGCGCGCCCAGACAAAACGTGGTGAAGTCCGACTCTCCTCTCAGTTACATCCCCTGACGATCAGTGAACGCTATCTGACCTTAACTCTCGAAATGGCGACAACTTATCCCGGTCAAAACACCAGCATGATCGCGAAGCTAAATCATGAACAACCCTTCGAAGGTGAGGCAACCCTCACCCTCGAAGCCCTCCCTCATGGAGTCTCAAGTTCTCCCGTAAAAATCACCAAAGATACTAAAGAAATCGAAATCCCTCTTACCGTGAACCAAGACGTCAGAAGAGGACGTCATCGAAATATTTTTGCAAAAGTCAACGTTCTTAAAGAGAAGCAATCGATCGTCCACCAGCTCGGTCACGGTGGAACCCTTCGGATCAAACGGCCCCCTCACACCGCGCAAAAATGACTTCATCCAGTCAAAACCTTTTCATCCTTATCAGCATCGTCATGATCAAATTGACGGCGCTTTCTCACGGGCGCGAGGCCATGCCCTATCTCGAAGCTCACACCATCTTGGAGCACTCCTGCCTCGAATGCCATAACTCTGAAAGCACTAAAGGCGGGCTTAACCTCGAAACCCGCGCCCTCATGATCGAAGGTGGTGAAACAGACTCCGCGGTCGATTTTAAAAACCCCGAACAATCTCTGATCCTCGAACGCGTCCGTCTCCCTCATGATGACGACGAATTCATGCCGCCATCGTCGAAAAAGAAAACTCGCTCACCACTCAGCGAATCCCAGATCACAGCCCTCGAAACTTGGATTCACAAAGGAGCCCCCTGGCCTACCAGCATCACCTTGAAGCACCGGGAGCCAACTCCAGAATTCAAACTTGTCGACGCCATTTCCATCTCAATCCATCCTTCCTCGATTAGCCTCGAGACGAAGCGTGATTATCATCGCTTCATTGTCCTCGCCCATCGGGCTGATGGCACCACTGTGGATGTCAGTGAAAATGCTAAAATCAACATCGCAAACTCTACCCTGGTTCGCCTGGAAAAAACCACCGTATATCCACTACAGAATGGCGAAACCTCTCTCACCATTCGCTATCGCCATCATCAGGAAACAATCCCCGTCACGATCAAAAATGCCCATCAAGATCGCCCTATCACCTTCCAACAAGATGTAGTCCCCGTTCTCACGGCAGCCGGCTGTAATACCGGCTCTTGCCACGGAGCAGCCCGCGGACAAGACGGCTTCATGCTCTCGCTCTTTGGCTATGACCCTAAAGGTGATCACCACCGAATCACCCGAGAAATGGCTGGCCGCAGGATTAACCTCGCCATTCCTGAAGACTCGCTTCTCCTCACAAAGGCTACTAATAGCGTGCCTCACAGTGGTAATAAGCTCTTTGAGAAAGGTTCGCCTTTCTACAACACCCTTCTGGAGTGGATCCAGAACGGAGCCAAAACTGACCCCGCAGAAGTCACGCTCCCAACCTCGATCAAAGTCGAGCCTGCTGAATTTGTCATTCAGGGAACAGAACAAGCACTCCCTCTCACCGTAACCGCCACTTACTCCGATGGCACTGATCGAGATGTAACCACTCTTTCCAGCTTCACCACCTCAAATGAATCATCTCTCGCCGTAGGAAGTACGACTGGGCTCGTAGAATCAAAAAAACAAGGTGAAGCATTTCTCATGGCTCGATTCCACACCTTCACCGAAGGTTCTCAAGGCATCGTCATTCCAGAAAACCTCAACTACCAGCGTCCAGAACTCTCTGAAGGGAATTACATCGACAAACTCGTTCACGAAAAACTCCACAAGTTACGCATTCTACCTTCCGATTTATGTAGCGATGAGATTTTTATCCGCCGCGTTTACCTCGACCTCATCGGACGCCTCCCCGAGATTCCTGAGCAACATCCTTTTCTCAAGTCTAGCGCACCAGACAAACGAGCTCGTCTGATTGACAAGCTCATTGACAGTGAAGAATTCACCAACATCTGGGTCATGAAATGGGCCGAGCTCATGCAAATCCGCTCCACTGGCCGCGCCGCAAACACCATCACTCCAAAGGCCTCCCGCCTCTGGCATAATTGGCTGCACGATCAGATTTCATCGAAACGCCCTTTCAATAAAATCATCTACGACCTCATCGCCTCACGTGGCGGCACCTTCGACAGCCCCGCGACAAATTTCTATAAACTCGAAAAAGATCCGAAAAAGATCACCGAAAACGTCGCCCAAATTTTCATGGGAACACGGCTTCAATGTGCCCAATGTCATAACCATCCTTTTGATCGCTGGACCCAGGACGAATACTTCGGCTTTGCCGCTTTTTTCTCTCAAATCAAACGGAAAGGCGCAGCAGACGCGGCAGAGCAAATCATCTATGATGGTCAAGGTGAAATCAAACACCCAGTTACGAACCAGGTAGCTAAGCCTCGTTTCCTCGGAGGAGAAGAAGTAAAAGTGGAAGGAAATCTACGCCGCCATACCGTTGCCGACTGGCTTACAAAACCTGACAATCCATGGTTTGCCAAAAATGTCTCAAACATCATCTGGTCACACTTTTTCGGTATCGGCATCGTCGAACCAGTCGATGATGTCCGCGTCTCAAACCCTGCCAGTAATCCTCAACTACTCGAAGCACTCGCCGATAGCTTAGCGCGCGCAGATTTCAGTATCCATCACCTCGCCCGTGAAATCTGTAACTCACACACCTATCAACGTTCCTCACACACAAACCCCACAAATGCAGGAGACGAAAGGAACTTTTCAAAATCTCGCATCCGCCGATTACGTGCCGAAGTCCTACTCGATACCATTGCTCGGACGACTGGGACTAATAACAAATTTACCGGTCTGGAGCGCGGTTCCAGCGCCACTAAAATCCCCGATGGGAATACCACTAACTACTTTCTTCAAACATTCGGTCGAGCCACTCGTAAAACCGTCTGCTCCTGCGAGGTCAAAATGGAACCAAACCTCTCTCAAGCACTCCACCTACTGAATGGTGAAGCCACACATCAACGGATTCAACGTGGCGGCCTCATTAAGACCCTCCTCCATAAGAAGAAAAAAACTCCTGAGGAAATCATTGAGACCCTCTACCGCCGCACCGTTACGCGCTCACCTAACGAGAGTGAAAAATCAAAACTTCTTGCCCATTTCACCCCTGAGCTATCAGTAAAAGAACAACAGAACATCCTCGAAGACATCTTCTGGGCTCTTCTTAACTCCAAGGAATACCTTTTTAACCACTAAGTTGATGCGCTATTCCTGCTACACACTGCTTCTTCTTTTTAGTGGACCATTATTACGAGTGGCC
The DNA here is from genome assembly GCA_937958875.1 of uncultured Verrucomicrobiales bacterium. GTDB lineage: Bacteria > Verrucomicrobiota > Verrucomicrobiia > Verrucomicrobiales > Akkermansiaceae > SW10. The sequence continues at coordinate 4,042 of CALGMJ010000008.1, read as the reverse complement.
TCTGGTGCTGAAAAAATCACCTATGATGATCACATCTTTCCCCTTCTGGAATCCAATTGCCTAAATTGCCATAACCCAGATAAGAAAAAAGGAGGATTAGATCTTTCCTCGTACGATGCACTTCTGAGTGGTGGCTCGGGCGGAAAAATCGTTAAAACTGGCGATGGAGCTTCCTCAAAGCTCTACACTGTCTCTGTCCATACCGAAGAACCAGTCATGCCTCCTGAAGGCGACCAAATGGGGAAAAAGGAAACGGATCTTCTCAGAGCATGGATCGATGGTGGCCTGCTGGAAACTCAATCCTCTAAAAAGAAGAAACCCAAGAAACCGTCCTTTGATCTAGCCCCCGTCACTGATGCTCAAACCCGCCCGGAAGGTCCACTCCCCATGCCTGCTGGCATGTCTCGGGAACCTGTCATCGTCACCGCGCGCTCTACCGTCATCAAAGACATGGAAGCCAGCCCATGGGCCCCAGTGCTCGCCATTACCGGGCAAAGACAAATCCTACTCTACCACACAGACCAGCTCGAACTTCTAGGCGTGCTTCCTTTCCCCTATGGCCAGCCTGAATCGCTCGCCTTTCACCCGAATGGAAAATATCTCATCGCTGGTGGTGGCATTGCAGGAAAGTCCGGCACTACCGTCACCTGGGATATCACCACGGGGAAAGTCCTCATGGAGCAAGGCCGCGAATTCGATGCCGTCCTCGCTGCTGATATTCACCCGGATCTCGGAACCCTAGCTCTCGGAGGCCCCTCTAAAACCCTTAAGATTTGGGATACCCAAAAGGTTGAAGAACGGTTTCGGATCAAAAAACATAGTGACTGGATCACCTCGCTTCGCTTCTCCCCAGATGGAAAACTACTCGCGACCGGAGACCGAAATAATGGAATTCACCTCTGGGAAAGCACCTCTGGAGAAGAGGTCTACAATTTCGATGGCCACGCCGAAGCGATCACCGAAGTGAAATGGCGATCAGACTCCAAAGTCCTGCTGACCGCTTCTGCCGATGCCCATCTCATTCTCTGGGATACACAGCGCGGACAGGAAATTAAAAAAATCAAAGCGCACGATCAAGGGCTGCTCGCCATGGACAATAGCCGTCAGGGACTCATCGTCACCTCCGGTAGAGATCGAAAAGTCAAATTCTGGAAGCACGATCTCGGCTTCAAACAAGAACTCCCCCAATTCCAGGAAGAAATTACCGAAGTCGAATTTTCCCATGATGGTAAACACGTCTTCACCGCAGACTGGAATGGCACCATCACCGCTTGGACCACTGAAGGTTTCAAAGTCATCGGAAACCTCGAGAGTAATCCCCCGCAGATCAAAGACCGCCTCGTCCTCCTGAGTAAAAAAAAGGACCATCTTGAAGAGAAGATACGCGAAAAGAAGAACTCCCTCACTGAGCAAGAAACACTTCTAGCCGCCTCAAGCGACCCTGATCCACTTACGGAGAAACTCGTAGCAACTCTCAAGGGCGAACATGGCCTTCTACACCAACAAAAGGCTGAACTCGAAATGAAGATCAAGAGTTGGCAATCCGAATTGGCTAACTTAGATCCAAAGGCAGATCATTAAAATCCGTCATCTGGACATAGACCAAAAGAATCATTTTCAAGTCATATTTTGTTAGATTCGTTCTTGATTCCTTGTTAGCCTGCCTCTTCGTAAATGGCAGCAGATGAGGATGAAAATGCAGAAGACATTGCTCTGATGGCTCAGATAGCCATAGGCGATGAATCCGCTTTTGCCCGCCTCATCGAAAAACATCAAAATGCAGTCGTGGGAACGATCGCTAAGATGACGAATATGAGCCCAGACTCAGAGGATCTCGCTCAACAGGTTTTTCTCCGCGTCTGGCAATCTGCAAAGCGCTACAAACCAACCGCTAAGTTCACGACTTATCTTTTCACCATCGTCCGGAATCTTGTCTTCAACTATACGAAAAAAAAATCCCGGCGTAAGGAACAATCGCTCGATGAACAGGAAGAAGACTGGCATCAACAGCGAGCCATCGATGGCGCAAAACAACCCGATGAATCTCTGCAACATGCAGAACTCCAAAAGATCATCGACAAAGCCATTGCTGACCTTCCTGAGAAGCAACGACTCGCTATCATCTTAAGAAAACAGGAAAAAATGCCCTACGAAGAAATGGCACTGATCCTCGAACTCTCTGTATCCGCTGTTAAAAGCACCCTCTTTCGCGCCAGAGCAACCTTGCGCGAAAGCCTCGAGCCCTATCTCGCAGAGGCTGCTCAGCAATCATAATTCATCCCCCAAAGCGCCCCACTCATCTCTTCAAAATTTCCGTCAAATAGCTTCTGGAAACAAAAAGCATCACTAGGAAAAAGAGATTAATGAAAGCAGTGTAGAGCGGATCTTTATGCGCCCAATGTGCGATGATCGCCGTCAAGATGAAGAAAAAGACTCCAGCATAGGCCCACTCTTTGATCACCGAAGGGACTTGTGGCACGATGAGAACTACCGATGCGGCCACACAAAAAACAGCCAGCTGAATACGGAAAAAATCTGGGAAACCCAGCTCCTTCATCCCCTCAATCGCGGCCTTCTGAAAAAGATATCCATAAGCGCTCCAAGTGGTCAGAAACACGACGAGCGAGGTTGAAACCCAATAAATCATTGCAGATAGATTCATAAATTCACCGTGTTCAGGTCTTTGTGAATGGAAGCGATGCTCGGCTTAGTCCGTGCCCCCCCTAATCTCTCGCTCAAGAAAGTTTTAACCATCCGTAAGTTTCTTCCAGGGAACTGAGCCATAATTAATCTCCTGAAGCTGAAAGGCGTAAACAGCATCTTCATTCCGGGGATCCAAAGTCGCCGCCATTTCGATAAAATATTTCGAGAGTAATTCATTCGCTTCCCCCTTCTGCTGGAATAGCACCTCAGCTCGTGTGAGAAGAAGGTGAGCCAGGGACTCCGCGCTATATTGCGAGTCCATCCGCTTCGGCAGAACTCCTTTTGCGAGTTGAAAGTTCAGCACCAATGCACGTTTATTTCGTGGAGCAAGATGAAGTGCGAGAGCAATCGTACGACGTGCCATCATCAGAGAACCCGGACTCACCTCCTCATCGAGAATGAGATTCCCCGCATAACTAGCAAGATTCGTAGCGTATTCATCTCGCTCGCGATTGAGCATGCCGAGCTCATTCCCGAAAAAGCTCTCCTTCACTGTGGGTGCTTTGTAGTCAAAAGTTGGCTCTGCACACACCCAGCCTAACCCGAGAATGAGTGCGAGGGATACTTGCCGGAAGACCTTCATCCCTGCTATTCTCTTCGACATGGCCGGAGAAGCAAGTGACAAGGGATCTATCCGTCGGATGATGCGAAAACGTCTCGATGCCCTAGCTTTTGAGACAAAAAAGGCTGCCTCTGTCGCTATCGTCGATCAACTGGCACACCTGCTACCAGCAAATGCTACCTGCGCCCTCTTTCATGGAACCTCTCGTGAGCCAGAACTCTCTCTTCTTTTTGAAAGCCGCTCTGATCTCTCCCTCGCTTATCCGCGCATCATTGCTCCTGGCAAGATGGTATTCTATCACACCGCTTCTCTTTCCTCACTCCACCCCGGCAGCTTCGGTATTCTTGAACCAGATCCTTGCTTCCCGATCGCCGCTCCAGATGAACTCGATTTCATTCTCTGCCCCGGCCTAGCATTTACCCAAAATGGACACCGGCTTGGCCAGGGAGGCGGCTACTATGATCGCTATCTGCCAAAGGCCACTCAGTCACAGCTCATCGGTATCTGCTTTACCGAACAAATTCTCGATCAACTCCCCGTTGAAGATCATGACTTTCATGTCTCGGACCTCGTTACGGCTCCGGGATCTTTAGACTGAATTCTGGGATAGAAACACGTATCGCTTGCCCACTTTTCGGGCATTTTAGTGCTCAAGGAAGGTACTCACGAGCGACATTGGGTAATTCCCCCCATGGTTAAAAACCTCGATTTCACCTTAGGGTTTAGCTCGTCAATGAAACCGCTCCCTCAGGACGGTTTAGTTAAACAAAGAACCCC
>CALGMJ010000007.1 GCA_937958875.1 uncultured Verrucomicrobiales bacterium | reverse complement strand
TCTCTGGGTGAGCCGCGTTCCGATCCTTCCGCAATGTTTGAAGGAACAGAAACACCAGCCCTCTCCATCTGAGACTTGAGACCAAAATCACGGACATTTTCTAAGATCCGATAAATCGCTAAAGATTGCTGGCACGACTTTTTCCAAACTTTGAGATCTTCAAAAGATGCGTAAGCCATCGTTCGCGAGCCTTAACACTGAACACTTTCTACTGAAAACTCTTTTTCAGAGCGTCGACTTTGTCCTTACGCTCCCATGGGAGATCGACGTCTTCTTTTCCGAAATGCCCGTAGTTTGTGGAATCTGAGTAGATCGGGTGGAGGAGGTCGAGCTGGGCGACGATGTCGGCTGGCTTGAATGAGAAGACCTCTTTCACGGCTGCAAGAATCTTGGCATCGTCACCGGTGTCGAAGGTATCGATGTTGATGCTAAGGGGCTCAGGGTGACCGATGGCGTAGGCAAACTGAATTTCGCAAATTGGGGCGAGGCCAGCAGCGACGACATTTTTCGCAACCCAGCGGCCCATATAGGCTGCAGAGCGGTCGACCTTTGAAGGGTCTTTTCCGGAGAAAGCACCACCACCGTGACGTCCCCAACCACCGTAGGTATCGACGATGATCTTACGGCCCGTGAGACCAGAGTCTCCCTGAGGTCCGCCGATGACGAACTTTCCGGTTGGGTTGATAAGGTATTCCGTTTCATCAGTGAGAAGGTCTGCTGGAAGAACTTTCTTGATAACTTGCTCAATGCAGAAGCTCTCGATTTCAGCGTGAGTTGCGCTCTCTGCGTGCTGAGTGGAAATGACGACATTGACGATGCGGCTTGGCTTTCCATCGATGTATTCCACAGCCACCTGAGTCTTCGCATCTGGACGAAGCCATGGAGCAAGCTCTCCCGCTTTACGAATCTTGGTCAACTCGCGTCCGAGACGGTGAGCGAACATGATCGGAGCAGGCATCAGCTCTGGGGTTTCATCACAGGCGTAGCCGAACATGATGCCTTGGTCACCCGCACCTTGTTCTTCAGTTTTCTTCCCATCTGCCTTCTTAGCATCCACTCCTTGAGCGATGTCCTCGGACTGTGAGGTCAGGAAGTTAGAGATGAAAATTTTGTCCGCATGGAAGACATCGTCATTATTCACATAACCGATTCCACGTACGGCTTCACGAATGACTTTTTCGATATTGATAACCTCACCGATCGGCTGTGACCCGATGGAAGGGATGGAAATTTCTCCGCCGACGACGACCTGGTTCGACTTCACGAATGTTTCGCAAGCGACACGGCTGGTCTTGTCAATCGCGAGGCAAGCATCAAGGATGGCGTCGGAAATGGTATCAGAGACTTTATCAGGATGGCCTTCGCCAACCGACTCAGAGGAAAAAATGAAGGATTTGCTCATGGGTTTGAAATTATTTACATCTACAAATCGCGATGCGTTGATGCGTCGTTAATCTTCCGAGCTCATGGCGTCAATCCTCAATTCCCTGAAACTCCTCTCAGACCCGACTCGTCTGCGTATTCTTTTGCTACTCGTTGAAGAGCCTCTTTCGGTGGCAGAACTCCAGCAGATCCTAGGTATGGGCCAGTCCCGCATCTCCACTCAACTCTCTTCACTGAAGCGAGAAGGCCTGGTAGCAGACCAACGCTCAGGTAAGAATAATATCTACTCTGCCACCCTTTCTCCCGAGCTCAAAAAAATCGCCCAAGACGCGGCCCCTGAGCTCCCAGAAGTGCCAAAAGACCGAGATTCGCTCCGCCACATTTTAGCGAAGCGTAAGGATGAAATGCGGAACTACTTCGATGAACTCGCGGGAAAATTTGGCCGCCAGTATGTCCCCGGCCGTTCTTGGAAAGGCTTAGCCGAAGCACTTTTAAAAATCCTGAACTATCAGGTCGTCGCTGATCTAGGCGCGGGCGAAGGCACCCTTTCCCAGCTTCTTGCTCAGCGGGCCGAGCACGTCATCGCAGTCGATAATTCACAAAAGATGGTCGAATTTGGCCAGAATCTGGCGAGGAAACACAAACTTCCTAATTTAGAATACCGCCTCGGTGACATTGAATCTCCACCCATCGAGGATGCCTCTGTTGATCTAGCCGTCTTTTCACAAGCTCTCCATCATGCGGATCATCCCGAGAAAGCGATTCAGGAAGCCTTCCGAATTTTAAAACCCGGAGGCCGCTTGATTGTGCTGGATTTACTTCAGCATACCTTCGAAAAGGCCCGCGAACTCTATTTCGATACTTGGCTCGGATTTCCAGAAGTGAAACTTCAAGAGATGATTCAGGCCGCCGGGTTCGCTCACATAGAAACCGTCATTGTCGACCGTGAAGAAGCACCACCCAATTTCCAGACTCTTTTGGCAACCGCTCAGAAGTAACATCCACCTCTGGTGCACCGCCGGCATCGCCCTTCTTTCAAGCTGCCAACCGGTAACAGAGAACTCAGCAACTCAGAAAATCCTCCACACGGAGGCGCACACTCTGGAGCAAGACGGGATTCAGCTCACCGTTCTCACCTTTGATCGACGCACCACATTTTTCACCATCGCTGATAAAGCCGAAGGGCCAGAATCCTCATGGCAAAGTGCTCAAGACGCTGCCGCGGCCCATCAAGCTATTGCCGCCATCAACGGCGGATTCTTTGATAAAAAAGGAAACCTCCTCGGACTCATTGCGAGTAAGGGCGAAAAGCATGGGCATCTCACAAACACCTCTCTGGGCACTGGTTTTCTCATCGATCAACCTCCCAGCCTCATTACGCGAGATCACTATCGAACCCTCGAAAGTCAGCCCAAAAACTTCCTTCAAACTGGACCTCGCCTCGTCTGGGACCATAAAATTACCAAAAGCCTCAAGAAAGGAGACTCGCGGCCTCGATCCTTTCTCCTCTGGGATGGAAAAAACTACCTCGCCTTTGGCCATGCTGGCTCGTGCAATTTAGCTCAACTCGCTGAAGCCCTTGCCAATCAGCCCATTCCAAATTTCGACCTCAAATACGCCCTCAACCTCGATGGAGGAACCTCCTCTGACCTCTGGATTTCATCGACGGTGAAAGGAGGCGGACTCCAGCGCCGGTCTTGGATCAACAAACCTGTTCGGAATTACATCATTCTTCATTCTGCGGAATTGTAAATTTAGGCTTGCCTCTTCATACTATCTCTTCAAAAGCAAGATCTTCTCGCTGATATGCGCCTCTTTCTCGTCATCTTCCTGACTCAGCTTCTCCGCGCGGATTACGCGAGTATTGACCTCCCGCTCGGCCCCCGGAGTTCCAGTGCCACCATGCACTACTTCACCTTCTCGAATAGCTCGCACACGCTCAAGGTGATCGACCAAGGAAAAACGAGACGCTATGCTGATCTCGACGCTGCGATGAGAGCCAATGGCTGCATCGCCGGCTGTAATGGTGGCTTCTTTCACCCTGACCGTCAGCCACTCGGGCTTGTCATCGCCAATGGGCGCATGACTGGAAACACAAACAGCCGCTCGTCTCTGACATCAGCAACGCTCTACGTCGAAAACGATAGCCTAAGGCTCGTCCGTAGCCGGACTTTTGAGTCAAAATCTCCCCCACTTCCTCGGAACGTTCTCCAGACTGGTCCTTTCCTGATCGAATCAGGAAAACGCACCACCGGGCTCTCAAATAAGAAGTTCGCCCGTCGCACCTTCATCGCAAATGACGGCCGAGGCCACTGGCTCATTGGTTACACCCCGCCTACCACACTTTCACAGCTGGCAAATGTCCTCAGCAAACCCAAGGCCATTCCCGGCTTCACCGTTCGATTCGCCACAAACCTCGACGGCGGCTCTTCCTCAGCCCTCTGGATCCGACGCCCAAACACCCCCCCACTCTACTTCAGAGAAGTCCGAAAAATTGAAAATTTCCTAGGGGTCGTCCCT
>CALGMJ010000006.1 GCA_937958875.1 uncultured Verrucomicrobiales bacterium | reverse complement strand
TCTAGTCGCTTTGACACGGAAGAACGTCGATTCCATCAAACTCCCCAAATCGAAATTCTCAATCACTTGCTCACCTACAATTTGATTAGTATTTATCGGGCTCAGGGTCACATCAAAGAAGTCATCTACATTTGTAGAACTCTGTAATTGATAATTCACATCGACCGCTTGATTTGAACGAGTGATTCTCAAGAGACCTCCAGAACCATCAGGAAGAGCCAGCGGGACTGAGGGAACTGAATTCGCATCACTTGGATCAGTCCCAAATGCGTATTCTTCAAAGTTACTGACACCGTCACTATCAGCATCATCATCCATCCCACTGGGGCTGAACTGATCCAAATTTAGACTCACCCAAAAATCATAATTTTGATTGGGAAAAGGAACATCGTTTACGGTCCAACCAAGGTCTCTCATCAGAGTAATCGCTAGATCGGGATGTCGCTCAAAAACTTCTAAATTAGGCTCCATGAGCAAATCTGGTTCAGTATTTATATCGAAATGAGAGATGGAGCTACCCGCTGCAAATACTTGAGGCGTGTGCATAAAGGGACGCCCATTATTGAGGCCTGGAGTCTGTGAGAACTGAATGGTGACAGTCGCGTTTGCGGGTAAATTTTTCAGAATAACTCCAGCTTCCATAGTCACTGAAACTCCGGGGATCGTGGGAAATGGTCCCGTATCTTCTCCCATCACATTAAGCAACTCAGGAACATTATTTGCCACGATCACAGCAATTGCCCCCGCATCTTCAGCTCGAATAATTTTTTCTGCAAATGAACAAGTCCCCCGATCAACAAGCGCAATGTTCCCAGCAATTTCAGCCGCATTGATCAGCGGTTCCTCACAGGCATCACTGGTTGGGAAAACTCCATCATCCACTAACACGAGTTCACCCGAGATCGAGGCCTGTGGAATGGAGGGACCAAAAGAAGCCAGTGCCGCGATCAATTTCTCATCAGTCCCATCCACAACGACCTCAAGCGGTCTAGCGCCATCCGTAATCACCTGTGGTGCTGCTAGCTGTGTATTCTGCCCAGCCCAGACTGTGAATACCCCACTCTGACGGATCGTAAGACGGGCTTGGTCAGTGAGATCTGTCCAAGGGGTTTCAGTAGGCAGGTAGATGAGATTCTTGGTATAAACATCCGGAAAACCACCATTGAGGCTTCCGTCTGAACTATTGAGCAGCGAAGAAAATCCCAAGCCGTGTCCGATCTCATGAATCAAGACTCGCAAAAAATTAAATTGGTTCCCAGGCATGGCATCCAGTCCATAATAAAATCCCCTTCCACCGACACAACTGGGATCACTATCGATACTGATATTAGCCCGGACCCGAATCTCGGAGGCGTTCGCACTTAAATCCCGCCCGGCCAAATGATTCGCTAATGCCACCGGATACCAAGTATTCAGCTCTGGAGCTCCGCTAAAATTACGAAAAAAGGTAACCGCGCTCGCACCAGCTAAGGCGGCACGATCTGCCGAACACGCTAAAGCAGCGAAGCTGGCATCGATCACGACTGGCCCCTCAGGCTTTAGAAACTGCTCCCAACGAGAAATAGCTTCTTCCAGAACAATGCGACGCTGCTCTCCTAAAGTCGTCCCCATATTCCCTCCTATGGGAGTCCGAGCCTCTATGGATAAAAAGCCTTCTCCAGCAGCATCAATGTAGTTTGGAGTAAACTGCGCTCCCGCTGTCGAAATGAAGCAGATGAAAAGAAAAATGTGTTTCATCGATCTGTCGGAATCACGTTTTTCTGAGGCTGATTATTCATGAAATCATCCAGAGGCTGACCTTCCATGAGACATTGATTCGACAGTGAGCCGCCAAGCTCAATCTTTACCACACTCATACTTCCTGGGACATCGTCTCCCAGAATAAGTTCGCTCGACCCATCTGGGTGCGTAATCACCTCACACTCTACGTCTCTCACTTTCGCCGTCTGTAAAGGAGCATTTTGGGGTTCAAGAGATAGAGCTGTGAAGACGGCTCCAAGGACACCCAAGGGGGCTAGAATCTGCAGTTTCATGAATTTCGGCGCTAATAAAGGTTTAATAGCGAGCATCTTAGCTCTTTGATGCTCCTCCTGCAAAGTGAGAAGTCTTAGCCAAAAGGCCCACCTACAGATTTAAAAAAATCTCAATATCAAACTCCCATCACAACCGCATTTGCCGCGGCGTAATGCTTCGCATGGGTTAGACTCACTTTGACCTCACTCACTGAGCGGGAGTCTGCATAAACAGCTCCTTGGCCTGAAAGCCTGACCGCAGGTTCCCCTGATGCTTTGCGAAAAATCTCCATATCGAGCCAACCGATCTCTTTACCAACTCCAGTCCCGAATGCTTTGGCAATGGCTTCCTTAGCTGCGAAGCGGGCCGCAAAGTGGAGCTCGGGGCGTTTTTGTTTCTGGCAATAGGCACGTTCGTCTTCAGTGAAGATTCGGTTTATGAAACGCTCGCCGAATTCATCCAGCGAGGACTTCACCCGGTCCACTTCGACTACATCGATCCCTATGCCAAGGAGGTTCACGATACCCCTCCTTGATAGCCCTGCATGGCTTGCCGCATTTCGGCCACCGCTTGGCGTAAACCTACGAACATGGCACGAGAAATCAGGCAGTGCCCAATGTTAAGCTCAACGAGATTCTTTACCCCAAAGATCTCCTCCAGATTTTCATAGTGAATACCATGACCGGCGTTGACTTGAAGATTCAGATCCTTAGCGCGAAGAGAGCCTTTCTGGAGGCGCTTGAGTTCGGCGGCTCTCGCTTCCCCTTCAGCAAGGGCAAAGGCTCCGGTATGAAGCTCGATCATCTCTACTCCTAGTTCGGAGGCTGCTTTAATTTGAGAAGTCTCCGGATCGATAAATAGGCTTACTTTGATGTCAGCCTCCTGAAGAGCTCTTACAGTATCTGTGAGAGCATTTAGGTGGCCAACAACATCGAGACCTCCTTCTGTCGTCACTTCTTCACGGCTTTCTGGGACGATGCACACGAAAGTAGGTTTCAATTTGAGCGCAAATGCCAGCATTTCAGCAGTATTGGCCATCTCAAGATTGATTGGCAAATCGATCTCACGTTTCAGCTCAAAAGCATCTTCCATCTGCATATGACGACGGTCTTCGCGAACATGGATCGTGATCGAATCTGCGCCTCCGGCCTGTGCTTCCCGAGCAGCCTCGAGAATGGAAGGCTCAACAATGGGAGCATCTGCGTTCAAAGCATAACGGGCCTGCCGCAAGGTCGCGACATGGTCAATATTAACGCCAAGTAAGAGATTCATCGGAGCTTAAGTATTTTCTAAAAATCCAGTGAGAGGGCTTGTCGCCTCAGCTTGAAAACCTGCTTCAGGAAGACCTAATTCATAAGCTTCCCTTCCCGCTTCCACTGCTTTTTGAAAAGCCACGCCCATGCGACAAGGATCTGAGGCAATAGCAATGGCGGTGTTTACCAAAACGGCGTCTGCTCCCAGCTCCATCGCTTCCGCCGCATGACTTGGAGCGCCCAGTCCTGCATCAACAACCACTGGAACCTCAGCCTGATCAACGATAATTCGAATCTGATCCCGAGTCGCGACACCACGGTTTGTCCCGATGGGTGCCCCCAATGGCATCACGGTGGCACAGCCGACTTCCTGGAGGCGCTTCGCTAGCACAGGATCTGCATTGATATAGGGCAGCACGGTAAAACCTTCTTTCACCAGAGTTTCCGCCGCTGAAAGGGTCTCGATGGGATCGGGGAGTAGATAGGTCGGGTCGGGGTGGATTTCTAATTTAATCCACTTTGGTAAGCCTGCGGCTGCGGCGAGACGTGCCAAGCGAACGGCCTCTTCAGCATTCATCGCTCCACTGGTATTTGGCAGGAGAAGATATTTCTCAGGATCAATGAACTCAAGGATGTTTGAAAACGGGTCTTTCCCTTGACTGAGATCAGCCCGACGCAGAGCTACGGTAACGATTTCCGTGCCGCAGGCTTCGAGCGCATCGCGCATAAGTTCCAGAGAAGGGAATTTCCCGGTCCCTGTCATGAGCCGAGAAGAAAACTCCCGGCCCGCGATGACGAGTGGTGATGGCATTGGTGTTTTGAACAAAAAATTTAAGAAGGGATGAGGTCGGAAACAGCATCGCGCTCCTCGGAGAGTTCCTGCACTGAGGCGTCGATCTTCTCGCGTGAGAAGGCATCGATTTCTACCCCTGGCACGACACTCCAGTTCTTCCCATCAGTTTTGATGGGCATGGAAGCAATGAGTCCCTCAGGAATGCCATAGGATCCATCTGAACAAACTGCAACACTTGTCCAGTCGCCATCTGGAGTCGGGGTCGTGAGAGAGCGGACAGTGTCCACCACGCCATTTGCTGCCGAAGCTGCCGATGAGGCTCCTCGCGCCTTAATAATGGCCGCACCTCGTTGCTGCACGGTGCTGATGAATTCACCTTCAAGCCATGCCCGATCCGTGATGAGATCGGTGGCAGCTTGACCGTTGATTTTCGCATTGGTGAAATCCGGGTATTGGGTCGCTGAGTGATTCCCCCAGATACAGAGATTACTCACCGCACTGTTGTGGACTCCAGCCTTAGCCGCAAGCTGACTCTTAGCACGGTTTTCATCAAGGCGAGTCATTGCGAAAAACTGATTTTTTGGAATATCACCCGCGTTATTCATGGCAATGAGGCAGTTCGTATTACACGGATTACCCACCACGAGAGTGCGCACGTCAGAAGCTGCATTTCCAGCAATCGCCTGTCCCTGACCGGTAAAGATTTTCCCATTGATCCCGAGCAAGTCCTTACGCTCCATACCTGCCTTACGAGGAACAGAACCAACCAGGAGAGCCCAATTCGTCCCCGTGAAGCCCACATTTAAATCTGATGTCGGAGTGACACTATTTAAAAGAGGAAATGCGCAATCATCCAGCTCCATGACCGTGCCCTCAAGAGCTCCCATCGCAGGCTCGATCTCGATGAGACGTAGATTCACTGGCTGGTCAGGCCCGAACATAGAACCTGAAGCAATACGGAAAAGAAGAGCGTAACCAATCTGACCGGCCGCTCCAGTCACAGATACAGTGATGGGGTCTTTCATAATGTCTGCCGAAAGGTCTACCGCTCCCCTGTTGACTGGTCAACTACCGGCTGCCCACAAAGCAGAAATTTGAACCAAACGCTGGAGTTAAATGTATGAGAAAAAAACATTGTCTCGGTTATCAACCTTCTTCGCGAAATCTTTATTCTCCCTCCTTCATCCATTTCTCTCTAGAGCGGACTGCAAATAGAAGGGCCTCTCAGTGAAAACCAAGAAACCCATTGATATCACCTCCAACATCAGCATAATCTAAAATCTCAATTTTATATTTAAATTCAGCATCCCCGTGATAATTGGTCGCAAATGAAAGCGCTGGTTAAAACCGAGGCTGCTCGTGGACTCACTCTTACCGAGGTTCCTATGCCTGAGATGAGCTCTCGAGAGGTGCTCATTCAGATCGACCGTACCGGAATCTGTGGCACTGATCTACATATCTATCAGTGGGATCATTGGGCTCAGGAAAATGTTCCTGTTCCGATGACCATTGGTCATGAGTTCGTGGGCCGGATTGTTGAAGTTGGCGCTCAGGTGGATGTCTTAAAAATTGGGGACCTTGTTTCTGGCGAAGGGCATCTTATTTGTGGACGCTGCCGAAACTGTCTTGCTGGGAGGCGGCATTACTGTCGAAACACGCGTGGCGTTGGAGTGAACTATCCGGGCGCTTTTGCCGAATTTATTTCGCTTCCAGCCACAAACGTATGGAAGCTCGCTCCAGAGATTTCAAAAGATGCTGCCGCAATTTTTGACCCTTTCGGAAATGCGACTCATACTGCACTCACCTTCCCTCTTCTCGGAGAAGATGTCCTCATCACAGGTGCTGGCCCCATCGGTTGTATGGCTGCGGCTATCGCGAAGCATGCAGGCGCGCGCCATATCGTGATTACAGATTTAAACCCGACCCGCCTTGAGTTAGCAAAAACGCTCGGCGCAACTCGAACGGTGAATGTCCGCGAGGAAAGCCTCGCCGAGGTTCAGAACGATCTCGGAATGACGGAGGGCTTTGATGTCGCCCTGGAAATGTCGGGGAACCGACAAGCCTTTCATGACCTCATCGCCAGCATGAGACATGGTGGACAAATTGCCCTCTTGGGAATTCCCGAGAAGGAAATTGGGATTGATTGGAATCAAGTCATCTTCAACTCACTCACCATCAAAGGAATCTATGGACGGAAAATGTATGAAACTTGGTATGAGATGACCTCCATGGTCCAGTCTGGACTCGCGATTGAAAACGTCATCACGCACCGCTTTTCATACCAAGATTTCGAAGATGGCTTCCAAGCCATGCTCACTGGCGAATGCGGAAAAGTCCTCCTAAACTGGGCCGACCTTGGATAAAAATTTTAACTACACAGAAATGCTTACTCTTCAATTTCAGAATCAACTCAACCAGGACCTTGATACGATCCGCAGCAACGGCTTATTCAAAACTGAACATCTCATTTCATCTCCCCAAGATGCCGAAATCACCCTCTCTGACGGCCGTCGGGTGATCAATATGTGCGCCAATAACTACCTCGGACTTTCGAATCACCCTGAAGTCTGCCAGGCAGCTCAATCAGCGATCGACAGTCACGGATTCGGCCTTTCCTCCGTGCGCTTTATCTGTGGTACTCAAGACCTTCACCGCCAGCTCGAAATCGCGCTGAGTGAATTCCTAGGAACCGAAGACACTATTCTATATCCTTCCTGCTTCGATGCCAATGCGGGGCTCTTCGAAAGTATTCTCACCTCAGAAGATGCCATCATCTCGGATAGCCTGAACCATGCCTCTATCATTGATGGGGTGAGGCTCTGCAAGGCGAAGCGATATCGCTACGCGAACAATGATCTTTCTGACCTCGAAGCTCAGCTTCAAGCCGCAGAAGAAGCAGGCGCACGCCATAAGATGATCACCACTGATGG
>CALGMJ010000005.1 GCA_937958875.1 uncultured Verrucomicrobiales bacterium | reverse complement strand
TTCCAGCTTCTTTTGTTCTTGGTCAGCGATGATCTTCTCGGTCGGGTTCTGGGGATTGCTAACGAGGCGAAAGAGGTAACCTCCGATGTTTTTCGTAATTGCGCCGGATTGAAGTTTTTCATCAAGAATCGAGAGCTTCTCCGAGAGATGCAGCTCACCATATTTCCCAAGCCATCCAGCAGCCACCCCTTCCCCAATACCAAACTGTACGCATCTCCGCACCAGCGGATTCTCGGTGGCTTTGGCAAGCTCTTCGCGGTCTTCCGCTCAAGGTAACTGAAGTTGGTCATATTTGGGATTCGTTTTCACCTCGAACTGAACGCCAGTGATTTTCCGCCCTTCCCGATGTGTTAAGAGACGCAGCTGAATGTCTGAGACTTCGTTACACTCGTAGATCGCTGGTTTGAGGATGCGCTGATTGAGCTTGGAGAATACAGCGTAGAGCTTCTTGTCGTTCACCCCGAGAAGGGACCGAAGAAAATTCAAATCCCATACTGGAGTGAGCCCCGGGAAGGTTCACTTTTCTCTGTATCGAACAGTGGCTTGATAGATCACTCGGGTGTAGCGACTTGTGAAACGTCTCTGAGCAGCCAAATTCACCGCTCACCACACCTTCGGATTAAAATAGATCTGGGCAATTTTAGGGACGACAGAGACTTTAAAAGAATCCCTTTTGATCCCGATTTCGACTTCAGAAAGATGAGTGAAGACACCCCAGCTCTCTTCCTTACCATTGCTATCTGGCCGAATCCATTCGATCTCTTTGGTGACAAGAGATCGCAAGGCTTTTTTGAGCGGTTTAAGATCGTTTGATCGGTAGTTAATCTTGGCTTTGAAGTATGACCATCAGAACTCGAACTCGGTCTCATTTTCGAGCTGTGGATAGATACTGTAAATGATGTGATCGTAGAGCTGTCCTTCCAGGAGAGACAGGTTTCACTGAGTCTGAATGAGAATCGGAGGCTTTCGGAGGATCTGCATATCTTTCTCGGATTGATTCATTTGAAGGTAATTAAAACGAATCTCATTCTACAAAAAAAATGACCCTGTCAAAATTTTGTGGTCACCTTTTAGAGAAAACTAAAAGTGACCTTTTACAGGTTTGAAGGCTGAATTTCCCCAGTCACTGAAGTGAGTTTTCGCATCCCCATGGGGTTTTACTCATCATTCGCGATTACGGAACCCGTAGATGGTCATTTTTTGACCTGTAAAGGGTCATCGTTTAACCTGTAGATGGTCACAATTCGACCTGTAAACGGTCATCAAAGAGGGCCGTTTTCTGCATATGAAAGCGACGCACGGATTCGGTAATAACTTAAATATTCTAAATCCTCTAACAAGAGAGATGAAAGAATCAATAAGACCGGAACAAGGAAGATGATTATCGACTTCTGCCACGTGACTGTTCGCGATCACGTTCCATTTCTCGCTTCTCTTGGTCTTCTTGGTTTTTGAATAACGAGCGAAGGCTGGTTTGGCCTTTCTCCTGAGACTGATCTTTTCCTCGGTCGCGCTCACGAGCCTGTTCCCGAAGCTTTTCCAGATGATCTTCTTTTGCGGGGGCATCGAAGCCACGAACCATGTTTTCTAGGTCTCTATCGGTAACTGTTTTTTTCTTGGCCATGGTTTTAGTAAGTGAGTGGATTTAGGGTTTCAAGGCGTTCAAGACATTGGGCCTTTAAACGAATAAGTTTGTCGTGGGCGGTAGATTTCGAGATGCCGATTTTTTCACTAATCTCCTGCAAGGTGTAGCCATAACGATAGTGAAGCCAGAAAACCTTTTTAGCCGTCTCGTCGTATTCATCGGGATAGAAAATTTCCCAAAATCTCTCATAGAGCGCCTCGTCCTCATCGGCAGTTTCGGGCTCTTGCCGGAATGGCATCTCGATGGGCTCGGGAAGATCATCCGTGAAAGTGAGATCAGGTCTGCGCAGGCTGTGTTTCCTATAGTAGTCGAGCCAAGTTTGCTTGGCCTTATGGAAGATAAGGCCACGTTGCTGCATCGCTTCTACAGTGAACTTTTGATGCACATAGGCCCAAAGCGTCTGGGAGAGATCTTCGGCAATCCCCAAGTCGTTGCAGCGACTGTAGAGATAGTGGAGAATAGCGCCGCTATGATCAGCAAGAGCTTGATCGAATATCTCGGCTCGGGATTTCGCGATGGTGGTTGGCATGAGTATCTACGGAACGGGGTTTCGAGGGAACGTCGTTACCTCTTCATTCATCAGATACGCATAAATTTGACCGTCATCCGGTGAACATTCAGATTTTTCATTTTTTCTTGGGAGGGCATATTCTCCAGAATGTTTCGGCCTCTTTCGGAGTGATTGCTCTCCGGTAGTGCTGATCGTAAGTGCGGAAATTCGTGTGTCCCATATTTTCTTTGACGAGATTTCGATCACGATACTGACCGTCCAAGTAGCTACCGTATGAATGCCTCATGATATCCCGCTGTGACCATGAGACGATTGGAGTCCACTGCTCTTCTTTAGAATCCTGTGGAGACTGGTATTTTCCTCGAACGATATACCGTCTCCTCTTCACATGATTAATTGGAGCAATACTTCCAGTCCTCCCCTTCCATGGCTCTAGCCATTTCATCAGGTTTGCCTCTATTGGGACAAATCGCTTCGTATCAGTCTTATTTCCGAACATGACACGGATCCACTTTTCTTCAAAATTGACGTCTTCCCAGAGAAGTTTCTCCAATTCCGAATTAGGCCGGAGTCCTGCAAAAATTCCGATTGCAAAGTAAGGCACCATCTCGGGGTCATGCTGCGATGCGGTTTCCAGAATTTTGGTTACCTGCGCTATTGAGAGAATGGAAACAGCTGTCGTCTTGAGCTTACGGCGAGGGATTCCTTCCATCGGATTCCTTTCCACAAAATCGTTGTCGACGGCATATTTCCAAATACTCGAAAGCCTACTCAAAAAATCATTATACGACCGCTCAGACCAACCCCGCTCCTTCTGTTTGGATTCCATCCAAGACTTCCAAAATGGCTTATCCAAAGTAGATACGGGATTTGATGCGAGCTCCTTCAGAAGAGAGCAAACGGTTTTCCAAACTTGAAAATATCGCTCCCCCCAATTGACTCGATTTATCTCTTCATACGACTCCAGAAGACCACCCAAGGTCATCGAGTGAGACTCTCGATCCAAACGAGCGACTAAATTATCGCAAGCATCAGCGAGCCCTTTGAAGCCGTATATTTTGAAGAGGTCATCGAACTTCACAGCCGTTTCAATGAGGCTAGGATCAATTTTTTGAATCAACTTCGCATTTGCCCTCTCCAGCTTGATGAGATCACCGCTGTAATCCTCGGCCTCATGCTTGGATCGGAAATATTTGCGCATCCTTTTTCCAGTCGGAGCAAGCCTCGCGGGAACTGATACGCACCAGCGATCAGCAGAGTGATCTTTTCTTGGTTTGAAGTCAGCAAAACGTCCCATTTCGGGATGAAAATGCCATTAGCTCCCAGCTCCAGCCAAGAAAATACTGTCGATTTAGTGGCAAAATACTGTCGATTTGTAAAAGACGACGATCACAAAAAAGAAACCTCCAACAAAGGAAAACCCCTCAATCAATTAAGATTGAAGGGTTTATAAATGGTGCGGGATGACGGACTCGAACCGCCGACATACTCGGTGTAAACGAGTCGCTCTACCAACTGAGCTAATCCCGCCCGTGACGTTGGTTTGTCGTCGGGCGAAACGTAGTCAGATTTCCGGATAAGGATCAAGTGATTTTCAATGCAACTTGTGTCTTTCTTTTCAGAGTCTCTCTCACGTTCATACCTCTGTGCTTCACCGAGGAAGAGTTAGCAACCCTCATTGAGAGAGTTTATCCTAGCTGCGGAGGTGACAGCTGAGGGAGATTTTGAAAGGTTTCCACACTTTGAAAGCAGCAGAAAACAAGGTCCTCGAGAGAGCTCAGAACCACAGATTTAGTTTGACAGTTAAATACCATGAGGAGATTGGGAATCCTCCCTTTACACTGGATTGCAAGCTAGCTAGAGGGTTAAGTGCGCCATGATTTCACGACGAAAGGTCTTCTACCCCATCGCGGAGCCTCTACGCGGCTACCTAGACAACTATGGGCGAACTTCGACTATTCCCCTAGTGTACGATGATCTCCTGAGGTTTTGTGAATCCATCCCTTATGAAAATCCAGCAGGTGAGGAGACTCTCTGGCTTGAAGTCATGTATCCCCCTGAGGTGATGGAACAGCTCCGTCCACAGCTAACTAAGATCTATGCTACCTTAAAAATCGGGGGAGATTTATCTCTGACAGAACACTTAACAGTCAAACGAATCGACTTCGGGGTTTTCGGAAATTCCCGCCCGTTTCGGATCTGCATCACGAACTCCTTTAATGATAATTCGGACTACTATTATGTGAAGCACGCAGATTCCTCCAGGCTTTACGGGCTAGAGCTGGAGCATATTTTATCGCCAAACCGCATTAACTACCTCGTGAATGGCAATACGCTCATTGAGGAACATATCGCCGGTGTTCCCGGAGATACCTTTATCCGAGACTACCTTCCGCGTGAGGACCTCAACCGAGTCCGAGTCGCAAAGGAGTTTGTCAAATTTGGAGAGCGTTGTTTTCTCCGCCTTCTAGGAGATATGCGCACAGTGAACTATGTGCTCGATATCACACCCGATTTTGAGGAAGTCCAGTATCGGGTTCGGCCGATCGATTTTGACCAACAATCTTACGAGGGAAATCTAGGAGTTTACCGGACGCACCTCTTCCCAGATAATAAACCTGCAGAAAATCTCGTACGAGAGTTCCTTAACGATCAAACGATTCTTCAATATCGTTCCGAGGAGCGCTCTCAGATGGCCAGGCGAGCGGAAGTGGAGCATCGCCGGCTAAACGCGGTTCTAGAGATCATGAAAGGAGATACTATCGCACCAGAAGAACATGTCGAAAGGTTGCGAGGCTCAATGAGAGAGCGCTATGGCTCCCCCACATTTAATCAATGCCGGACGATGGGAGACGTGACAGCGGTACATCTCCAGCAAGTGCTGGGATACACCCCGGGCCTACGGTCTATTTAAGACCGATCGTAAGATACGCGTCACTTTTCTTCGCCATCTCAGGATCGATGACCCAAAACACACGGTAGCCTTCATATAGTGGTCCACTTGCCTTAATCTCAAATTTTCCCACTTTAGGATTTCCCTGCTCGAGCTCGAGGGTTTTCTTGATGTATTTGATCTTGTGAGAAATTTCTGAAGCTCCGTCTGCGAGCTTTTCTGGGCTCATGAGATCATCGTGCTTTTCGTAGAGGTCAAAGGTGACCTTTTTCCCATCGGTAGATCTTACCGCCTCGAACCGCTCCCCTTTGAACATTTTCTTATAGTCCTTTTCCTTGAGCTTATCCTTTTTTTTCTTCACTCGCTCGAAGTCCATGACCTTGATTTCCACTGCAAGACGGACAGGATTTTTAGTCTTCGTCTCGAGTAGCTTCGGCTTGATGAGAATCTTCCCGCCTGAATAGGTTTGCGTAAATTGAGCTTTAGATTCTCCCTTCACTTCTAGGGTAGCGGAAACAGGCTTGCTTGGATTAATCGAGGTGCCCTGATCAGAAGACCAGTCAACGGTAGAACGACTATGCCATTTATCGCTCCATTGCTCCTGAATACGGGGATATATGCGGAAGACTTCATGAACCCTACGCTGGCGCCCTTTCTTAGGAAAAAGAAGGCCTTCGCCATCAGCTCCAAAGCCATAATCCCAGCCACGCCCCTCCCAGCCAGTGAAGTAGCCTAGCCATTCACTTCCTTCTGACATCTGCGGAAGTTCTGCATTTGCAAGCCCTGTTAAAATTCCAAGGAATAGTAATCTGCGTTTCATCTCAAACATAGTAACAGCAATGAGAGAGAGCCTCAAAGACAGATTCACATGGTCCAAAGTATTCGTTTGCTTTGCATTTCTTCTAAGTTCGTGCTTATCGGGGGCGAAAAATCCCATCGAAATCGGGACGGTCAAATATCGAGAATCACTCGAACAGGCTCTAAAGGAGTCCTCTACCACCGGAAAACCCGTCTTTCTGCTTTTTCAGGAGGTGCCAGGATGAAAAGGGTGCCGCGACTTCGGGTCCGAAGTCCTCTCCCATGCTCCATTGGTTCGCCTCATTGAAGAACACTTCATCCCCGTCTTAGTGGTAAATAACCGCAGCGGAAAAGACCGGAAAATCCTGAAAGAATTTCGAGAACCTGCCTGGAATTATCAGGTAATCCGCTTTCTTGATGGTGAGAAAAAGGATCTCATCCCGCGTAAAGACCGGATCTGGACGCGCAGCGCGCTAGCGAAACGAATGATATCCGCCCTAAAAAAAGCAAACCGCCCTATTCCAGAGGGACTTCAAAAAATTTCTTAAAAAGTGCTTCTTCCCCCTGTTTCAAAGATGAGAAATAATGAGGATTTTTCTCGCTTTTTTAAATGTCACTTCTCTTCAATTTTTATCCTGACTTTCCTGTAAAATCCTTTTAGATGTTCGGAACTAAATACTCATTTAGTAACAACAACGAACATCTTTGAAAACACACACACGCTACCAGGGAGACTTTAAGAAAGTCGAAATTACCGAGGGAACAGGCAATGCGAGCCGATTTGGCCGAGAGGCGAAATTCCTCGGACATTACGGGAGTCGCCTAGCAGACTTACTCCGCGAAGATGGCCTACGCGCTGCCTCTGTGGACGAAGGAGTCTATGTGAATGCAGTCGCCTATCCCGAGGGAGTAGCAGACGGTCACGACTCAATTCGCGGAATCTTCAGTAAAAAGAACCTCGAAATCGAGGATGCACTCATGCAACTGCAGTGGCGTGAAGACTCCGAAGGAGAATAACTGTAATTCTAAACCTAAGCGTTAAGACGATATTCCCCCACACACATGTCTTCCAACTTTCCAGAAGATCTCACCCTCGGCTACGGCCTTGTCGCTCTCTGCCATCATACCGGTGCCCGGAGCGCTTGGCTACAGAAGGGCAGCTCACTGATCGATAGTAACTTACCCTTCGCGGATAGCCGTATTGAAAAAATGGTAGCGATCATAGACGAGATGGCGACTTCTTACGCCCATGTTGGCCGTGAAATGGAGACCGTCTGCTTCGGTTTCCATGACTACCTCCTTCTTTGTATCTGTGAACGCTCTCTCCGAGTCGTGCTTCTTTTTTCAGCGGATCGTGACGAACTTACTACGGCCATCATCGATGCGAGACGTTTCTTAAGAAAAAATCGCCCTAAGATCTTAGCTGGATTTGAAGAGACTCAAGCCATTTTTCTCAAGGCTCGGGAAAATTCTCCCTCTCCGGATACAACCCCTGTTCCTCTACCCCAGCCTTCAGCTTGGGCCGATCTTTTCCCTAAGATTAAAGAGCTTCTTAGCGAAGCCGTAAGCGAAGAACAGACCAATAAGCTGATCGAAAAAACATTAAAAGATCATCCCCTTTCTAAGAATCCGAATTCACAGGAAATCACCGAATTTTCCCACTACCTGTTCGCTAAAATTCCCGTTCCGAGTAAGAGGGAGAAAATTTTGAAGAAGCTCGATACCCTTCTGACGGATTAGCTGAATTTTATAAAATTTAAGTTCGCCGAATAAAAAATCGTCAAAAAACGCAAAAGTCACAGGATTTGGCATTTTTTTTGCTGATTATTCCAAAAAAGACCACATAGTGGGGTCATCTCTGACTATCTTCCCCCCTAGATTCAGAGTCACAACAACCAAATCTAGAACTCATGTCTACTAGCACATCCTCATCGAGGGTGTCGGGGGAGACTCCCATTCCTAAATCAAGGAATGAGGTCCTTTCTGACGCCACACGACTGAGCCACGAAGCCTCCTTTCTGAATTTTTATGGAACGGAAATTGCTTCCGTATTTCGTAAAGAAAAGTTGAAAGCCGCCGCCATCGAAGATCGAGATAGCATCACGACCGTCAGGTTTAGCCGGGGTGATTCAGACGGATCTGAAGTCGCCCAGCATGATCGCGCCACCGGGATGGGGGCAGCCATGCAACGCGCCCAGTGGAAGTAGACATAGGACCACACACACAACAACACACGCACTGAACAATGTCTCAACAAACCACACACGAACTAGCGATCGGCTACGGACTTGTCGCACTCAGTCATGACCTTTCAGCCACAGGAGGCTGGGTTCAAGCAGAAGGTCAGCTCATCGATAGCAACCTCCCTCTCGGGGACCGCCGTATGGCTGAACTTACGAAGACCGTTCATGACATGGCAGCCGAATACCGGACCGTAGGTCGCTCGATGAAAACGCTCTTTTTTGGTTTTGAAGATCAATACCTCGCCATCATTAGCCGGGGCTCACTCTACCTGGGATTGATGTTTTCAGATCAAGTCGAACTCTCTCCTGACAAAATCTTGACGGTAAAAAAATTCCTGTATGCCAACCAAGATCGACTGACCTCTCAAGATCCTACCAAGGAGGTAATTCCGCTGATTATTCCAGAGGCTGAAGAATCTACCCCGAAGGAAAATTTATGGCCTAAACTCGAGCGCGAGCTTCGCCAAATGATGAGCCGAGCCCTAAACGCTGAACGCGCTAACCACCTCATCGAGCTGACAATGATCGAGTATAATGGAAATGAGGCACCTTCAGCTTCCGAAGCACCAGAACTTGCTCGAAAAATTATTTTCAATATCCCCCACCGTAAGAAGAGACGTCTTCTCTGGGAGGAATTTCAAGAGATGTTCTCGAATTGCTACCCTGAGGTGAACCACGCCTAGAGAGCATTCAAACTCCTTCAATAATAAAACCAACTACGAAGTATCTCGTAGTTGGTCAGCCCCCTAAACAAGGGAGCAATCCAGACTAAGGCCTTGCTAAAGTGAAAGCGATGACTTGGGAGATCGTTTTAAATACCACTGATTACTCTGATCTCACTGATACCTATATTGTGGAACCTAAGAAAATCAGTAAAATCAGGGTAATCAGTGGCTTCCTTCCGCTAACACCTCAGGTTTCGTCCTGCGTAGTTGGTTTTATCTGAATCGATTTAAAAAAAATCAGTGGGATATTTCTCCTGCAGCCTTCCGGAAAAGGCGCAAGAAATCAGCCTCGACCATAGAAAGGTGACGGGATTCATGACAAAACAGTCCCCACTCTCTCGAAAGACTAACTTCGCCTAATGGAACTGCGACTAGTTCGCCAGCATCGATCTCAGCCTGTGCAATCCAGCGTGCGACAATGGCGACCCCGATGCCCACTTTTGCCATCTCCTTGATCGCTCCCATATCGCCCAGGCTCAAGCTGGGACGAATCCGGGCGCCGACACTTTCGAAGGATGTTCTTAGAACGCGATACGTCTCACTATTACGCCCGTAGACCATAAATGATTCTTTTTCCACCTCAGCCAGCGGAACCTCTTTTAGCCCCGCCCATTGGTGCTGTGGGGAGACGACGAAAACCATCTCATCATTGAAAACAGGTTCAAAGCGAGTCCATCCTGGCCCCCGCCCTCCGATGCCAAGTGCGAGGTCGATCTCTGACTTATCCAATAGTTCAATCAACTCTGAAGTATCACCAGATTCGACGTGAATTTCGCACCGGGGATAGAGACCTCGGAATTCTTGCATCACCTTCGGCAAGAGGAAGTGCCAAAGCGTATGAGTGGCCCCGACTCTCAGCCGTCCTTGCCCCCAGCGTCGTAGCACCGCAAGTTCTTCCCCTGCTTTTGAGAGCTCACCCAGGGCGCCACGAAAACGCCTTAAAAGCACTGTTCCCTCTTGTGAAAGAGCAACTCGTTTACCAGAACGCTCGACCAGAGTGCATTCGAGCTGGCTTTCAAGCGCCCGAATCGAATGACTCACCGCAGACTGGGTCACATTCAAACGTTCCGCCGCTTTTGTGAAACTTTCAGTCTCAGCAACTGCTACGAGGGAGCGAACTTGTCGCAAATCAGGTAATTCCATGGGTATCAAAACACTCCATAGCAGCCGACATACCAGACTGGAAAATTTTTCACAGCCATCAGTCGAAAGCCTTATAAAAGCAGTGAAGGGTGACAATTGACTTTTTCTCGCTCGACTCATAAGAACGCCCCCCTTGAGCCAGCCTCGACATCAATTCCGCTCTCTCGTCTGCCGACAGGTGAAGGTGATCCTTCTTCTTGTGGTGTTACTTGGTTGCGGAGCTTTTTCTGTTCTCGTGCAGACCTTTGGCTGGCTCACGATGATTCCGACCCAGCTCCAGGAGACGGGATCACTGACACAAGCCGTCAGCAATACCTTTGATGGTGAGCACCCTTGTGAATTTTGTCACGTCGCAGAGCGACTTCGTGACCTTGAGACTCCCCCGCCCTTTTCTCCAAACTCCGGGCAGGAAGCTCCACTCACTAAAAAGACAGGTCCTAAGGACCTTCTAGTGGGCAGAATCAGTGCCCCTCTGATACCATCCCCTGTTTCTATTTTTCTAGGCCACCGCAGTGGCCCAGAACATCACATTTCCTCTTGGGAAACCTGCCCTGAGTCTCCTCCTCCACGGGCTTAAAGAGTCCTATTAAGGCGTTTTTTAACAGACCTCGGGCGTGACTCGTTCCGGTCTATCTCTTCCATGACGGAGAGGTTCATCGAACTTCGATGGACTCCGTAATACCGTCATTATCTGACTCTTTTTCCGATCATCCTAGCATGATCACCCCTGCCCTTTTTTCGGGCTTAATTTTTACTTATTTTTTATGAAATTTCGTCAACAAGCAGCACAATTGCTCGCTGCTAGCACCCCTCTTCTCACCTACGCTGAAGACACGGCTAAGACTCTTCCAGAAATTGTGGTGACCGCCCATCAGAAATCTGACACTGGTCAGGACAGCGTCACTGCTGCGGAAGAGCGCATCCAGAATCTTCCTGGTGCCGGCTCTATACTCACCCCAGACCAGTGGACTGGGCGCACCATCGCACCTCAGGAAATTTTCCAGTTTGAGCCCGCCGTCTTCGCACGCTCACGGGGCACTGGGAATGACACACGTATCTCCGTCCGGGACTCCGGCCTCCAGCGCCGCTTTGGAGACCGAGGACTGTCACTACTCCTCGATGGCATTCCCGCCAACGATGCCGATGGCTCCTTTTATTACCGAGCGATCGATCCTCTCACCATTCATCACCTTGAGATCTATCCCGGCGCAAATGGCCTCGCTCACGGTGGTCTCCAGCTTGGAGGCGCGATCAATATTGTGCAGAAAAATGGTCTCAACACTCCCGGCACACGCTTTCAGGGAGAATGGGGCAGCTTTGAGACCTACCGTGGCCATCTCTCGCATGGTGGATCGAATGATACCTGGGATTGGTTCTTAAGTACGAGCTACAGTG
This sequence comes from uncultured Verrucomicrobiales bacterium, assembly GCA_937958875.1. Lineage (GTDB taxonomy): Bacteria > Verrucomicrobiota > Verrucomicrobiia > Verrucomicrobiales > Akkermansiaceae > SW10. The sequence goes on along the minus strand of CALGMJ010000005.1, from coordinate 5,641 downwards.
AATCTGGTGGATATCGTGAACGCAATAGCTGGGAAAACTACCACTACACCGCGAACCTTGGCTACCACTGGTCTGACCAAGCCGTCACTCGCTTCTATTTTCTCTACAGTGACTCTGACGCCGCCCTGACAGGCTCCCTGACACGAGAACAATTCCTCCTCAATCCTCGCCAGGCTCAGCCGGGACGCGCTCCCGATGTCGACCGTGATCTGGCCACACTCCGCTTCGGACAGCGCACCGAATGGGAATCCCAAAATGGCCGCTGGTCTTTTTACACAAATTACCAAGCCCTCGACTTCGACCACCTCATTAACCGTGACTCCCGCTTTGGTTTTAATCGCCTCATTGACTATGAAACCGATGAATTTCAACTCGGCGCGCAGGGCGAATACGACTACCGCTGGCTCGGGGTCGACCATACCCTGCGTTTCAACACCGCCGCAAACTACGGCAGAAATGCAGAGAAAGGATTCACCACCAGCTTCTCCCCCGTGCGCGAGCAGCAAAATATCGACCGCGATAACATTGCCTCGAACTTCAGTATTTATTTAGAAAATGACGCTGAATTCATCGACCATCATCACCTCATTTTAGGTCTCGGTTACCAACGATCACGTCGAGAGATCGAGCTCAATGCTGGGGATGAAACAGGTGAAAATGAAGGCACTCTTACCGATGATGGCCTCGTTTACCGGATCGGATATCTCTACAAACCGACTGATGCCCTTCAGGTGTTCGCTAACTACAGCCAGAGCTTCGAGGCCTCCCCCTTTGCCGAAGCTGGCACCTCACTCAACTTCGCACGTCTCGACCCTCAAGTGGCGCGCACTTTTGAGATCGGCACTCGCTACCAGAATCACTGGGCCGACGCTAAAATCGCCCTCTACCACAGTGACGTGAAGGACGAGTTCATCGATGCGCAACTCGCGCCCGGTGGCCCTTCTCGGACGACAAATCTGGATGCGACCCACCGCGGAGTGGAAGCCTCTCTGAGCCTTGATCTCACCGAACTGATGAATACAAGCTCTGGCCCCAGGCTTTTTCTGGATCAGAGCTATCAATTGAATGACTTCACGATTGATGACGGCCCAGACCGAGGAAATTCTCTCCCCGGAGTTGCGGAGCATGTCTACAGTGGAAGGCTTCGCCTCAAAGACCGGAACGATCGCTGGAACATTTCACTTTCCGCCGAATGGCTTCCCGAAGGCATCATCGTTGATAATGCAAACTCAGATGATTTTGACGTGAGTGGCTTCACCCTGTGGCGTCTCTCTGGAGAGGCTAAGCTGAACGACACCTTCACTATCTACGGTGGAGTCGATAATCTCTTTGATAAAAACTTCGTCAACAGCGCTACCGTGAATCCCTCGATCCCATTTGATCGTGCTCTCGGCCGCCCGAACCCTGACCTTGCAGATTTCATCAATCCAGGTGACGGGCGCTCCGTCTACCTTGGGCTGAAAATGAAATGGTAACTCCCCATTCATCCATGAAGAAATTCTTCTACACCGTGCACCGCAAGCTAGCAATCTGGCTGGCGGTGCCGGTTTTCCTTTGGGCCCTGAGCGGGCTTCTTCATCCCATGATGGCGAACTGGCTTCGCCCAGAAATCGCCTCACATTTCATCCCTCCACGCCCAATTACGAGCAACGAAAAATGGCAAAGTCCGGCCACAGTCTTTTCAGATCAACCAGCTCTTCACCAGCTCAAGCTCGTCTCTCTAGCGGGACACCCCACCTACCTCGGGGTCACGCCAGATCAAGAACTTCACTACCGTGATGCCACCACGGGAGAAACGATTCCAAATGCAGTTGAACGACATACTGAACAACTCGCGCGAGCGTATGTTCAAGACAAATCATCAGAGCTATTAGAAATCAAAAGACTCACTGAATTTTCAGAAACCTACAGTCCCATCAACCGTCTCCTACCAGCCTACCGAGTGATCTTAGACCGGGAAGATGGGCTCGAAGTGGTTGTCGATCCACGGACGGGACGTCTTGCAACCTTCGATACTCCATCAAAGCGACTCTTCTCTAAACTCTTCTCTTGGTTTCATACTTGGTCCTTCCTAGGAAAACCCAGTAGCCCTCTCCGTATCACCGCTGTTCTAGTGGTCAGCAGCCTCACCCTCGCCATCGCCCTGAGCGGAGTGGTTTCACTCTTCTTCATCAAGCGAAAGAAAGGCACCCAAAAGACCAGACGCTGGCATCGCCTTACCGGGGCCATCAGCGCCGTTTTCTTCTTCCTATTCGGCCTCAGTGGCGTCGCCCATGTTGCGGCTAAATATCGCTATGATGATTCGACTCAATGGACCAGTGCTCAAAGCATAGAGACCCGAACTCTCACCTTGAGTCCAGATCTCATTGCGCAGAAAAACACCACTCCCGTGACTGGACTTAGCCTCGCTAAAGTCGGAGAAAAATCGTACTATCGCTTCCGATCTTTCAAAGCGATTTCATATCATGCTACGACTGACGGAACATTTCTTCCTGAAGGCGAAGAAACATTCGCGCGACAACTTGCCTGTGAATTTTCTGGCTACTCACCGGATGTCATTTCAGAGGTGGAGCCTATCACCAAGTTTCGCAAAGACTACGGCTTTATCTTCAAGCGCCTCCCCGTCTGGCGGGTGAAGTATCAGGACCAGCCCATCTGGCAAGATACCGTCGACACCGAAGATGCTCATATGGCCATGCGAACTACCCCAGCCAGATTGGTCGAAGCGCTCAGCTTCATCTACCTGCATAAATTCCACTTCCTCGATTTCGCTGGGCGCGATGCCCGAGACATCGCCAGCGCCATTGCAGTCGGACTCATCGCCCTCACCACCCTCATGGGCTGCCTTTTGTGGTGGAAGCGAAAACAAAAACGCTCGAAAGCTTAAACAAGCCTTCGAGCGCTGACTGAAAATAAAGTGAGCTTTACTTAGCCGCTGCGAAATTCGCCGCCACTACGTCCCAGTTCACCACGCTCCAGAACGCGGCAATGTAATCAGGGCGGCGGTTCTGGTAGTTCAGGTAGTATGCGTGCTCCCATACATCGAGACCCAAAATTGGAGTGCAGCCACAGCAGCCTGCCGCTTCACCCATGAGTGGGTTGTCCTGATTTGGGGTTGAGCAGACTCCCAGAGTGCCATCGGCCTTAAGCCCGAGCCATGCCCAGCCAGAACCGAAACGTGTTGCACCAGCCTTAGCAAACTCCTCTTTGAACGCATCCAGAGATCCAAAAGCCGAATCAATCGCTGCCGCCAAGTCACCAGAAGGAGCAGAAGCTCCACCCGGAGCGATCACCTTCCAGAAAAGGCTGTGATTAAAGTGACCACCACCATTATTCCGGAGAGCCGGAGTGTCGGCGATCTTCCCTTGCAGCTCCTCAATGGAGAGCCCAGCGAGTTCAGCCTTGCCTTCCAGAGCAGCGTTCAAGTTCGTGACATAAGCATTGTGATGCTTGCCATGGTGAATCTCCATCGTTTTAGCATCGATGTGAGGCTCCAGCGCATCTAGGCCGTAGCCTAGTTCAGGTAATTCGTATCCCATAATAGTTAAAGTTGATTTATTTTTGCCAGTCACCGCCGCCTATGCGACAACGCGCTAACGCACGTAAGAAAAGCACCTTCTCCCGCAAGCGCAAGCGAACATCCTGCTATGAACGAACTCCTTCAATATCTTCCTCAGATCGCCATCGCACTGGCGGTCCTCGTCCTCATCCTTCTCATCGCGGTTATGCGCCTTTCTTCAGCAAAGACCGCCGCTAAAGTCCGTGATGCCGCCTACCAAAAAGCTGCAGCCGACTGGAAAGCTCACGAAGACCTCCTTCAGGGCGATCTCACTGAACTGCGCTCCGCCGAAATCACCCTGCTGAAACGCCAAGCCGAGCTCGAAACCCAGCTCGCCGCAGAAAAAAAACGGAACCTAGAAACCTCTGCTCTTCTTAAAAATACTGAAGAACGCTTTACCTCCACCTTCAAGGCCCTTTCCCAAGACGCCCTCCAGGCTACTCAGGAACAATTCCTCGACCTCGCCCAATCCACCTTTGCTACCGAGCAAAAGCAAGCTCAAGGAGAGCTAGAAAAACGTGAACAAGCTGTCGCCCACCTCGTCGAACCCGTCGCGGAATCGCTCGAAAAAATGCAAGGCCGTATCGGCGAGATCGAAAAAGCCCGTGAAGGAGCATACGCCTCACTCAAAGAACAGGTTTCTCAGCTCCACACCTCTCAGCAAGGACTACAGAAAGAAACCGCCCAGCTCGTAAAAGCTCTGCGCCAACCTTCCGGCCGAGGCCAATGGGGCGAGATCCAGCTCCAGCGCGTGGTAGAAATGGCTGGCATGCAGGAGCACTGTGATTTCAGCACCCAGACCACCACCACGACTGATGAGGGTAAACAACTCCGCCCTGACCTCATCGTTCACCTCCCCGGAGGAAAACAAATCATCGTCGACGCCAAAACACCCATGGACGCCTACCTTGACGCTCTCGAAACAGATTCCGAAGAACATCGTACCGCCCATCTCAAGCGTCACGCCGCCCAGGTCACTACCCATATCCGCCAGCTTTCTTCAAAAAAATACCAAGCTCAGTTCCAGCCCACCCCAGAATTCGTCGTCCTCTTCCTCCCCTCCGAATCTTTCTTCTCTGCCGCTCTCTCAGAAGACAGTTCACTCTTGGAAAAAGGCGTCGATCAGAATGTCATTCTCGCCACCCCCACCACGCTTATTGCTCTGCTGCGTTCCGTGGCCTATGGCTGGCGTCAGGAAGCGCTCGCTACCAATGCCCGCGTCATTGCCGATACCGGCCGTGAACTCCATAAACGTCTCACAACCTTTACCGGTCACCTCTCGAAAGTCGGTAGCTCTCTCGATCATTCCGTCAAAAGCTATAACGCGGCTCTCGGCTCCCTCGACCGCATGGTCCTGCCAAGTGCCAAAAAATTCGAAACCCTCGAAGCAGCCGAATCTCAGCTCACTCTTGAGAAGCCGAAGGAAATCGAAGCGACTCCACTACTGGCAGAAACTCCTACCTCCCAGCCCGAAACTCAATTCGAAGGTTTCACCCTGAAAGCCCCTCCTGAGAAAACAATCCCAAGCGATTCTGCCCGCAGTGCTGCCGATGATCTCCGCGCCGCTCTCGAGTAAAGCTCTTCACTCGTTTTGCTAAACAATCTCTCTGCCTCGCCGCGCTTAACTTCATGAAATATCTGCTAGACCTGACGGAACATTCCGTCGAACAAGCACTGAAACATGAACATCGAAAAATATGTTCATTCGATGACTCTCAAGCTGCACATTGCGCTAACCTTATGCCTTGCTTCGTAAATATTAAAAATGATATTTAATATAGAATGAATAGAGGTCTGATGCTTGTCTTAGGTTGTGTATTGATCTTGACTGGTTATTTTACCGGTCGAATTTCGAAGTCTGAAGTAGTCGCTACAGCTGCTATATCCAGTGACTCTGAAGATTCAAGAAGGACACACCGTGGGCGTAAGCTGAGTAAGCGGGAGTATCGAGAGAGCCCAGCTCACCCAAGCAATTTGCGGAAAGAAGGTGGAATTGAAGCGGGGATGGCTTATGTCTTAGATGAGAATGATCCTGTCCAAAGAACGTTAAAAATTCATCAGTTACTCGAAAGTATTAACGCT
>CALGMJ010000004.1 GCA_937958875.1 uncultured Verrucomicrobiales bacterium | reverse complement strand
CGATCATTGTACCTCAGTGTATTCTGAGGCCAGAGGCTCCGCCTTCACAAACACCGCTCGTTTTCTCAAGCGAGAGGGCCTTATCCATTTTTCTGACTCATTCCCTCAAAGCGTAGAAAATGTCACCCTTACCTCAAAGGGTTTTACGCTACTTCGTAGCTCCGGCGAGATCATCCAGAATGGAGACATTCAAACAACCTTCGCAGAATACCTAAAAATGGGTCTAAAAAAGGTCGGTAACATCAGCCTAAGTGCAACGATTAGTGCTTTAATGAAATCTCTTCTGAGTTGATCAAAGATCACTCAAAATCTCAGCCTTCTATTCGCTGAATTCTAACTCCGTGATCAGCCCCTCATCGAAAAGCTCCTTCAGCGAAGCCAAACGCTCTTTTGTAGTTCCCAAATGATTCTCGCTCACAGGTCTCTCCGGCACCAAGACTTGCTCTACGGCTGTTTGAGATGAAGATGCTGATCCCCGCTCGATATCAGCATCAGCAGGAATGAATCTCGCGTAACGCTTCCAAGCGGTACTGAGATCAATCGCCATCCAGTTCGCTATCTTTTCCATAGGAAGACCTGCCGAAACCCGGTTTGAAGCAAAAGACCTCCTCATGTCATGGATCGTTACGTGTTCGTAACCATGACGCTTCAGAAAGCGCTCCATCACCATGTGAATCTCATATCGATATCGGTTTTTCCCCCATCTCTTCTCTGGCTTCAGTAAATACGGTGAGGGAACACCCCATTTCTGGAACCAGTCCTTCAACTCTTTTACCATCGGTATCACAGCCCTTCTCCTGCGACCCGTCTTTCCTTTTCGCTTCCAGATCTTTCCATCGTATTCTTCTTCGGCAGGAATGATGATGAGCCCTCGTTCGAGGTCAACCCACTCAGAACGGGCAGCGTCGATCTCACCTTTTCTCATCCCACATTCACATGCCAAAAGAATGAACAATTCGATAGTTGGATACGGGTCATGGGCCTTCATGCCAGGTTTATGGCGTTCGTTCCATTTCTTGTGATCCTCTCGCGCAGACTTCAGCAGCTCAGCTACGGCATCTGACGTCAGATAGACCTCTCTCGTATTGTCTGGATTTTGAACCACCTCAACTGCCTTACACGGATTTTCTAAGAGTTTGTTTTTTGAGACGAGCCATCGGCAAAATCCGTCGAAATGCTTCAAATAATGGTTAACTGTGACAGTTACCAATCGGTCTGCCTTGATTTCGGAATCATACCAGGCCTGAATCCGCGCTGGCGTTAGATCAGCAGGAGAATTCACTCCCATACGTGGAGCTTCCCTCATCAAGACAAGTTTTCTGTCTTCGCCATAAACAGGCGAGAGTCTCCCTGCGGCTACCGACTCTGTTGTATAAGATGTTACCTCATGCTCCCACAGGCCAGCATCGACGATTTCTGACCGCCCTTCCATTTGCATTACCCAAGCAATCGCCTCAGCCTCATTTGCAGCATCAAACGGATAACGCACTCGTCGCCCATCGATGACTCTCGTCCATCGCCAACGTCGTCCGTGCCTCTCAAGCCCTTTGACCGGATATTTTTTTCTATGCACTCGTTTTGGCATGATTTTCTGGGGCAAATCCTTGGGGTAATTGGAACAATTTAGGGTCATATTTGCCCCAAAACTGGGGTAATCGCATTGTCGGTAACATCTCGTTACAAGATACCGACTTTCCTCAAAACCGGCCCAAAGTAAAGGCCTAGCAAGGATTTATCCTCGCTAGGCCTTATTTAAAAATGGGGCGACCGACGGGGCTTGAACCCGCGACAACCGGAATCACAATCCGGGGCTCTACCAACTGAGCTACGGCCACCATCTTGGCGCGGCGGAGAGTTAGCGAATGTTTCGAATCTGTTCAAGAGAAAAAAAGATCAAATTCGGAAGATTTTTGAAGCTCCTCTCTCTTCGCACTCGGCCTAATGGCAGAGTCTCTTCAGGCTACACCCTTCACTCCCACTACTTGCGTGTTCTTGCTTTCAGGGCTATGACATTCCGTGATGCGGTCAGGCTCAGCAAAAGAGACGTGGCGGGCGAAAGCCCTGCCCACGTGGCAAGCACGTTCATTAGATTCCAGCACTCTCAACCGCATCGGGACCTGTCATCCATCAGCACAGGGCTACCTGATTTCTGCGCTTCTTTCGCAACACCATGAAGGCCGAGTCTGGATCATGAGCCCGCATGCCCGACGACGCGAGCTGCTGGCAGAAGAACTGGCCTTCTGGAAAACTCCCGCCCGCCTTCTGCCAGATCCAACAATCATCGTAGATGATGAGCTAACGGACCCTGACCGTGAGGCCGAACGGATCTCGAGCTTTCACACTCTGGCACAAAATCCAGAACTCCCAGTCATTCTATCCCGGCATTCCTGGCAAACTCCAGCACCCGCGCATGACTCCTTCAATGAAAGCGAACTGACGCTCGAGGTCGGTCAGGAAATTTCTCCAGAAAATCTCATCACTTGGCTAACTGAGAGATCTTATGAAGAACATCCACAAATTTTTGCTCGCCTTCAGTTTGCCCGACGCGGTGGCATCCTTGATTTCTTTCCAGCTCACCAGACGAGCCCGCTGCGAGTCGAATTCTTCGGCGATGAGATCGAGTCGATCCGAGAATTCAGCGTCGAAACTCAGACGACGACTCGACGCCTTGAACGAATCGAGATCGGCTCACGAGCGCCGGATTTAAGCCATCCCCTTTCCTCTTGGAAAAGTGAAAATGACATAGTCCTGATTATTGACGAAAATGATCTCGAAATCGGCGATCTTTTTCTGAGCGATGCTCCCGACGACGATTGGAATGCCGATCTTTTTCCCTCCCCGGCTGCTGGATTTGAGGCTGGAGACTTCGTCGTAGCAGATTCCAGCCGCACCCTATTTCTGGAGCAACTCAAGGACTGGCGCTCGAGTGGTTGGAACATTGGATTAGTCGCTCCGAGTAAGGCTGAGAAACATCGCTTTCTTGAGGTCATTGAAGGTCAGGAAGAGGATTTTCAATTCGTTGAGGGCCGCCTTGCTAAGGGCTTCGTTTTCCCATCTCAGAAATTCGTCGTACTATCGACCTTGGAAATCTTTGGGCGTCACTACCTCCCAGGAGCTCGAAATAAAGAACGCCTCGCGAGCCAGCGAAACGCCGCAGCCATTGCCGGTGTGCACGAACTCAATGATGGTGAATTCGTTGTTCACGCAGACTACGGAATTGGCGAATTTATTGGCTTAGTCGATGGCAATGACGGCCGGGAAGAGCTTGGGATCGAGTATCAAGATGGCGCTACCCTGCACGTTCCCATTGATCAAGCTCACCTAGTTTCACGTTATATCGGAGTAGGCGGAGGGAAACCTCGCTTGAATAAACTTGGCGATAAGCGATGGAAAAATGCCCGTAAAAACGCCGAAGCCTCAGTCCTCGACTACGCAGCTCAGCTCCTAAGGCTTCAAGCGGAACGAGACTCAAAAGGCGGTCATTCACACGGTCCCGATACCCAGTGGATGCAGGATTTCGAAGCCGCCTTTCCCTATGTGGAAACACCGGACCAACGTAAGGCGATCGAAGCCACTAAGACTGATATGGAATCTCCTCGCCCGATGGATCGGCTGATCTGTGGCGATGTGGGCTTTGGTAAGACTGAAGTCGCAATCCGCGCCGCTTTCAAAGCGGTCACCGGTGGTTCTCAGGTCGCCATGCTGGCTCCGACTACCGTTCTTGCAGAGCAGCACTGGCGAACGTTTCGCGAGCGAATGAGTGATTTCCCAGTCCGCATTGATCTCCTTTCCCGCTTACAAACTCCCGCCGAAGCTCGAGAAACTCTAGAAGGGCTGGCGAGTGGAAAAGTAGATATCGTGATCGGCACTCACCGACTCCTTTCAAAGGATCTTGAATACAAAAACATCGGGCTATTAGTCGTCGATGAAGAACAGCGGTTCGGAGTGAAGCATAAGGAAATTCTTAAGGAACGCTTCCGCCTCATTGATGTGCTAACTCTCTCGGCTACTCCGATTCCACGCACACTTTACCTCTCTCTCATGGGGGCACGAGATATGTCCACCATTGACACCCCTCCTCCGAATCGGCTGCCCGTTCAGACCTCTATTGCAGCCTATGATGAACGCCTTATTCGTAATGCCATCCGCCGGGAACTTACCCGTGGAGGGCAGATTTTTTTCCTCCATAATCGAGTTCAATCGATCGAAAATATGAAGAAAAAGATCAACGATCTCGTCCCAGAGGCAAAGATCGTTATCGGCCATGGACAAATGGATAAAGAAGACCTCGAAGTTGTTATGCACCAGTTCGTCGCTGGTGACGCCGACATCCTTCTCGCTACCACCATCATTGAGAGCGGGATCGACATCCCCAATGCCAACACCATCCTTATTGATCGCGCCGACCGCTTCGGGCTCGCCGATCTCTACCAACTCCGGGGAAGAGTCGGACGGGCTGGGCGCCGCGCCTACGCCATCCTGATGCTTCCAAATGACCTCATCTCCGGTGGTCATGCCAAAAAACGTCTCAGCGCGATCAAGCAATACACGGAACTCGGATCCGGCTTTAAAATCGCGATGCGGGATCTCGAAATCCGGGGCGCTGGCAGCTTACTAGGGACGAAACAATCTGGCCACATCACGGCCGTCGGGTTCGAGCTCTACTGCCAGCTCCTCCAGCAGTCGGTAGAGTCTCTCCAGGGAAAAACACCGACCCAGCGTGCTGATGCCGTGGTCAAAGTCGATTTCCTCGCGTATTCCGAAAGCACTTGGGATCAATCGCAAGACCGCCTACCCGCTTTTTTCCCCCGCACCTATGGCCCAGATCCTGAAATGCGTGTCGCGGCCTATCGTCAACTGGCGTCAGTGCGAACCGAAAAGGAACTCAATCTGCTGACAAAAGACTGGCGAGACCGCTTTGGCCGCTTTCCAAAACCTGTCGAAGCTCTGATCGAGACAAATCGGATTAGAGTGGTGGCGTCCGGGAAAGTGCTCGAAAGTGTGGAAATCAAGAATGATCGCCTCATGCTTCAACGTAATGGCGATTACCTTCTACCCTCCGGGGGAAAGTTTCCCCGCTTGAGTTCCAAATCACTCGCCGATAAGCTTTCTGAAGCAGTTCACCTCATCAAGACCCTCTAAAACATCGCATCCATGAGATTTCTCACCTTCTCCCTCTCCTGCATCCTTCTCACCTCGGCGGTGCAGGCTAAGCCTGTCCGCGTCAATGGAATCGCGGCAAAAGCCAATGGCGATGTCATCACCATGAATGAGCTCATGGTCGAACTAGCTCCGATCCAGTCCGTCCTCATGGCACGTTTCCCACGCCGAGGAGCCGCCTTTGAGCAAAATCTAAAGCAACAGCGGGACCGTATCCTCGACGAGCTCATCGATCGCACCATCATCTTCACCGAGTTTAAAGACCGCTTAACGAACATTCCTGACCGCGCCATCGAGGACGAAGTGGATAAATTCATCGAGCGCCGCCACGCAGGTGATCGAGAGCTTTTTCGTAAATATCTCAAGGCCACCAACCTCACCTACGAACAATTTAAAGAGCAGCGGAGAAAAAATCTCACCGTCCAGATCGTGCGGAACCAGCAGTTCCCAGACCTCCCTCCTCCCACTCAGGCCGAACTAAACGAAGCCTATAAGGAATGGAAAAAGGACAACCGTGATCGCAAGAAAGATGTTGGTACCTACCGGAAGATTTACCTTCGAAAAGGCTTAAACAAAGAAACGGCCCTGAAAAAAGCCGAAGAGATAGTCACTCAGCTCAAAGCAGGAGCTGACTTCGGAGAGCTGGCTAAAAACCACTCAACTGACTCTAAAGCGGCCGAAGGTGGCCTCTGGTCAAACGTTCCTCGAACTGATCTTAATCCAGAATTTGGAGTCATCCTCTTTGACCTTGAAGAGGACGGGGTTATCGGCCCCATCGAAGACCAATATGGCATCACCATCTTACGGGTGCTGGAGCGGAAACTTGGCCCCTCGAAGCCACTCTCACAGGTCAAAGAAGAAGTTACCAACCGCGTCAACGGGAAGAAACGCCACGACGCCATTGAAGCTTGGATGAAAAAGCTGCGCGCCAGAACTCCCGTTCAACGCATGATTGAATAAGCGACTCAACATGGTAAACATTGACGGAAATTTAGCTGAGTAGAATGACTCCGAATTCCCCCCAGAACCTCGAGGGTAAACTCCTCTTGGCCGACCCATCTCTTCGAGAAGCGAATTTTTTTAAATCCGTCATTCTGCTGGCAGAGCATTCACATGATGAAGGTGCCTTTGGCCTTGTTCTGAATCACCCCAGCGGCAAACACGTGGGAGAAATCCTGACGGATCCTGAATTTGCCCCACTCGCTAAAGTGCGTGTTTTTGATGGCGGCCCAGTGGGGAGAGACCACCTCACCTTTGCTGCCTTTTGGCAGAAAGACCAAAAGTTAGCCTTCGCTACCCGCATGTCTGCAGAACAGGCAGTGAAATACTCGCAACGGCCTAACACCATGGTTCATGCATTCATCGGCTACTCCGGCTGGTCTCAGGGACAGCTTGAAGAAGAGTTAGAAAATCAAGCCTGGCATCCAGTCCAAGCCCCCCGAACCCTCCTCAGTCAACCTCATGACATCACCCTCTGGAGCGAAGCACTCCGGAGAATTTCACCTTTTCACCATATTCTCACCCTTGCTCCCGAGAATTTGTTGGCAAATTAGCATCCTCATCGATAATCCGCCGTATGGGAATTTTCAAGAAGCCAAGCCTCAAGCGCGCGAGTAAGAACCGCGACTCCGTCCCTGATGATCTCTGGGGAAAGTGCCCCGAGTGCGGAGAGATGATCCATTCACTGGACCTGAAACAGAATGATCTTGTCTGCTCGAACTGCTCTCACCATTTCCTCATGGGAGCGCACGACCGTTTCCAGCTCATTGCAGACCCCGGTAGCTTCACTGAAACTGACGCCGACCTCATTTCAGCGAATCCTCTTAATTTCAAAAACTACCCTGAGAAAACCGCCACTCTCAGAGAAAAAACCGGGCTGAAAGATGCCGTCATCACCGGGCGGCTTGACATCGGCGGCCACAAAGCGATGGCCGCAGTCATGGACTTTAAATATTTCGCTGGCTCCATGGGCTCAGTCGTTGGTGAAAAAATCACCCGCGCCATTGAGACTGCTACCGCAGAAAAGCGTGCCATCCTTATTTTCTCATCTTCCTCAGGGGCCCGGATGCAGGAAGGCATGCTTTCCCTCATGCAGATGGCCAAAACCTGCGGAGCCCTTGCTCTCCATGCCGAGGCTAAGCTCCCTTACATCTCTGTTTTCACTCACCCCACCACCGGTGGCGTCACCGCCTCCTTCGCCACTATCGGCGATATCAACCTCGCTGAGCCAAAGTGTATGATCGGCTTCGCGGGCCCGCGTGTCATCAAGGAAACGACCCATCAGGATCTTCCCCCAGGATTCCAGACCGCTGAATTCATGAAAGAACACGGCCTCGTCGACTCCATCGTCCACCGCCGTGACCTGCGTAATAAACTCATCGATCTCCTTGGCTACCTCATGCCATAAGGATTACAGAAATGACGAAACGTATCCAAAAATAGCGAAACGTTCTCTGGCTCACTTTCTTACGATCCCCATTTCATCATTCATCCCTTCTTCAGGTGATGTTCCAGTAAAAGCATGAGGTTGCAGGTCAGACCGATGGGTATCGGAGCTGAATGAAATTTTAATCGTTTCCACGGTAAGACGCGTATCGATCGAAGCACTCCTCTATCAAGATACATCTAGGGAGGAGCCTGCATCAAAGTCATCAATATCATCCGCGATAGCCTCTGCAGCATCGTCTGCCCACTCTGATGCGTCCAATTCGGATTCCATCCCCTCTAATTCTGACTCTTCAACTTCTGCGTCATACTCCTCCACGATTTCATCTCCCATTTCCAATTCCACATTAACGTCACCTTCATCAAGCAGAGTATCCTCAGGAAGAGCAACTTCCTCAAACTCGGGATCATTAATGACCTCCTGCGAATGTTCCTTCAGCCATTCCTTCGGAGGCCCATCTTGCTGATGGATTTCGCGATACTCGGCGAGCTCAGGAATCACTGCGCGCGTGAAGCCTTCATAAGGCATGTGATGCGATGTTGAATAATTAAAGACATCGAAGGCGAGGAATGGGCGACCGTAGTCGTGCGCATGCCAGAGGTGATTTCCAAAGGTATCGTAGTCATCGTAATGACCTAAACAAACCCGACTCTGCCTAGACCAGCGTGTCCGTTTGTGCGTGCCTTCCCGCTTCATATTCGGAACATCCTCTAACCATTTCGATTTAGCAGGAATCGAACCCTTCGGATATCGACGCCACTTAGACTGAGTGCCGGAAATGCTCAGAACCCGATTCCTTCGATCTTCAATCTCCCTATCCAGATATTGAATCAGGTTGTTCGCGTATTCGATTTTCTTTTCGAAAGCCACGCATTGGGCCAAGGCTAGCTTTAGGTGTTTACCTACGCGAGGGACCATCGATTCTAGCTCCACTTCTACAATGCTGGGCGTCAAAGATTGGATAACGACTTCCTTACGATAATCACCGTAATTATTGACCATTTCTGATTTCTCAACAAATTCATCTACAAGGGATTTTAGGTTTTTCTGACCTTCTATTAACGACGTCTGCTCCCCTTCTATCCCGACCCGTTTCTGATCCAGTTTCTGGTACCGATCCACCACGCTAGCGAAAGACTCTCCGTCGAATGTGTCTCGAAGTTTTGCCAGAACGCGGCGTTTCCGTCGTGATTTACCAGTAATCCTCTCCCAAAATCCGCGAAGACCGATTGCCTTGGGCTGGATGTGCAGATTCTCAGCTAGTGCGAAGCGGAATTCGTCCGTCCGAAATGGAGTCAATT
>CALGMJ010000003.1 GCA_937958875.1 uncultured Verrucomicrobiales bacterium | reverse complement strand
AAATCCCGATTGCCATGAATCGGAATGACCAGACGCTCTGTGCGCTCATCGTGAAGATAGACATGATGACTACCATTAATTCGAGCAAGTCGCCAGCCTCGCTCCTCTGCCAGCTTGGCAAGCCGCTTACCTGAGACGGTCTTCATACAGCAAGCTCAAGAATCTCTGCTGGTGGTGGAGCAGTGTCTGGCTCACCTGCAAGTAACCATCCTTCAATGGCTTCTCTCAGATTCTCTTCCAATTCTTCACGGGTGTCTCCTTGAGTAACGCATCCAGGCAGGGATGGAACCTCTGCCCAAAAACCGCCCTCTTCAGCAACATGCACAATGGCGCTCAATTTCATGGAAAAACGCTACCACCTATCGATCAATGATGGAAGTGCTCAATTTATACGGAAGCAAACGAATCTGTGGTTTAGCCCCCCTCTCTCCGTCACTTCCAATTTCCGCTCGTCTTTATACTTCCAAGATCCGTTTCTCTTTTGCACCTTTCCCAGCGTGGAAGAACCCGCAGCATTTCCTAACAAATTCCAGCGCCGGACGATGTGGCAGGCGCTCACTGGGCTATCCATTCTGGTTCTAGGCACCTTAGTAGTGTTCATTGTCTGGCTTACAAGTTCTGTCTTAGGTTACCTACAGCCAGTCTTAGTGCCATTGGCCATGGCTGGTATTATTGCCTATTTATTAGATCCAGTTGTTAAATTTCTACAGAAAAAAGGTGTCAGCCGACTACAGGGGATCGCTGCAGTCTTCTGTGGATTCATGCTTTTTTTCGGAGGCCTCTTCTTTTTTATTGGAGATAAACTGAATCAGCAGATCAACGATGTTTTAGGATCTACCCGTAATTCAGAAACCAGCATGTTTTCTCCAGCTAAGCTAGAAGAGTATCGTGATGGATCATTTGGCTGGGCCTTCAACTGGTTTTACACCAAGGACTTTTCCGCCACCCAAAAACACCTCCTCGAAGGAGGAACCTTGATTGGAACAAAAGATAAACAGGGCAATAAAATTAAATACCATCTCGATTCTGATGGTAAAACCTTAGTATCTGTCAGTGATGCCCCAATTTCTAAGGACTTAAATAAACTTTTCCGCTCTGACTGGACACTACCTATGAATGTCGACGGTGTGGAAAACGCACACAACTTGATTGCTCTTGAAAACTATCGCCTAACCAGAGGCGGATCCATGATCACGAATTGGGCATCTGACGGACTTGGTTGGCTTTCTAACAGCTCCGGAAAAATTCTTGGTTTTCTTGGCATCATCATCGGCTTTGCCATGGTGCCAATCTATCTCTTTTATTTTTTAAAAGAAAGCGATGCGATTCAGGCTGGCTGGCAAGATTATGTGCCACTGAAAGCCTCTCAATTTAAAACTGAAGTGATCGAAACACTCCGTGAAATTAACGGCTACCTGATCTCATTCTTTCGCGGTCAAGTCCTTGTCGCTTTCATCGATGGAATTCTCGTCGGCCTCACCTTAACGCTTTTTAAGCTAGAATATGGCTTACTCATTGGAGTGGTGATGGCACTACTAGGCATTATTCCATACATTGGGAATATCCTTTGCCTAATTCCGGCCTGTATTATCGCTGCAGTTCAAAAGCCAGAGTCTCTCTGGGGCCTACCTCAATGGGGCTCAGTTCTAGCCGTCGTCGCCATTTTCATCGTAGTGCAGCAGATTAACTCGCTCGTCACCGCACCGAAAATCGTGGGAGATTCCGTGGGCCTCCACCCCATGACCGTCATTTTCTCCATGCTTTTCTGGTCCTTATTACTGGGTGGCTTTTTGGGAGCCTTGCTTGCTGTGCCACTCACTGCAGCGGTGAAGGTGCTTTTCCGCCGCTACATCTGGGAAAAGCAGGAACTCGAAAAAGATGCTTCACCTGCGTAGGTCTAGCTCTAGGTTCAGGAATTTTGCCGCCGATATTCTCCCGGCGGTGTCCCTACCGTAGCCTTAAATTGTCGGGTGAGTGAAGACTGCTCGCTATAGCCACAGCGCAGAGCAATCTCCGCAATTGGGGTCTGAGTTTCCTTCAGTAGGAAGGCCGCTTTCTCGACACGCAACTTCCGAACATATTGCGCTACGCTTAACTTGAAAACCCGTTTCATTTTTCGCTCCAGCTGCGACTCGCTCAGCCGAGCCATCTGGGCTAACTCCTGAGTGTGAATTTCCAGATCAAGGTTTCGCCCGAGCCAATCGATGATTTTTTTCAGACCTAGCATCTGAAGATCTCCCTCACTCGGAGTCTGCAGATCCCTGGAAATAGAGACCAATCCTGTGATCTCCCCTTTTTCATTTTGAATGGGAAATTTACTCGCGAGATACCATCCCAAGGAACCATCACGGTTTGTGATCAATTCTAGCTGGCCACTGATTTCTTCCCCTTTTTGCATGACGACTTCATCCTGAAGCCGATAACTCTCCGCCAGCTCCTTTGAAAAAAGATCCTCTGCCCGCTTCCCTATCACCTCTGCCTCTGAGCTCAGCCCCAGACGCTCCGCAAAGGCTACATTCGCTGCTTGGTAGCGAAAATCCGTCCCTTTGATACAGAACACAATGTCCGGGAGGACTCGAAAAATCTTTTCCACTAAGCGATCCTTCATCGCGACTTATTTAGCAAGAGAGCCCTCGTTTTGCCAGTTCCCGCTGAAAATTCGTCCTCTTCGGTCAAGACGGCAGCGTAAGCATTCTGTAACGTAACGGGTATGTCTAAGTTCAATCCCCAGCTTTCCGAACGCTCCGTCCTGCCTCCAGACATTGCCAAGCAAGCGAGTCAATTAGCCGAAGATCTTCTTACCAAAGCCAAGGCTGCTCGAACACGAAATGAACGTGCGCATGCGGCTAAGATGACACGTCTTCTTGCGGACTCAGAGGGGAAAGAATTCACCTTCCATCTTGCTGACCAAATTTTTCGCCCACATACCCCTAAAGAACAAGCGCGTGTCTTTCGACGCCTTGTCCAGAGCTACGGCACGCCAGATTACCTGAACCTCTACGAACGCTCTGCGCTCCGCCTCGGAGCTTTCGCCTCCCGCTTTTTTCCTTCAATGGTAATGCCTTTGGTTTCGGCACAAATTAGAAACGATTCTCGGGATGTCATCCTCACAAGTGACACGAACCCAGTCTTCCCCGAGCACACAAATGTGAACTTGCTCGGCGAAGCAATTCTCGGTGAAGAAGAGGCAGAAAAACGATTGGAAGAAAATCTAAAGCTCCTTGCCGAGCCTCACTGCAACTATCTCTCGTTAAAGATTTCCTCCATTTTTTCGCAGATCAATCTTCTGGATGAGGAAAGAACCATCGCGAAAATTCAAGAACGTCTGAGAGCACTCTACCGCACGGGTAAATTTATCAATCTCGACATGGAGGACTACCGTGACCTTCACCTTACCATCAATGTCTTTCGCCGCACGCTGAGTGAGCCAGAATTTCAAGACCTCGAAGCGGGGATCGTCCTTCAGGCCTACCTCCCCGAATCCTTCACCCTCCTGCAGGAATTAACGACCTGGGCAAAATCCCGCCCCGCTCCAATCAAGGTCAGACTCGTGAAGGGAGCAAATCTGGCCATGGAGAAAGTAGAGGCTTCGGTTCATGGATGGGCTCAGGCTCCCTACACCACAAAACTCGAGGTCGATGCAAATTATAAGCGAATGCTCAATTTCGCCTGCCTCCCTGAGAATGCCGAAACGGTTAAGGTAGGTGTCGCCTCTCACAATTTATTCGAAATTGCCTACGCTCTTCTCCTCCGTCGCTATCATCAGGTGGAAGATCACGTCGAACTCGAAATGCTCCAAGGCATGGCTAATGATCAGGCCCGTATCCTAGCGCCAGACCACGCTCCGGTGAGATTCTACACTCCCCTCGTCCGCCCTGCTGATTTCCACTCCGCCATTGCCTACCTCGTCCGCCGCCTCGACGAAAACACCTCGCCCGAGAATTTCCTCTGTCACCTCTTCTCGATGAACGTGGGTGATGCTTCATGGCAAGATCAGGAAAAACGATTTTTTGAGTCCTATCAGGCGATCTCCACTCTCGATCACACCCCTAGAAGAGAGCGCCCTATCGATCAAAGCTCGCCATCCCCAGAAAAATTCACCAACTCGCCAGACACTGACTGGAATTTGAAGAAAAACCGTACTTGGTTACAAAATGCATTAAACAACACCTCAGAAAAACCACTCCTCCCTCTCACCAGCCTCGAGGAACTAGACGGGATCTTAGAAACGGCCACCTCTTCCTCTTGGTCTAAAACCACTCAACAAGAAAGAGCTGAGATCCTCAGAAAAGCAGCTCAAGAACTTGCAAAGGCTCGCGGAGAACTCATCGCGATCATGCGTGAGGAAGCGTCCAAAAGACCCGCCGAGGCAGACATCGAAGTCTCGGAGGCCATCGACTTCGCCAACTACTATGCTCATCGTAGTATCGACTCCGCCTACCTGGATGGCACGTCCGCTCGCCCCTTAGGTCCCATCCTAGTGACACCACCGTGGAATTTCCCCTGCGCTATTCCCTGCGGCGGTGTTTTAGCAGCTCTTGTTGCTGGAAACCCAGTCATCCTAAAACCTGCCCCAGAAACGATTTCCACAGCCTGGGTGATGGCTCAGTGTCTCTGGAAAGCAGGGATCCCGAAACATGCGCTGCAATTCATCCCCTGCTCAGAGCACCAGATTGGTGAAGCCTTGGTCCGTTCTCCAGAAATTCGCGGCATTATTTTAACAGGAAGCTCAGAAACGGGCCAACTTTTCCAGCGCTGGCGGCCAGACATCCCTCTCTTCGCTGAAACTTCTGGAAAAAATGCCCTCGTCATTTCTTCCGCTGCTGATCCCGACCTCGCCATCAAGGACCTGGTCCAGTCTGCATTTAGCCATGCTGGCCAAAAGTGTTCAGCTGCCTCGATCTGCCTTCTGCATGCAGATCTCTATGACTCCCCATCCTTCATGAGACAGCTTCGCGATGCCGCCGCCTCCCTTCCAGTTGGCCCAGCCAGTGAACCTAGTTCCTACGTAACTCCTCTCATCAGTGAGCCCAGCCCAGATCTTATCCGAGGTCTCACCGAACTCGACGCAGGAGAGTCCTGGTTACTGGAGCCTCGACAGCTCACCCCCACACTCTGGTCACCGGGAATCAGGATCGGGGTGCAAGCAGATTCATGGATTCACCGGACGGAACTCTTTGGCCCCGTGCTATCGGTCATTCGGGTAAAAGACCTCTCTCAAGCGATCGCGATCCAGAATTCTTCCGATTTTGGGCTCACCGGTGGGCTCCATTCTCTTGATCCAGCCGAAATCACCCGATGGAGAAATGAAATAGAAGTGGGAAATGCTTATTTAAATCGTCCTATCACTGGTGCCATCGTCGGACGGCAACCCTTTGGAGGATGGAAAAAATCTTCCGTGGGTCCGGGAGCAAAGGCTGGCGGGCCAAACTATCTCACTCAATTTTGTCACTGGGAGAACGATGGTAAGCCCACCCGCCTAGCTCCCCCGCGAAGTGATGTATCAACATTAGTTGACGAACTAGGTGGTGGCGAGATGCTAGAAATCGCGGCTCAAAGCTATGCTTACTGGTGGGAGCATGAGTTTTCCCAGGAGCAGGATCTCAGTGACCTTCACGGTGAGCGAAATCAATTTCGCTATCGGCCTGCCCCAGAGATCGTCGCTCCAGAGCTCTCTGGTGAAGCGCTCGCCCTTGCGAAAATCGCAGCGGCCTCCGTCGGCACCCGTCTCGTAGAAAGCTCCAGCCACCCCTTACACAAAAAACTGTCCACTCCACCCATCCTTAACGGCCGTCTCGAACTGCTTCGTTATCTTCATGAGCAGTCCATCAGTACGACCACTCACCGCCACGGCCGCGTTAGCCAATAGATTTATTCACATTTCGCTCCGCGCTTGTCCTTGCTTCCCGACTGATTAGGCTCCACACCTGCCCAGTCGCCATGCATCGCCTCTTCGTCGAAAAAACTTGTGAATTCGCCAGCGAATCATCCCACCTCATCGCTGACCTTCGTGCTAATCTAGCTCTCGATTCGATCGCCTCTGCTCGTATCGTACAGCGTTACGATCTCGACGGACTCTCAGATGAAGAATTCGAAAAAGCAACCCAGCTGATTCTTTCCGAGCCTCAAGCGGAGAAATCCACTCTCGAACTAAGCCTTTCGGACGACGAAACCGCCTTTGCCATTGAATTTCTCCCGGGTCAGTTCGATCAACGGGCCGATTCAGCCGCCCAGTGTGTTCAAATCCTGACCGGAAAAGATCGCCCGTTCGTGGCCTCTGCCCGTATCATTATTTTAAAAGGAGATCTTTCTAACGAAGAGCTCCAGGCGATTAAGAAATACCTTATCAATCCGGTAGACTCTCACGAAGTCTCAGTCACTGAGCCCTATCAACGTGTCGACTCCCCTGAACCAGCAGATGTCGCGGTCTTATCTGGTTTCAATACAAAGTCGGAAGCAGACTTTGACACTTATCGTAGCGAGCTTGGTCTGGCGATGTCGACTGCCGATCTCGTCCACACTCAAAAATATTTCCAGAGCGAAAACCGTGAACCCACCATCACGGAACTCCGTATGCTCGACACCTACTGGTCTGATCATTGTCGTCACACCACCTTTATGTCGAAAATTGCCAAGGTCAGTTTCGATGAAGGAACCGATGTCATCAAGGACACCTACGAGACTTACCTTGCCACTCGTGACGAAGTCTACGGACCCGACACGGAACGTCCCGTCACGCTGATGGACATCGCCCTCATGGGCATGAAAGAGCTGCGAAAAACAGGAGAACTCGACAATGTCGAAATCTCGAATGAAATCAATGCCGCCTCTATCGTCGTGCCTGTCGGCGATGAAGAATGGCTCGTTCAGTTCAAAAACGAAACGCATAATCACCCGACAGAAATCGAGCCTTTTGGTGGAGCTGCTACCTGCCTTGGCGGCTGTATTCGTGACCCTCTTTCCGGCCGTTCCTATGTCTACCAAGCGATGCGAGTCACCGGTGCCGCAGATCCCCGCACTCCATACGATGAGACCATCCCTGGAAAGCTCCCTCAGCGGAAAATCTGTCAGGAATCAGCCCACGGCTATTCTTCCTACGGAAACCAGATCGGTCTAGCTACCGGAAAGGTCTCCGAAGTCTACCACCCGAACTACGCCGCTAAGCGGATGGAAATCGGAGCCGTCGTCGCAGCTGCTCCTCGTAAGAATGTCTTTCGTGGAGGCCCAGATACAGGCGACTTTATTCTTCTAATCGGCGGCCGGACTGGACGCGATGGCGTAGGCGGTGCTACCGGATCTTCTAAGGAACACACCGATGATGCCCTCGATAATTCCGCCGAGGTCCAAAAAGGTGATGCCCCTACCGAGCGCAAAATCCAGCGCCTCTTCCGCAATCCAGAACTCGCACCTAAGATCAAGATTTGTAACGACTTTGGTGCCGGTGGTGTCAGCGTCGCTATCGGTGAAATCGCTGACAGCCTCGACATCAATCTCGATGCCGTCCCGAAAAAATACCACGGCCTTGATGGCACGGAACTCGCCATCTCCGAGTCCCAGGAACGCATGGCCATCTGCGTAGATCCCGCAGAAGCTGACTATTTCATTGCCGAGTCTGACAAAGAAAACCTCGAGTGTGTCCACGTCGCCACCGTCACAGACTCTGGCCGCCTCCGTATGACCTGGCGTGGCGACACCATCGTCGATCTCACCCGCGAATTTCTCGATACAAATGGTGTGCAACAAGAAGCCACCGTGCATGTCACCGCTTGCGATGACTTGACATCACCCCTATCCTCAAATCATGAACAATTCAGAAACCTTCTATCTCAGTACCGGACATCAGAAAAATGTCGAAGCCTCATTGGAGGACTCAAAAGCACAATCGAAGATGTCCTTGAAGGAGTTCACGGAGCAAGTGACCGGACTAACAGCCCAGAGCCGGCAACACGCGGAGAACGACAAGAACTCCACCGAGCCATACGCACCGTCGAAGAACAGCAGCTTAGAAGTCGCTTAGCGCACCTCGACTACGGCGCTGAAAAATTTGATCAGGAATGGACAGCGAGTTCCGAAGTTGCCGGAGCCGAACAACGAGTCGCCTTCATTCCAGATTCAGACCGCCTGCTGAAGGCGAATAATGGTTCATACCACGGTCACTGGAAACAATATCTTGAGCGACTCGAATATCACGCCGCGCTTTTCCCTGATACAGCCTATCGACTCGAAGGGCTTGTTTTTGATGAGTTCGCCATTTCTTTCCTAGTCAGCCAGCCACTAAAATTTGCGGGGAAAGATGCGAGCGGAAACTTCATCTTAGCGACGAGATCGTTGGTCAGCCGCTACATGGAAGAAGAGCTTGGGGCGTTCCGCTTCCGGAATGACGATTATTATCTCCCTTCCCTAGATCTGTTTATCGAAGATCTACACGACGAAAATGTCCTGCTAGCTCAAGACGGGAAGACTCTTCACTTCATTGATCCCGTCATTTACAAACGGCCCGTAGACCAATCGATCCCGAAGCCCATTTCGAGTCCGGCATTCAAACGTGCCCTCTCCGATCTCAACACCGCCTCCCAGAAGGGACTTGGCGAACGTTTTGACTCCTCCGTTGGGGCCGGCACCGTCCTCTCTCCTTTTGGCGGAAAACATCAACGCACCCCTGTTGACGCCATGGTCGCCACCCTGCCTTTCTTAGAAGGGCACAGTGATGTCTGCACTCACATGTCTTGGGGATTTAACCCCAATATCGCCACCTGGAGCCCCTTCCACGGAGCAGCCTATGCGGTCACGGAATCCGTCTGCCGCGCCGTCGCCTCTGGAGCCAAGCTGAGTGATATCCGTCTCACTCTTCAGGAATACTTCCCGAAACTCGGTGGCGATCCTAGCCGCTGGGGCCTCCCATTCGCCGCCCTTCTCGGAGCGTTTAAAGCCCAGCACGAACTCCGCCTCGGAGCCATCGGAGGAAAAGACTCCATGTCTGGAACGTTCAATGACATTGACGTTCCTCCTACCCTTGTCTCCTTCGCCCTCGCCCCTGGAAGTACGAAGCATGTCATATCTCCTGAATTCAAAGAAAGTGACTCTATCATCTCTTATCTCGAAGTTCCTCGTGATGAGAACCAGCTTCCAGATTTCAAGAAACTGAAAGAAATCGCCGATTCTCTTCATAAAAATGAGAACATCCTCTCCATCCACACCCTGGATCATGGAGGGATCGCTACTGGACTTTCTAAGATGGCCTTTGGAAATGGCATCGGAGCGGTGATCGATACTAATCTCGATCTCTATCAAGAACGCTTCCTCTGCTTCCTCATCGAATCAAAAACCGAATTCCATGGAGCTCAAATGATCGGCCGCACTCAGAGCGCGCCAGAATTCTCCATCAATGGTGACATCCTAGCTCTCGGTGACCTTCTGGATGCGTGGACTGAACCACTCGCTGACATCTATCCTGAAACCACGGACCCTACGACAAGCGAAGCCGAGACCTTCTCCTCAAAATACTCTCCCTTCACCATCTCGTCTCCACTGGCAGCAAAACCAAAGGTCATCATCCCCACCTTCCCCGGTACCAACTGTGAGTATGACACCGCTAAAGTCTTCCGCGAAGCCGGAGCTGAAGCAGAGATTCAAGTCTTCCGAAATCTCACTCCTCAGGCCGTCGAAGAATCTCTGCATGCTCTCGCACAGAGTATTAAAAATTCCCAAATACTCATGCTCCCCGGTGGTTTCTCCGCTGGTGATGAGCCCGCAGGATCAGGAAAATTCATCGCTACGATTCTCCGCAGCCCACAGGTTGCCGATGCCGTCATGGATCTCCTAAAAAACCGCGACGGCCTTATTTTAGGAATCTGCAATGGCTTCCAAGCTCTCGTAAAAACAGGCCTCGTTCCATATGGTGAAATCCAAGCCCCACAGCCCGGCGCTCCCACCCTCACTTATAACGATATTGGCCGCCACATCGCACGTTATGCGACGACCCGGATCAGCTCGAACCTCTCACCATGGCTCTCAGCCACCGAAGTAGGAGATCTCCACAACGTCGCCTTCTCACACGGCGAAGGAAAGTTCTACGCCTCGGAAGCTGACATTAAAAAACTCGCAGCCAACGGCCAGATTGCCACCCAATATACTACCCTCGAAGGTGAACCCACCATGGATCCCGAATTTAATCCGAATGGATCCATTCAGGCGATCGAGGGCATCACCTCACCCTGTGGACGAGTCCTTGGTAAAATGGGGCATACTGAGCGCCGCGGACCTGCGGTAGGAAAAAACATCTCAGGAAACCTTCACCAACCTCTCTTTAAAGCAGGTGTGAAGTATTTCAGCTAATGGCCCTCCATTCGCGTTTCCACTTTTTAGCCTCCACCTTGGCGGTCGTCGCTTTTCTGTGTAGCTGTTCAGCCACTCAAAAAAGACGACCGCATCAGACACGCCCAGTCTTAAACACGGCTCATGTTTCAAAAATCGCTCCCCTCATCGACCCCGCTAGACTGTCGACTCTCAAAGGTAAACGAGCTGCCAATCCCAGGCTAAAAAAAGCCTGCTACTGGTTAGAAACTGCCCGACGAGAAGGAGCTGATTTAAAAGCAACCATTACTGAAGCTCATCAACTCACCGGCCATGACCACCCCGCAAGAGAAGCGGAACAATCTACGGCACTCATTCGAAATTTAACCATCCTTGACCGGCTTCAATGCCTCGACCAATCAGGGATGGAAAAACTTCGTAAGGGCTATTCCCCCATCGTCCAGCGAGGTCCCTATTCTGGTGAAAAAGCCGCTGTCGATCACATTATTCCTCGCTCAATCTGCCCGGAACTAGACAACAGCATCTTCAACCTTGAGTTCCTTCCAGAAACGCTAAACCGCCGTAAAAGTAACCGCGTCACTCAACGCCAAGTCACCCTCGCCGAGCGCTGGTATCAACAAGGAATTCTGAGTCGCACCGGCCTGGAACAGGTTCAATCAGCGCACCAATAAACAGAACACAGACTCAGCATTGCCGCTTAATTTTCCTAGAAAAGCTCAACCAAGTAACGCTGCTTCAGCTTACGTCCCTTGATCTCCACCCAATAGATCCCAGCTTTACCATCTGGATACTCTACTTCGAAATTCAGTGAGTTTTTGAACGAGTTTTTATAAATGACTGGGACCTCCTGCCCCGCCACCTCATCGATTTTTACGGGAAGCTTCGTCGGCCTCTCCGTAAGCTTTAAGATTCTAATCTCAAGATCTCCTGCTGCCGGGATATTCTTATCAAAATAGGCTGACCATGAAGTATCATGAAGATACTCCTTCGGGTAAAAACCCTCCCCCGGATAGCCCCAAAATTTCATCTTCGTTCCGCCTGAAGTATCTAACGCCCACATTGCCGAGTATCTCTGCTCACTTCCGAACCCACTTTTCCCCATGGACGGATTCAGACACCATCGGCGATGTCCCCGCTCTGCTTGATTATTTGAACCTGAGTCTTCCATATACAGCTTCACTGATCCCTGCACACCACCCGGCCCCAACGCGAGATTACACTTCTCCGTCCACCTACCCAGTTTGTGAGATAACCCTTTATTCTCTAAGCAAGCTCTTGCCGCATCTTTCGCCTGACTATTCAACTTCGAGTTCGATTTTACATCTGCTGGAACACCACTGAGAAAACGGTAAATGTTTAGCTCACATACGGCCGCAAAATCCTCCTCCGAAATCTCTGATGGCCGTTCACGCTCACGAATTTCAGCAATTCCGGCAGCAATTTCATCCTTAGCTTTAGGATAGAAACGTTTCAGAGCTCCCGTGATTGGCTCATCATCATGAAGTTCCCCCGTCGAATTCTCCTCCAAAATCAAATCCTCAATGTAGTCCTGATCATCCTCACTCAAGGTCGTAATCTTCAGTGTAAAAGACTTAGAATCCTTCTCCCGTTCTAAGACGACATTCTGGGCATCTTTTCGAATCACCTTCGCCATCAGAGTCTGGCCCTTGGTATTGGTAAACTCTCGATACCCTTCCTCGGCATGAGAAATAACCGTAAGTAGAAAGATCATCGTCAGCGCTTTCTGGATAAATGATCTAATCTGCTTCACGATCGATAGAATCAAATCTCAACCCTATCAGTCAATCTCCACCTCCAACGCAGGCGAAACAAATTACTCAGATCACCGGGACCACTTTATTCCCCTGGGGATTTAGACGAGTCGAATCTCATCCGCCTGTAGGATCCGTTGAAGACCTTCGGTATTTCGGAGAAGAAGCTCTCCGCTCAACGAAAGACCTTCCATCATTCCAGTGATTGGCTTTCCATCTCGCAAACAGCGGATCAATTTCCCCCGCAGAGCGCAACGGGTATTCCAACTGCTAATGAGGCTACCAAACTCTCCTTCAATCTGAGAAGTCCGGTAAATTACGCGCTCGATCATTCCAGCGAGTACAACTTCACGGGAAGCTGGTGTTCCTGTTTCGAGCAAAATCGATGTTGCGGGATGTGCTAGTCCTTCGGGAAATTTTTTCACATTCACATTCATCCCGATCCCGACAACGACGGCATTACCCGTTGATTCGACTAAAATTCCGCAGAGTTTTTTTCCATTCAGCCAAAGATCATTAGGCCACTTCACCTCGACTGGAAGATCTAGCGATTCAGCCACTCCAAGGCCAGTAGCGATCGCAATACGAGACCAAAGAGGAGTCGGTGCCTCGGGACGAATAATCAGCGAACAGGCGATCCCCTCTCCCACCGGACACGCCCACGCCTGACCGCGCCGCCCTCTCCCAGCGGTCTGCTTTTCTGCTAACACAAGAGTGCCGTGGGCAGCACCTAGATCAGCGAGACGACGAGCTTCATCATTGGTAGAAGCACATTCCTCGAGAAAAATCACTCGGCCAGCCAGCTCCGGAGAAATGTCAGCAAGCAGCTGCCCGTCCCATTCTCCCCCTGCCTCACTCATCTAGAAATTCCAGCGAAAGATCGAGCGCTACCGCCGAGTGAGTCACCGCTCCTACAGAAATGAAATCAACCCCGGTCTTGGCAATGCCTGCCACGGTGTCGAGGTTAACTCCGCCACTGGCTTCAAGCTCAGGAGTAGAACCAGATCTCATTTTGACAGCTTCCGCCATCTGCTCATTACTCATATTATCGAGTAAAATGTAGTCAACTCCGTCCAGCTTTAGGAAGGCTTCTACCTGATCGAGCCGATCTGCTTCTAACTCCACTTCAACTGATGGTTTTTCAGTTTTCAAGCGATTGATCGCATTTTGAAGTTCTTCTAGCCCTCCCTCGGCCACAAGATGATTATCCTTCACCATGGCCCGGTCATAAAGCCCCATGCGATGATTCGTGCCGCCACCCGCAAGGACCGCTCCTTTTTCCAGCACCCGCCACCCTGGAGTCGTCTTGCGAGTATCGAGAATGCGTGCCGAAGTCCCTTCAGTCAGCGCTACAAATGAACGAGTCTTGGTAGCAATCCCAGAGAGTCGCTGCAGAAAATTAAGAGCCGTCCGCTCTGCGGTGAGCAGCGCACGTGAAGGCCCCTCTACTTCCATGACATAGGTCCGAGGCGTCACAGGATCACCGTCCTCTGCAAGAAACCTGATCTCAATTTTTTGGTCGACTCGGCGGAACACTTCGGCAGCGATTTCCAGCCCTGCCAGGACTCCTTCTTCCTTTGCCACGATCTTGGCGCGAGAGCGCTGAGAAGCGGGAACAAAGTATTCTGAAGTCACATCACCCGCTCCGATATCTTCATTCAGAGCTAGGTCAATAAGCTGAGAAGTCGCTGAGTTCATAAGGAGAGAATGATCTCAGGAAAATGAGGCGGCGAATCAAATCTGGAATTTTTCCCAATTTATTGCATCTTAAGAAAGCATCCTTATATGAGACTCTCTCCAAATAACATCATAGGCCTGACGATCTTCGTTCTTGCACTAGTCTGCGGCTGGCTCCTGATGAAGGATGCGATTGAGCCAACTCTTGTTCGAGAGAAAGAAGCTCCGAGACCGGTCTTTACGCCGAAACCATCTCCTGTCACCGCCCAAAATAATGGCGCGCGCCAAGATAGCGGCAGCTCACTCAATGACCTGATCTCGGTTCCTAACGAACGCTTAGTCCGTTTTTCATCGGAAGCAGCCTTTCGCCGCGCTCTCACAGACTTAGAAGCACAGGGATTTAAGAACCTAGGACATCTCGATAGACTGCGGGCAATTCGCGTCGGCTATCGAGACCTTTCCAGGCTCCGTGACTACCTCGGCGATGATGCTGAGCTTTTTCACAACTTTTACTCCGCAGTTCCGCAAATCCCTGACGTGTCCGCACAGCCAAATGCGATCCCAATTGGTAATGGGCTACTCGAATTTTTGGGCATTAGAGAAGATAACTCGAACTGGGGCGAAGGCGTTACGATCGCACTCGTCGATACAGGAGTTTCCGAGCACATCACACTCAATAATGTGCTTCCTCAAATCAACGTCACCGACATCCCTTCCGGAGCCGAACAACATCCACACGGCACTGGCATCGCCTCAGTCGCAGTAGGATCACACCCGAATCTTCGTGGCGTCGCTCCCGCAGCAACACTTCAACCTCTCCGAGTCGCCAACTCAGAAGGAGTCGCCAATGATTGGGACATGATCGAAGCCTTCTCCATCGTGGCTGACCAAAACATTCCCATCCTAGTCACCGCTATGGGAGGACCTAGTTTCAACCCACTAATGCAGGAACTGATCTCTAGTTTTGGCGACGATGGCCCCGCAATCTTCGCTCCTTCAGGAAATGATGGAATCGAAGGCGTCTCCTACCCTGCCGGCTATGAAGGTGTCTTCTCAGTAGGCGCTGTGGACGCAAATGGAATTCTGATGAACTTTTCAAATCGCGGAGAAAACCTCGATTTCGTCACCGCTGGTTTTCAAGTCAATGCCGCCTTCCCAGGTGATCGAGTCATCGCAGGGACAGGCACTTCCTACACTCCATCACAGATCGGAGGCGCAGTGGCCGAGATCTTCGCTCGTAATAACGGCAACCTCAGCCCGATAGGAGCGGCCGAGCTCTTTCTGGCAAACTTAAATGAAGGAGGTCCAGCCGGCTTCGATATCGGCTATGGCAACGGAATCCTCGATATCGGCCGAGCAATATCCTCTCATCTGCCGAATCGTGAAGATCTCGCCCTCGCTTCTCAAATTCATCTCACCAATGATACAGGGGTGCCGTTTTTCCAAGTGAATGTGCAAAACCAAGGAACCGCAACGAGCACTAACGCAAATCTCACCGTCGATACAGATCATGGTTCGTTCAATTTTTCAGTCGGTCGTCTAGATCCCGGAGCAATTGAAACCTTTGAAATCCCCACAGGTCAGGCACAATTGGAAAACCGTGGCTTCTTCGATGTCACAAGCTCTGTTAATACCCCTACGACTAATACGAACGATGTTGAGCGCACAAATAACACTCACTCCACCCGCATCACCACGCCGGAATACGATCAAGCGCAAGCTGCTGCCGCTGAGGAGTAATCTATCTCAGCATTGTTTAGGACTTCTCTCTCTCTTTCTAGCCCTTGGCACCTCACTGATCTCCGCTCAGGAGAACTGGATCAAGGCCCCTAACCTCGATCGCCACGGGGCTGTAAATCAACACAAAGCAGGCATCAACGCCTGTGGTCCAGCCTGCATCCTGGATGCCTACCAAATCGCGAGTGACCGCTGGTTAAAATCGCTGCGCCCCTACCAGAAATTTCAAACAGATGAGAAAAAGATCAACCTTCTCATTCGTCGCCACGGACTCAAACGCTCTCTTCGTTTCACTAATGATATTCGCTGGAACAAATACAAAGGCGTCAACGTTGCCGACCTCGCGGCCATGGCTAATGAGATGCGCCGTGGCTTCACTCTTCCGCAGCTAAAATACCAACAATTTTTTCGTAAAGATAAAGAAACTCACCACGACCTAATGGCTCGCATTCATCGCTCTTTTAAAAAATCGATGAAAGCAGGCTTCCCGCCGATCATCAGTATTCGCCGGGTAGCAAATCGAAAAATCCCTCGTGGCGGTGGTCGTATGTGGCTGACTCTTCAGGGCCACTTCGTCTTGATTACGGGTTTTCCAAAATCGATTGGGACGACGGATGAAGCCATGGTCGTCAGCTATCGAGATCCATGGACCGGAAAAGATCATATGGGGAGAATTCGCTTTCCGAAGTCAACCTTCTGGGCAGCGCCTAGCATCCAAAAAGACGGTCGTGTCTATAAGAATCCAACTCTTGTCGCGGACTTCCCATCCTCCCGAATTGGCATCAAAAAAGTTCGTAAAGGCGAACAGCACGCGCTCACTCTCGCGAGTGGGATTGGTGCATTCTAAGGTATTTCAAAAATCTCGCAGTAGGTATTCTTTAAGCAGGATTATTTCACATGCTTCCAGAGGCGTTCGATGATGTTAAAATTTCGGAAAATGAACATTGGCTGGCGCTCTGGTAGGCGATGACCACTTGACTATGACTTTCCAATTCCCCTCATCTTTTCGTCGAAACTTAAGAGAACTGAAGGATTTTGATGGCGATTCATTAACGCAAGCTCGCCGAGAGATGACCCAATAAGAATCCATGGCCTATTGATTCCTCTTTTCGCAGTTGAAAAAAACATCTGGAACAGCCAGCTTGCGGCCAGATGTCCAAGCCAAAGCTTTTCATTCCCGGTCCTGTTGATGTCGCCCCTGAGACCTACGCTGCCATGGGTAGCGCTACTATCGGTCACCGAGGTGCTGATTTTGAGGAACTTTACGCCTCGATCCAACCTGGCATTCGACAGATTGTTGGAACCGAGCGTCCTGTCTTTTTCTCCACCTCTTCAGCATGGGGAGTGATGGAAGGCTGTATTCGTAACCTAGTTCAGAAAAAGGTGCTCAATCTTTGCTGTGGTGCGTTTTCTGATAAATGGTTCGGCGTTTCTGAAAGCTGCGGTAAGCAGGCTGAAAAGATTCAAGTCGAATGGGGCCAGCCAATCGATCCTGAAGCAGTCCGGGCGAAGCTCGCCGAGGGCGGCTTTGACACGGTAACTCTTGTTCACAATGAAACTTCGACAGGCGTGCTCAATCCTCTCGAGGAAATTGCCAAGGTGGTGAAATCTTTCGACGATGTGATGCTGGTGGTTGATACCGTTTCTTCACTCTCTGCGATGCCAATCGATTTCGATGGGCTCGGCATCGATGTTCTTCTCGCTGGAGTTCAAAAAGCGATTGCTCTCCCACCAGGACTTGCCGTTTTTGCGACCTCTGAAGCTGCACTTGAACGTGCTGCTAAGCTGGAAGATCGTGGCTACTACTTCGATTTCCTCGAGTTTGCGAAGAACGATGCAAAGAACAACACCCCTTCTACGCCAGCAATTCCACACCTCTACGCTCTGCGTGAGCGAGTGAATGTGATGCTCAGTGAAGGACTGGAAAATCGCTTTAAGCGCCATGAAGAAAACAATGCCATGGTCCACGCTTGGGGCGAGAAGCACGGCTTCGAACTCCTGCCACCAGAGGGCTATCGCTCGAAGTCTCTTTCTTGCTTTGTCACTCCTGAAAATCTGGATCAAGGAGGCTGGATCAAGGCAGTCATTGCCAAGCATGGTCTCGCGATCAATGGCGGTTACGGCAAGATCAAGGGCAAGACTTTCCGTATTTCAAATATGGGGAACGAGACAGCAGAAACAATGCAGGAACTACTCGATGCACTCGATGCCGAGCTACCTGAATTTCTCAGCTAAACGTTAGCGACGCGAGTAACTCGCTCTGCGAGAAATTCGATCTCGTGCTGATTGATCGCTAAAGGCGGCATCAGCACGACCGTATTTAAGATAGGGCGTGTCAGCACGCCCTGTTTTTTGAGTTCGTGACAGAAATCCACTCCGTCCTGAGTTTCAAAAGCGAGGATTAAGCCGAGACGGCGGAGAGTTAAATTCGAAAGATTACTTTCTAACAGAAGCCCTTTTTCTTCGATTCGCTCGAGAGTATTTTCTTCTTCAAAGACATCGAGGCTCGCCAGAGCAGCGGCACAGCCGAGCGCATTTCCAGTGTAGCTGTGACCATAGTAAAGAGTCCGGCCTTCGCCTTTAAAACCTTCGTAAATCATCTCTGTCGTTAGAGTCGCGGCAAGCGGCATGGTCCCTCCGGTCAGACCTTTCGCGAGGCATAGGAAATCTGGGATAACCTCTTCATGCTGGCAGGCAAACATTTTCCCAGTGCGACCAAAGCCAGTCATCACTTCATCAAGAATGAGGTGAATGTCATGGTCATAACACCACTGACGTAATTCGGAAAGCATCCCACTCGGCCAGAGTCTCATCTGATTAACGCCCTGAATGAGGGGCTCGATAACTACGGCGGAAATAGTTTCCACCACGACCTCCGGTAAACTTCGTAGATCGCTGAGATCACTCACTCGATAGACCGGCAGACCTGACTCACCGTAGCCTTTCACAAATCGGGAGACACCTCCCACAGAGGAAGCTCCGAGAGTATCACCATGGTAAGCATGTTCGAAGGAGATGACCCCATCACGCCCTTCCCTTCCGTTCTGAGCATTCCATTGCAGGCTCATTTTTAGTGCAACTTCGAGCGCAGTTGAGCCATCGTCCGAGAAAAAACAACGGCTGAGTGTCTGCTCAGGAAAAAATGAGCAAAGACGCTCCGCAAGTTCGCTGGCCCGGTTATTCGCAAAGCCAAGATAGGAACTGTGACAGAGAGTTGCGGCCTGCTTTTGCAGTGCTTCCACAATTTTGGGATGACTGTGGCCGTGAATATTGGTCCAGATACTCGAATTTGCATCCAGATAGCGGCGGTCCTCAGAGTCGTAAAGCCAGACTCCTTCACCACGAGTGATGACCAGCGGGTCTCTCTTTTCCCAGTCAGCCTGATCAGTAAAAGGGTGCCAGGAGTGCCGACGGTCGGCATCAATCCAAGCTCTCGTCCTATCTTTCATCCGGTTTTTTACCGAGAAGCTTATCGATCTTAGCGATGAGATTCCACGAGCAACGCTTTCGCTGGTATTTATTAAAAAGGACCGCCCGCAGAGCTTCCCAGTGTTCGGTGGTGGGATCATCAATGTGTGACCACCGCTCGGCGCCCTTAGGCTTTTCTGAAAATTTCCAGCGCCCACCGTGATGATCGGCTCGCCAATAGTGGGTCTCATCCCCTTCTGATTCATGCCATTGATGTCGCTGCATGGCAGAAGTCTTTGCTCCTCGGCGTGAAAATCCAATTTCCAAATTCCCTGGCTACCAAAAATCATCCTAGACTCTCGCCGTGAAGAATACTGCGGTGAATGATGTCCTTAAGATCACGGGCTATGTCGTGATCTGCTTTCTCCTCGCCGCGCTTCTCTCACCTCCGCTCTACCAGATCGGGAAGGGCTTTGCGGAAGCAGCGGTGAACCGCGACACGACAGAAAATATCGGATGGCTCGCGGGAAAAGCTCATAAGGCTGCTTTTGAGGTTTATTTCAAGCGCATGCTCATGCTCTGCGCGGTGCTTCTTCTGGTGCCACTGATCTATTCACTTCGGCTCAAGGTGGATCCTTTGAAATTAAAGCAAAGCCGTTGGTCCATTTACTTACCAGAAGCAGTTCGTGATCAAAATATCGGCCAGCCTCTGATTAAAAATCAGGCTCGTTCCCCTCATCTCTTCATTGGTCTAGGGCTTTCCTGCGCCTTCTTTTTTCTCATGGCAGTACTGCTTTTCCAGCTCGGCTGGTTTTCCTACCGAACTGGCACTACTAGCGAGACTTGGGTGAAGGCGGTCACCGGTGCCATCACTCCTGCCAGCATTATCTCAGTGATTGAGGAACTTCTCTTCCGCGGAGCCTTACTAGGGATTTTTCTGCGCGCCTTTAAACCACGCCTAGCGATCGTACTGCTCTCATTTCTCTTCGCCGCCGTTCACTTCCTCCAGCCTCCGAAAGATGCGATTCTTACTGAACCGGGCTCAGCCGGGGCAGGCTTTGAACTGCTGGGACTCATCGGGATGCGCTTCCTACACCCGGAAGCCATGCTTTACGAATTCAGCACCCTCCTTTTAGTCGGACTCATCCTCGCTTATGCCCGATATCGTACGGCCTCACTCTGGCTCCCGATCGGCTTGCACGCAGGATGGATTCTTGCGTTTAAGGTCTTTAAAAAAGTGGCAGAGCGTGACCCTAACCTTCCCGATCGCTACGATATTTTTATCGGAGATCTCCTGACCGAAGGCCTTATTCCTCTCGCCACGCTCCTCCTTACTTGGGTCGCTCTGCTGTTCTTGATACCGAACCGCAAGAACTTCGACCCTAACTAAACACCTTAAAATGGGATGTGGCTTCGCTTACTGGATTTTATCTATCCCGCACTTTGCGAAATTTGTGAGACAGAGCTGCAGAATGGAAAATCTCTCTGTGACTCCTGTCGCAGTGACCTCCCAAGGGTAATCCCCCCTTTCTGTGAGCGTTGTGGTGAGCCCTTTGAAGGAGCGATTTCAGAAACCTTCCAGTGCCCGAACTGCCGAGAGATAGACTTCACTTTCGAATTCGCCCGCGCCTCGCTCTCTTCTAGCGAAGATGGACGCTTTCTCATCCATCGCTTTAAGTATTTACGCCGCTTCTATCTCGCCTCAGAACTTGCCGAATTAATCCGAGAGATTTTTGAAAACGATCAGCGTCTTGGAAAAATTACGGACGCCATTCTCATCCCCGTTCCCCTCTTCTGGTGGCGACGCCAAGTCCGCACTGCCAATCAAGCGCTGGAACTCGCCCGTCAACTGTCCAAAATTTCAAATCTCCCAATGATGGACGCTCTTAAACGAACCCGTCATACCACGACCCAGACGAGATTACCGCGCAAAATACGCCTCAAAAACCTGAGAGGAGCTTTTACCCTAAGACCAAAATTCAACGATGAGTTAAAAGGAAAAACCGTCTTTTTGATCGACGACGTTTTCACCACTGGATCAACCGCTGAAGAATGCGCCCGCATTTTGAAAAAAGACGGAGCCGTCTCCCAAGTCATCGTCCTGACCGCCCTGCGAGGATAAGATAAAATGGCCTCTTGAATTCCTCTCAATCCGACGCAAAGTCCCTTCTATATGGAACGACGGACATTTTTTTCCACCGGAACGGCTGCTGCTTTTGGATTTCTTGGACTTCAGAAATACCTAAATGCTGCTGAAACCAGCCGCGTCATTGAACCATACGGCCCCCTCATTCCAGATCCAGAAAGCCTTCTCGATCTTCCCAAAGGCTTTAAATACCAAGTTATCTCTAAAGCAGGTAACACCATGAGCGATGGCCTGAAAGTTCCCGGAGCTCCTGATGGCATGGCCTGCTTCGAAGGACGCGAAGGAACTCTCATCCTGGTTCGGAACCATGAATTGGGACTGAATGCCCAAAACAGAAGCCCTTTCGCAGAGCCCAAATTCCCTAAAAACCTCAATAAAAAAGACTCCTACGACCCAGGTAAAGGTAGTGAAAAACCTCACGTCGGAGGCACCACAAATGTGGTCTATGATCCAGTAAGAGGCGAAGTTCTACGCGAATTCCTCTCCCTGACCGGAACCGACCGCAACTGCGCTGGGGGAGCGATGCCATGGGGCTCCTGGATCACCTGTGAAGAGCCTGCAGATCTCACCAGCAAGCGCGGCCAAGACCATGGCTACTGCTTTGAAGTGAAAGCCACAGACGATGGAAAGCTCCAAAAGGCTGTTCCACTTAAAAAATTAGGTCGTTTCCGCCACGAAGCCGTTGCCCTCGATCCTGAAACAGGCATCCTCTACCTTACCGAGGATATCGGTGATGGACTTCTCTATCGTTTTATCCCGGATAAGCCGCAGGATTTCCATAACGGGAAACTGCAAGCTCTTCAGGTCACGAAGAAAAAGGGCATGGATACGCGAAATTACAGCGATACCAAAGATGAGCTCAAAGAGGGCGAAGTCCTCGAAGTTGAATGGATCGATATGAAGCGAGTGGCATCCCGTGATAACGATCTTCGCCATCGGGGTCACCGCGCCGGAGCTGCGCGCTTCGCCCGCGGCGAGGGAATTCAATATACCGATGGCTCTCTTTTCATCTGCTGCACCGATGGTGGTCCTGAAAATCAGGGACAAGTATTCAAACTGACCCCTTCCCGCTCCAAAGAAAAGAAGGACACTCTCGAACTCTTCCTACAGCCTGCCTCCAGTGACCTTCTCACAAACTGCGATAACCTCTGCGCCGCACCTTGGGGAGATCTAATCCTCTGCGAAGATCTCATTTCTCAGCACTATGACAAAACTCCACACATCCGTGGCGTAACTCCAGAAGGAAAAATTTATACCATTGGGCGGAACGCGAGTAACAAATCAGAATTTGCGGGATCATGCTTCTCCCCCGATGGAAAAATCCTCTTCGTAAATATGCAATCCAATGGCCTGACCCTAGCCATCACCGGCCCGTGGCAGGCAAACGCATAAAGCCTTCAACAAACAGTGCGCTATCAGGAAGCGATCGAGTGGCTTTACTCGACCCAAATGTTTGGCATCAAGCTCGGGCTTGATGCCCCACGTAAACTTCTACGCGATTTTCTCGCCTTTCCAGCGCACACTACCAAGGTCATCCACGTTGCGGGAACGAATGGTAAGGGCTCGACCTGTGCCATGATCGATGCCCTCGCTCGTTCTCTGGGTGAGCGCCCCGGACTCTTCACTTCCCCTCACCTAGTCCACTACCGGGAACGCGTCCGAGTGAATGGGCTAGAAATCACGGAGGAAAAAACTGCGACTTTGCTCACTGAACTCCGGGAAATGGTGTCGGACTGGGAACACCATCCCACGTTTTTCGAACTCACTCTGGCCCTCGCGATGCGTCATTTCCGAGATCTCGATTGCAGTGTCATCGTACTTGAAACCGGTATGGGTGGTCGTCTCGATGCCACTACCGCAGTCCCTGCCGATGTCGCAGTGCTGACTCCTATCGGGCTGGACCACACGAAATGGCTCGGAGACACCCTTACCGAGATCGCTACCGAGAAAGCTGGCATCGCCCTTAGAGGAAAGCCTCTCATTTCCTCAGCACAAGAACCAGAGGCTCAGCTAGCCATCGAGCGGGCTGCGAATGAAACTCAAGCCCCCCTCACCTTTGTAGAGCAGCCCCTTCTCGGCTACTCCATGAAACTGCCCGGAGCACACCAACGAGAAAATGCAGCCCTAGCCTGCGAAGCCATGAGCGCGGCAGGATTCCAGCTCAGTTTCGATGTCGTTCAATATGCTCTTTCCACTCTACGCTGGCCGGGACGTTTTGAAACTCTTACCGATGGCACCGTCCTCGATGCGGCGCACAATCCGCACGCTGCGCACGTTCTGGTAAAGACATGGCAGGAACAGTATGGAAATCGAAAGGTGCCCATCATCTTCGGGGCCGTCGCAGACAAAGAAACCGCTGAGGTGCTTAAAATCATCAGTGAGATTGCTAATCACTTTCACTTCGTCCCCATCAGCTCGCCTCGCTCACTTCCCCTTTCGGATTTTCCTAAATTAATAGAAGGAATCACCTACACCTTGTCCGAAACCGTTTCCGAGGCACTCACCTCTGTTGACGCCCCTCGCCTGATTACTGGCTCCATTTTTCTTCTAGGAGAAGTAAAGGGGCTGCTCGAAGAAAAGGATCAGCCCTTCTATTCGACAAGCCAATAAACCTATTTGATAACCTCCTTGTATTCCTTTATTTTAACTCACTTCAAGTGTGCAAGTGACGAGTAATGACAATGAAACTAGGAAGAATGAAGATGCCTCGAAAGCGCTACCTCGGCATCGGCATCTTAGTGATCCTCGCGAGTATTGCAGCCCTAACCTATCAATGGGCATTCCCCCCTGCACATCAACACTGCATAAAGCAGGCAATTCTCCTTTTCTCATTCTATGCTTCAGAAAATGACGGTCGATTCCCTGAGAGCGAAAAGGGTTGGGGCGATGCACTCCTGAAACTAGGTGAGATTGATGAAGAATCTGACTATTGGATTCCCTATATAGTCGGTATAGATGATGACGGATCTCATCTACTTAATGCCATAGCTCAAGGATCGGATGTAGACGAAACACGCTGCACTCGAGTCTACGTGCAGGGACTTACTCAAAATTCTCATTCAAAGACTACCATTCTCTTCGATCGCGAGTCCGAGCCAGGCGGAGATCATTTTCGGTGTAGATTTCGAGAGCCACTGCGTGAAATTATCACCGTAGGTGGATCGCACAAAATGATTAAGGATCGCGACTGGCCTGAGTATGTTAAGAAGCAACGAGAGCTTCTACGTGACCAAGGGTTTAACGAAGCGAAGATCGACGAGATTTATGGCCCATACAAATGACACCGAATTAGGTCCCCGCGACTGATTCACACGAGCCCCAAACCTCATCTCACTCCAATAATAGGGGATCCAACACGGCCTTCAACTCTTCGATCAAACGAGGATCCATGTATTGATAGCGGTCCTCCACCTCGAGCACTTCTATCTCAACCGATCGGAGTTCGTCTCGAAATTCTGAACGCAAGCGTTCGAGGTGTTTAGCCTCCATAACCACGATGAGATCAGCCCAGCGGATATCCTTTACCGAAACTTTTCGACGTGCTCTTGAGCTCGTCCCCGCAGAACGACACCGGAGCCCCACCTCTTTTCGATAGAGCTCTTCCGCGGTGGGACTACGCCACTGGTTCATGGAGCAGATAAAAAGAATGTGCGCAGGTTCATCATCCATGGAGACAGCGATCGTTCATCCGTGACTTACGAGCGACTCTTCCTCGGCACAAGATGAAAAAGCTCCTTCGAGCAGGCTATCAATGACCTGATTCATACTTTCATCCAGCGTGGAAGTTCCTGCCGTAATTCCTAATTTTTGAACACCATGGAGCCACTCAGGCTGAATCTCGCCAGCACTCTCAATATGATATGCGGGACAGCCTAGGCCTCGAGCAGTGCGAGCAAGCTGAGCTGTATTATTCGAATTCTTACCACCGATGGCTAAGATTAGGTCTGCTGCTTTCGATAGCTCGACCAAGGCCT
This sequence comes from uncultured Verrucomicrobiales bacterium, assembly GCA_937958875.1. Lineage (GTDB taxonomy): Bacteria > Verrucomicrobiota > Verrucomicrobiia > Verrucomicrobiales > Akkermansiaceae > SW10. The sequence continues at coordinate 19,995 of CALGMJ010000003.1, read as the reverse complement.
TTTGGCGATCCTTCGTGGGCTGACAAACGGTATCCTGAAATACGACTTCCACCCCACTACGCTGACGTTGAATTTCGCTGACCAGACTGCGAACGTAGTCGATCGGTTGCGTTGTCTGAGAAATGACTCCAAATTTTTCTTTTACCGGGAGCTTACTAATTTCTTTCGGATTTAAAATAACGGAAGCGCCTGGAAAGTCCCCCATCAGCCCCCGCACCTCGACATGCCCGCTCTTTCCGATGATCACCGGATGATAGCCCTGGCTCACAAGCTCTGCCAATTTTCGGTGCGCTAGATGAACGAGTGGACATGTCGTATCGAGAACTTGATAGCCTGAGGCTTTCCAATTTTCACGATCACGATCAGATGCTCCATGTGCCGTGATGACAACTTGTTTCGTAGCTGCCTGTAGATTCTCAAGGGAGCCTATCTTCGCTCCTTTTCTCGCAAGGCGAGATTGCACCGTCGGGTTATGTGCAAGTTGACCTAAAATAGTGGCCGGCTCACGTGATAGTAATTTTTCAGCGGCTGTAATGGCCTTTTTAACGCCGAAACACATGCCGGCGTGATCTGGTATAAGAATGTCGAATTGGGGTGTTGGTATCGTCTTCATGACGAAGACAGACCCTAGGGTGACATTTTGTGCTTCTGATGAAGCGAAAGTGAAGTTTCAGCGAATTTTCACTTCACGATACTGAAAATATAAAGAGACATGGCTCCAATTGTGCAAAGTAACACCGCTATAGTTACCTTCATCAAAAAAGAAGTCTTACGACTCATCCGGCTGGGGTATCCAGCCATACGCCGATTCATCTCAGCTGGGGAAATCGTTGTCGCCGCGAATTTCCTCACCTGGGGTGACTGCGCGGTCTGAATCACTGCGATCGGCTTCTCCGCTTCTTTCGCTCCAGGGAGTGGAATGGTCTCGATCGGAGGTGGAGTCGGTATCTGTTTGCGCTTAGAGGAAGAATTTTTATTCATTTTTCAAGTGCTGTGGCGTGATTTGTAAACTTTAGTGAAATATTTTAAAAAATAAAGCATTATTCACAAAAAAACACTCTTCGACTCTAAAATTACCCTCTCAGTCCCAAAAAAAGCAGAAGCAGAAATCGAACCACACTCGTAAAAAATCGATCATCTCGACAGACCTTTCTCCTGACGCATCAAGATTTATTGATTCGTAAATTATAGTATCAATTTGGTTGACTAAATTCGAAAACCATTCATCTTTCTCGCCGCTAACCACTCACCCGATGACTAAAATTCAATATCAATTCTCACATTCAATTCAGACAACAGCTCTGAGTATGACTGAGTGTGGTTTTGAGATACGAATTTCATTCCAGTCACATCGAGAACGAGGGTAAGCATATTCATTCCTAGGAATTCCTACTGATATTGCCCTGCTCCGCTCTCGGATCAGGGCTTTTTTGTGTCTCTCCCTGCCGCACTTCTTTTTCAAATTCAACATCATCTCGAACGAACATGACCTTCTAACAAACACTTTCAGCTCCAGAAATTGATCATGATTAAAAATCACCTTTTTAATCACAGGTGACTTATTGCCTCACTCTCTGGAACTATCATTTTCACCCAGATCGTCCAATTTGGTTAGGACTCCGGTTTTTGGCACCGGCAATGAGAGTTCGAATCTCTCTCTGGGCACTCTCTTCTCTACGGGGACCATGGTGTAGTGGTTCGCATTCGGCACTGTGACTGCCGCGGGGTGGGTTCAAATCCCACTGGTCCCCCATGCTTCTTTTTAACTCTTCAGCTCTCTTTTATGTCCGATGCAAGCACTCCATCAAAATACAGTCCTCATTCTCAATAAAAACTGGCAAGCGATTCACTCCACCACACCTGTAGAAATCTTTGGTGCAATGGCGAATGGTTCTGTTCTTGGACTCGATATTCATCGTGAAGACTGGATGCTCCCTCTCAGCTGGGACGATTGGCAGAAGCTCCCCGTCCGCTCCAGTGACCAGTCCGTAGGAACGGTGCAAGGGAGAATACGCATTCCTACTGTCGTCGTTTTAGCTAATTTCGATCAAGTGCCTCGGAAAAGGTTACGCTTTGGCCTTCTTGGGCTTTGGGAAAGAGACGAAGGGCGCTGCCAATACTCAGGCAGGAAGCTCACCTTAGCAGAAGCAAACATCGACCACGTGATTCCCAGCTCACGAGGAGGAGAGACCTCTTGGGAAAACTGTGTCCTCTCGGATCGAAAAATTAACACCCGTAAAGCAGACCGGACACCGCAGGAAGCGGGACTGGTCTTACTGAAAAAACCAGTGCAGCCGCCCGAAAGGCCACTGAGCTGGTTCATTAGAAACACCCATCGAATCAAGGACTGGAGGATCTTTCTCCCTCGGAAACTTGGTTAATAAATAACACGGGGGCCGCAGCGCCGCTGCGGCCCCATCATGATATGAACGAAAAACATTTGATCAAAGCCGGCTACGAACCAGGCCCTCATCTGCAGGATATGCTCCGGGCTGCCGCAGAATTAGAAGCCCGCGGAGTGACCGGAAATAAGTACTTACTCAAACTTCTTAAACGTGAGTTTGGAGATCCACCCCCGAGGTTCGCCATGCGCGAAAAGCCACTTCCCTGCGCGGAGGCCATTCGCGCAGAAACAAAGCTAGAAAAAGAAAATCTAACTAAAGTCCGCAAACAGATGGAGGGACTACTCAAAACTCCCGTCATCCAGAGTGGCACCGTCATGCCTGATGCTTGCCCTGCGAGTCTTACTCCGGCGGTGATTCCGGTCGGTGGAGCGATTGCGGTGGAAAATGCCATTATTCCCTCCGCGCATTCGAGCGATATCTGCTGCTCCATGTTTGCGAGCTTCTACCTCCCGCAATCAGCCATCGATAAGGAACTAGACGCGCTCACGAGGGCAACGCGCTTTGGCCCCGGCGGCCGGCATTATGATGATCTCGTCCATCACCCGGTTCTCGATGAAGATGTTTGGGAAAATCGATTCCTTAAAGGATTGCGAGACCGAGCAGAGATCCACCTTGCCGATCAAGGAGATGGCAATCACTTCGCATTCATCGGTGAACTAGAAGTCGATGACGACATGGCCGCCAGCTTCGAGAAAGCAGGCTATGCGATTTTTAAAAATTTCCGAGGTAAGGTGCGGGCTCTAGTCACACATCATGGATCACGCTCTCTCGGTGCTCATCTCTATAAACGCGGGCAGACTGCAGCTCTTAAGCATACGGAAAAAGTCGGTAATCATATTCCAGCCGCAGCCGCTTGGCTCGACGCCACCAATGAGACGGGGAAAGACTACTGGGAAGCTCTTCAATATATCGCGCGCTGGACTCGGGCGAATCATGAATGCATTCACTCACGTTTCCTAGAACGCATCGGCACTGAAGCGATCGAATCCTTCGGTAATGAGCACAACTTCGTCTGGAAACGCGGTGATCTATACTACCACGGTAAAGGGGCCACTCCGGCTTGGAAAGACACCGAAGGCAAACCACTTCTGGGTCTTATTCCACTCAATATGGCGGAGCCTATCCTCATCGTCCTGGGTAAGGATAATTCAGATTTCCTGTCCTTTGCCCCTCATGGAGCCGGGAGAAATCTCTCACGCACCGCGCTGAAGAAGCAATATCCCAGCATGGATCAACGGAAGGCCGCCATCGAACATCATACCCGAAACATTGATGTCCGCTGGTTTTCCGGAAATGCGGATCTGAGTGAAACTCCCATCGCTTATAAAAATCCCACTGAGATTAAAAAGCAGATTGTCGATTTCGAACTCGCTGAAATTGTGGCCGAGATTCAACCCCTCGGCTGCATCATGGCGGGACACTCGAAACGAAGTGAGGAAGAGGAACTCACTCCGAAGCAAATCCGACAAAGGCAACATCGTAAAGAAAGACGCCGCGTCAAGCAGAGCTGGAATCAATGGTCGCCATGAGAGCATAGTGCGCTAGCCTCCCGCCATGAGTAACGACCCGCTCCACGGTATCAGATTAGATAAAATCATCACCGATCTGGTGGAGCACTATGGCTGGGAGGAACTGGCGGACCGGATTAAAATCCGCTGCTTCGCGAATGATCCCTCGGTAGGATCAACGCTCAAATTTCTCCGCCGCACGAACTGGGCTCGTGATAAAGTCGAAAAGCTCTGGGTGGAAACCTTTGCTAATTCTTAAAAAACGAAATCTATCGTACGTTTGGCAGAGGATCACTCACCACCGCTTCGCTTCCAAAGACTGGGCTTAGCTCAGCCGCCTGGAAGCCAGCACTTACGGAGCCTTTAAAAACAGCTTTCCCGTATCCTCCATCATTCATGTGGGCTCGGACCCAGACTACCTGATCAGCCGTAATAGCCACTTCCCCTCCAGAACGGGTAAAAGGCTGCTCCGTAACGTGAGGATGCTGAAGCACTCGTCGATAGAGTAGATCTCCCTTCTCATCGAGCACCTCCCACCAGTCAGCATAACGTTCCCAGCCCGTTTCTGGGCTCCGAATAGTGACATTGAATCGGTAAGATCCCGCACTTCCAGATGCGCTTACCTGAGTGATTTCAGGCTGAGCGAGCTCAACAACTGGCTCCGCTCTGTAGAAAAGCTTACTTCGTTTAACCTGCGCCTCATCCAGCAATGTCATAGCATCTGATTCGCTCGTTACCGAGGCGAGTGCGAGCCAGCGGGTCAGATCTTTAGAGGCAGAAATGCGGTAACGCTTTTCTGCGGTACCCTCGAAACTAAGAGAAAGCTGACCTCCATCCATTTGCTTTGTGGTAACCTCGATGGCTGGCTTCTGCCCAAGCTGAAAGCGAGCAAGAAAGGCTGTCACCGCATCCCAATAGAGAGCCTGATTCGCCACGCCATCATTCAAAGTCGATGAGCCATGTTGACCACCGGAAGACGGGAGGAAGTAGACTTTATCCTCAGCCGGTATCGCCTCAAAAATTGGACGCGAAGCATTCTCCTCATTACTCGCAGCAGTCACAAAGGTAGGAGCTTTCACCTTAGCTGCAGCCGTACGTACGACATTCCCCTCACCCAGATATTCGCCTGGGGAAAACGACAGCACCCCATCTGCCAATTCTAACTGCTCCCCCATCAGCTTCAGGACAAGAGTGGAGCTGTAAGAACTGCCCCAGATCACCAGTGGTCCTGAAGAATAATCCGCCTTTGCCTTCGCTACAGCCGCTTCGAGGTCAGGGATCGCATCTAAGAAAGCAGTTCCTTTTCCTTCTGCCGCCGCCCGAGCGGCAGTTTCATTACTCACGCCATTACGCGAATTCCCTGAACGCTGATCGACAGCGAGACAGTTGAATCCTAAGCGAACTAAGCGAGGAGCGATATCACGATACTCTCCCCGACTCGATCCAGCCTGATGAAAGAGAACAATCATGGGCGTTTGCCGAGATTCTGCCGCTTCATAAAAATCCGCCGTCACCTCAAGCCCATCGGCCGCAGGGAAGGTAATTTTTTTTAACTGAGCCCAGAGTGAGACGGGCCAGACAAGAGCCAAAAGAAGGAGATATTTCATCAGGATGGTAAGAGAGTCTAAACTCCGACTCTATTCCACAGAATCTTCTGATGACATCTCAAATTCTTTTAAACGTCCCTGGAGTTCGTTCGGAATGACAGCCGAGTAAAGAATATCATTCCCTTCATAATCAGTAGAAAGCACTTTTCCCTGGCTATGGATAAGTCCTGAAATATCGCCTCGTGCTTGTGGCACCCGATAGCTCAGACGGCAAACGCGGCCCGCGAGAAGTTCGGTGAATTTAGCCCGTAGCTCTGGGATACCGAGATCTTTCAGCGCTGATACTTCCAGCGCCCCTTCGAAATGATTGCGCAAGCCCGTTAAAATCGCTGGGTCTTCTACTTTATCGATTTTATTAAGCACGATGATGGTCGGCTTATCATCGGCATTGAGTTCCCCCAGAACCCGCTTCGTTGTCTCAAAGTGATCAAAGATTTCTTCTGAACTTGAGTCCAAAACATGGACGAGAAAATCTGCCAGCAGAGCCTCCTCCAGCGTCGCCTTGAAGGACTCGACGAGCCGATGCGGGAGATTCCGTACGAAACCTACCGTATCACTGATGAGAAGAGCTTGCCCGTCCTCGAGTTCAATGCGGCGGGTAGTCGGGTCGAGGGTCGCAAAGAGCATATCCGCCTCCATAATATCAGAGTCAGCGAGACGATTCAGTAAAGTAGATTTCCCAGCATTAGTATAACCCACCACCGCTGCGGTCGCAGTATCGCTACGCTGTCGATCTTTCCGCTGAGTCGCACGTTGTTTACGAACGTCTTCTAAATCAGATTTTAATTTGCTGATCCGTTTCCGTGCCAGCCGTCGATCGATCTCGATCTGCTGCTCTCCCATTCCTCGAGCCGCGCCTCCGCCACCGCCGCCAGTGCCACCACCACCTTCACGATCAAGGTGCCCCCACATCCGAGCCATCCGAGGAAGGGCATACTGCATGCGGGCGAGATCCACTTGAAGCCGAGCCTCACGGGTCCGAGCCCGTTGGGCGAAGATATCGAGAATGACCTCCTCCCGATCAATGACAGTCATATCGGCGATCCCCTCCCAATTTCGCTGCTGCATGGGAGAGAGTTCATTATCGATGACGATGCAGTCGCACTCCCGCTGTTTCGCGAGTTCGACTAGCTCATCGACCTTTCCGGTGCCACAGATATAGCCTTTATTCTTATCCCGCACCCGAACGAGCTCCATTCCCACGACCCCGATGCCGAGAGTATCGACCAGCTCTTCAAGCTCTAACAAGAGTTTCTGAGTCTCAGGCTCTTCACGTTTATCAAAGCAAAAGCCGACGAGCATTGCTCGTTCGACCATGTCAGGTTTTTCGCGGACTTCGAACACGGCGGAAGTCTAGAGTGACTCGCCTAGAAAGCGAATCCAAAGAACCAAGCTAAGAGGAACAGAACAATCACGAGCATTTCTGGAGCACCAAGCATTTCCATAATAATTTAAGGGACGGGAGTTTGAGTCAGGGCAGATTGCAAAAGATGATCAACATCCGGCATCTCCTCAGAAAGAAGACGATGCCTCAAGACATGCGGGAAAATCTGCTGCACATGATCAGGATAAACCGACTCTTTCCCATCAAGAAGAGCGGTGGCCTGAGCCGCACGTTGAAGGGCTAACGTCGCCCGAGTAGAAACCGCGTGATCATGTCCTAAGGTCGTTCGAACACTCTGACACAGAGCTAAGAGATATCGCTGAAGTGTGTCAGAAACCGGAAGAACGGCAGCCTGGGCTTGAAGCACCTTGAGATCATCCAGCGAGAGAGCGGACTCGATATGAACGGTCGGCTTTTGCTCGATGTGATAGCGCAGAATGGCTAGTTGAACATCATCATCTGGAAGCCCCATCGGAATGGAGAGTAAAAAGCGATCCAGCTGAGGCTCCGGGAGCGGGAACGTTCCGGTGGAAGAGGTGTCATTCTGAGTCGCCACCACGAGGAAGGGGTCGGGAAGAACACGAGTTTCCCCATCGATCGTCACCTGACGCTCATTCATCGCCTCCAGAAGAGAAGACTGTGTTCTTGGCGAGGCTCGGTTGATTTCATCAGCGAGGAGAAAATTTGCAAAAACCGGACCTGGGATAAATTCGAACTCACCGTTTTGTTGACGATATAAATTGTAGCCGAGAATATCGGACGGAAGAAGGTCTGGAGTAAACTGCACACGGCGAAATTGCCCACTCAGAGACTGAGCCAGAGTATGAGCTAGTGTCGTCTTCCCCACTCCCGGAGGTCCGGTCACCAAAGCGTGGCCGCGCCCAAGTAAGGCGACTAGGAGTAAATCCACTGCTTCTGAAGAACCGAGAACGGTCGCGAGAAGCTGATCACGAAGGAGAAAAAGAGAACGATGTGGCATTTTGAGGACTGGAATGACCCTAACAATCACGCCCTCGCGGTGAAGCTCATAATGCGCAGAATGGGGATAGGATCCCTACACAAGGGAGAAATTCAGATCACAGGCAGGGCGAAACCTGAGGTATTAGCGGAAGGAGGCCACTGATTACCCTGATTTTACTGATCTTCTTAGGTTCCACAATATAGGCATCAGTGAAATCAGGGTAATCAGTGGTTTTTAAAACGATCTCTCAAGTAATCGCTTTCACTTTACCAAGGTCTTAGTCTGGATTGCTCCCTTGTCTAGGGGCCCTGAGGATGGGGAAAGTGAGTAGACTCGCTTTTTCGCTCGCTCGCGGTATCGGGAATTGCTAAAGATTTCTTAACAATTTTTTGCTAACATGATCGAGTTCGAACGTAATCGCCAACAGACTATCCCTGAGTCCTCCGTAAAGATTATTGGCCTCGGTGGCGCGGGTGCGAACATGCTAGATCGGATTGCCCTCGATGGCATTGACGGCGCAGAGCTGCTCGCTCTCAATACCGATGAACGCACTCTCCATCGCTCAGTCGCGAAGGAAAAAATCCAACTCGGAAAAAACCTCACCAAAGGTCTCGGAGCTGGTGGTGATCCTGAAATGGGCGAACAAGCGGTGCTCGAATCAGAAGAAGCCGTGCGCGATGCCCTGCGTGACCGCAAGATCGTCTTCCTCTGTGTCGGCCTTGGTGGTGGAACAGGCTCGGGAGCGGCCCCTATCGTCACTCGGCTCGCTAGAGAAGCGGGCGCCTTTGTCGTGGTCTTCGCCACCATGCCGTTCGCCTTCGAAGGAAAACGCCGCCGCGTGCAAGCAGAGGAATCACTGAATCAACTCGCAGTGCTGACCAATGCTCTCGTCACTTTCGATAACGGCCGCATGGGTGAGTTAGTCCTGCCAAAACAAGGGGTTCACGAAGCTTTCTCTGCAGCGGATCGGATGATCTCTGACAGTATCACCTCTGTTTCTCGCCTCGTTCTTCGCCCAGGTCTTATCAATGTGGGACTAGACGAGCTCATGACCGCGCTTGATACCACTCGCTCCCGCTGCCTCTTCGGGACAGGAATGGCCCGTGGAGATAATCGTGCTCAGAGTGCACTCAAAGCCGCCTTGGCCAGTCCTTTACTAGATCGTGGATCACTCCTTAAAGATGCGACGACTGTGTTAGTTCACGTCTACGGCGGCGAGGATATGACACTTTATGAAGTCGAGCTGCTCATGCAGGGACTAACGAAATTCATCCCCGACGAGGCTCACCTCCTCTTCGGCGCGGCAACTGATGCCAGCATGAAAGAGGCGCTCAGCGTAACGATCATTTCAGCCCTGCCTGAAGACCGCCTAAAAGCCGATCCAGTGACAACAACGGTCCCCGCCAGTGTCGACGCTCCAGAAGTCGAGCTTGAGGAAACTCCAGAGCCAGAGCCCGAAGTAGTGGAAGAAGAAATCGAGGAAGAAGTTGAAGACGAAAAGCTTCAAGGACTCGAAGGCGAACTCATCGAAGAAGAACCCGAAGAAGATGATGATGAGCCAGAGGATGAAGAGTTAGAAGAAGAGCCCGAGCTCATCGTGGAGGCCGAAGAGGAAGCTGAAGAAGAAGACCTCGAAGAGGAGGATACTTCAGAAGATTCTACCGACGAAAAATCCAAAAACACTGATCAAGTTGAAATGGAACTCGATGGAGGACCCAAAGGCCGCTTCGAAGGCACAAATCCAAATGTCATGGATGGCGAGGATCTTGATGTCCCCCCTTATCTTCGGAAAAAGCGGAGGTAGCTTTAAAGGTCTTACGTCGATGAAGAGCCCATCGGAATTTGGTTTGTCGATACTGCGAGAGCATTGGCATTCTAGATGCCTTACTTTCGTGAAGCCTTAAGCGCTGAGAGGAACTACGCTATCGCAGCCTCCGCACAGCGCACGCCATCGAGAGCCGCAGAGACAATGCCTCCTGCATAACCTGCCCCTTCTCCACAGGGATAAAAATTCTGGATCTCAGGGTGCTGTAGATCCTCTCCACGAGGAATACGAACTGGTGAGCTGGTGCGAGTTTCAAATCCAATCAGAAGAGCATCCTTCCCGGTATATCCCCGCATGATCCGCCCAAACTTCTTCAATCCTCCTGCGAGTCTTTCGGCAATTTCAACTGGCATCACTTCATCCAGCTTCACGGAATTCAATCCCGGAAAGTAACTCGTTTCCGGAAGCTCCTTTGACACTCTCCCTGCGAGAAAATCAGTCACCCTCTGAGCAGGCGCAACCTGTCCACCTCCACCGGCTACCTTTGCCCGTTTCTCAAGATCTTTCTGAAAGCGAATACCAGCGAGCACATTCCCTGGCTGATCGGCACCTACATCCTGTGGCTCCACTCCCACGACCATTCCGCTATTTGCAAAAGGCGAATCACGCCGCGAAAGACTCATTCCATTGACCACGACTTCGTCATTCTCCGTCGCTGCCGGAACGACAAATCCTCCCGGACACATACAAAATGAATGCACACTGCGCCCTTTAATCTGAGTCGCAAGACGATAGCGAGAGGCCGGTAAAGGCCCACGAGACTCGCCTTCTTTTAAGTGATATTGAAGACCGTCGATCAAACGCTGAGGATGCTCAATGCGCACCCCAACCGCGAACGGCTTCGCTTCGAGGAGGACTTTTTTCTGATCAAGCAGTTCGTAGATATCTCGGGCAGAATGTCCCGTCGCTAAAATGACAGCCTTCCCGGTGACCTCTCGATCATCCGCGAGAACGACTCCTTTCATCTCATTTCCCTCAAGGAGAAAATCGACAACCTTCGCGCCGAAGTGAACTTCCCCTCCCGCTTTTAAAATCGATTCCCTCATGGCCATGACCACCTTTGGAAGGAGGTTCGAGCCAATGTGTGGGTGAGCCTCCACCAAAATATTTTCCGGAGCTCCATGAGCAACGAGAATCTCGTAGACATCTCGTACTGGACCCCGCTTCGTAGCCCGAGTGTATAATTTCCCATCCGAAAAGGTGCCTGCTCCCCCTTCTCCAAAACAATAATTAGATTCCTCGATGACAGTGCCTTTCCGCAGTATCGGAGCAAGATCAAAGCGACGCGCTGAGGCATCCTTCCCGCGCTCAAGGACGATGGGCTTTTTCCCAAGTTCAAGACAACGCAAAGCGGCAAACATCCCCGCAGGCCCACTCCCCACGATCACGATCCGTTCAGCATCTTCCGAAACTGGCGGTTGATACCAATGTGGCGCTTTTTCTTCCGGCAAAAACTCCCCCACTCCTACTTCAAAACGAAGCCGATAACGAACTGGACGTTTACGCGCATCGAGAGAACGCTTCAGTAAACGAACGTCACGGATATCCTTCTCCAGAGCTCTGAGCTTCTTCGCGAGAAGACGAGGCCACACACTTTCATTTGCCGCTTCCTGCGGGCTCATCACCAGTTCCACCGTCTCGATCGCCATTGCGGTGCGAGTCTGCCCTGCCCCACTGGACTTGGAAAGGAAACACGAAAGTGGGATGAAATCGTTCTTTTTAGACCGTCGTCGTAGCGAGTGCGCGCACTTTTAACTCCTCGGCACAGGACTCCCAAATTTCTTCCTCAATTTCGTGCACATCTTTTCCGTGCCCGAGTTCGTCTAGGAGAAGAACGGTGAGTTCCCCTCCTAAATGTTCGCGAAATTCTTCTAACCCATTAAAAACGCGACGCTTCTGCTTCATATCACGAAACTCTAAGGCCTCATGCCAAAGAGGCAGACCCAGTCCCTCAATCACCCTCAAGACCCGCTCCGCATCTTCTACAGGAAGCAAGCCCACCTTCGATGAATAAAGACTATCGAGAGCAACCCCTACCGCAACGGCCTCGCCATGACTAAGCGCAAAATCGGTGAGCTGCTCCAGCTTATGCGCTGCCCAGTGGCCGTAATCAAGAGGCCGACTACTACCTAACTCAAAAGGGTCTCCCCCAAGCGCAATGTGCCGGGCGTGATGAATGGCGGAGCGCTGAACCGCTTCTTCAAGCGTTTTCTCATCAAGAGCGCGTAAGTTTTCCACCTCCGCCTCCATCCATTCGAAAAATTCACGATCTTTGACCAAGGCCACCTTGACGGCCTCGATCAGCCCTGCACGTCGAGTCAGCTCGGGCTGTGTGTGAAGAAACTGAAAATCATTCACCACGGCATAAGGAACAGCAAAAGCCCCGATGAAGTTTTTCTTTCCAAAGGCATTAATTCCATTCTTCACCCCCACCCCGCTATCATCTTGAGAAAGGGTCGTGGTCGGGAAACGCACTAGGCGAATCCCCCGATGCCCCGTCGCCGCAGCATAGCCGATCACATCTAAAAACGCACCTCCCCCGATGACCATGATATAGGAATGCCGATCAATGTGATGGCGCTCAATTGCGGACATCGCTTGAAGATAGACGGCATCATCCCTCTTCGCTTCCTCTGCTCCATTGAGCCATTCCACTCCCGTAAGACGAAGCCCAGGAACTTCAGAAAGATAATCCTGAATCTGCCCCTCTAGCTCTGGGAAATGTGACTTGAGACCATTCTCGACAAAAACGAGGACCTTGCTGTGCCCACGCGTTTCCAGAAGCTCTGATAGGAGCTCATTTCCGGATGAAAATGCCCCTCTTGTAAAGCGGATGCGGTGCTTAAAGCTAACGTGAATCTCAAAGTCCTGATTGGCCATAGTGAATACCGTGATCTCGAATCGAGGCTATCCATACGCAGAACGCCTCCGAATTCTTAGAGACTATCGCCCAATTCGTACGCTCTGTCACCCCTGACCTTGCGTTCCTTTTGACGAAAGTCTTTTTTCAGGTTGAGGAATTTCTAAATTTCGATGAAATTTGGAGACCCTCATGGGGCGTAGCTATCACCACATTACCCTGCTCGATGATTTTTCGTATTTTCCTACCTATTCTAGCGACTCCTCTTTTTGCTCAGCTTCCAGAGACCGTGGATTTCAATGATCACGTTCAGCCTATTCTTTCTGAGAACTGCTATCACTGCCACGGGCCCGATTCTTCGACTAGAGAACCAAAAAATAACCCTCTCCGGCTGGATCGCGAGGAGTTTGCCTTTCTAGTCCGGCCAGATGGCAAACCGAGTATCATCAAAGGGAACGCAGATGAATCCGAGGTCATCAAGCGGATCATTTCTAAAGATCCAGAAATGGTGATGCCTACCCCAAAATCCCACCGAGATCCACTGAAGCCGGAGCAAGTCGCTCTTCTCAAGAAATGGATCAATCAGGGTGCCCCCTACGAAGAACATTGGTCTTTCATCCCGCCTAAAGCGCCTGCTGTTCCAGAAAGCACTTGGGGAAATAATGCCGTCGACGCCTTTATCGCAGAAAAGCATCGTGACCATCATCTTAGCCCGCAGACCCCGGCTCCGGCCCATCGACTTCTACGTAGGCTCTACTTTGACATCACCGGGCTTCCGCCTTCCCCGAAGGAAATCGAGACCTTCATCACTGCGTATAAAACTAATCCTAAAGCCGCCGTCGCTGGAGAAATTGATCGCCTTCTTAAGACCGATGGCTATGCCGAAAACTTTGCCCGCCACTGGCTAGATGCGGCTCGTTACGCAGACACCCATGGGATTCATATCGATAACTATCGCTCCATTTGGCCATACCGAGATTGGGTCATTAAAGCAATTCGTGAGAACAAATCGTTCAAGGATTTCACCATCGAGCAAATCGCAGGCGACCTTTTACCCGGATCCACCATTCCTCAGAAAGTCGCGACCGGTTTTAATCGCTGCCTTCCCACCACCGGTGAAGGAGGTGCGATCGCCAAGGAATACGAAAGCATCTACGCCACCGACCGCGTAGAAACAGTCTCGGCAGTATGGCTAGGCCTCACCACCAGCTGTGCCGCCTGCCATGACCATAAGTTCGATCCCATTTCCCAGAAAGACTTCTACCAACTCACGGCATACTTTCGAAATACCACCATGCCCACCATGGATCGAAATTCTGAAACCCATCCTCCCAGCATCTTCTCTCCAGCTTCTGAGGACCTACCAGAGTGGAATTCACTTCTCAGCCAGATTAACCACACGGAGAAAGAAATCTCGGAGCATCGTAAAAATGGAGAATCGCTTGCAAACTCTTGGATGACATCCCAGGGCACATCCCCCGTCGAGGACCCGATGGAGGCTGAGCTTTTCCTTCCGCTCATCGTAGAAGATGGAAAAATCATTGGCGACCACCTGGGAAAAAATCTCACCTGGAATTTCCCTGGAAAAACAAAACCCCGTAAAAAATACGGAAACATCACCAACCTTCAAAAAATCGATCTTCCACTCGGAGATCTTGCCAGCTTTGAAGCACATGAGCAGGTCACCTTTGGTGGATATCTCCGCACAGATCGTGCTAGCGGCCCGATCTTCTCGCGAATGAATCTAAAAAATTCCAATCGAGGCTGGGACATCTGGTTAGACAAAGGCCGCCTCGGAGCGCACATCGTAGATACTTGGCCTAAGAAAGCCATCAAAGCGATGACGAAGAAACAGCTTCCTCGAAATGTCTGGCAGCACGTCATGATCAGCTACGATGGACAGGCCCCACCGGAGAAATCGTTGACAATCTATATCGATGGGAAAAAGCAGAGATTAAATTACAGCCACAAGTCAAAACTAGACACCATCGTCACTGACGTACCCGCTCGTCTCGGTGGACGTCATCCCAGCACTCAGATCGCTAAAACAGTGCTCTTCCATGGATTCCAATTCCACCGACGCAAACTCAATCCTACCGAGATCAAAGAATCTGCGAAGCAGCTCAATGTCAGCGGCCTCCTTGCCATCCCAGAAACGGAGCGCACCAAGGCTCAGATTGCCTCTATTCAAGACTACTATTTTAAACGGATAGATCCCACTACTAAGAGTCTAAGGGAGAAAAGAGATCAACTCATTGAAAAGCAGAACAATCTCAAAAAGAGAGGCGCGATAACCCTCGTGATGGAAGAGAAAAAAGGAGAGGCCTTCGCCCACGTTCTCGACCGTGGAGACTATAGTCTCGAGAAGGACAAAGTCTTTGCGAATATCCCAGAGCTCTTCCGCACCTCCAAGGATCAGACGAAAGCGCAAAACCGCCTCGACCTAGCCCACTGGCTCGTCTCCGATGAAAATCCTCTTACCGCCCGGGTCACCGTGAACCGTATTTGGTATTATTTCTTTGGGAGAGGTCTCGTTGAGACGACCGAAGATTTCGGCATCATGGGAGAACGCCCGACTCACCCCGAACTTCTCGACTTCCTCGCTGTCGAACTCATCAAAAATGATTGGGACCTTCAACACATCATCAAGTTGATCGCAAATTCTGCGACCTATCAACAAAGTGGAACCGTCACCTCAGACAGCCGAGAGAAAGATCCTGAAAACCACTATCTTGCTCGCTCTCCACGTCACCGTATGGACGCCGAACTGATCCGCGACATGGCCCTCGCCTCGAGTGGACTTCTTGTCAAAAAATTAGGAGGCCCTCCCGTAAAACCATATCAGCCAGAAGGAATCTGGGAGGCTGTCGCCATGCACCAATCAAATACGAGACACTACAAGGCGGGCAAGGGTCAGGACCTTTACCGGAGATCACTTTATACCTTCTGGAAACGCACCGCTCCCCACCCTAGTATGGAGATTCTTAATGCTCCCAGCCGGGAAGTCTTCTGTGTCCGCCGAGACCTGACGAATACTCCCCTTCAAGCCTTCGTCACCCTAAATGATGTTCAATTTCTCGAAGCTGGCCGGAAGTTAGCCGAAAAGGCTCTCTTGCTCAGCCAAGATTTCGATACCCGTCTGGACCAGATTTCACTCTCCCTGATCGGGCGAATCTTTGAAAAGGATGAACGCACACTCGTCCGAGACACCTTTCAAAAGCTCAACGAACACTACCAAGCGAACCCGAAACTCGCCGAAGAACTGATTTCCGTCGGGGAATCTCCATCCTCTGCAAAAGCGACCGAACTTGCGCCCTGGACCATGATTGCCTCTCAGGTATTCAACCTCGACGAAACTCTCACTAAGTAGCCGTAGCCCTTTCCTTATCCTAATTCTCTGAACTGATGTCTACCTTCACCAGCTCTCTCAACAATCTCCAAGACTTCAACGGAGCCGTCTCCCGACGCCAATTTTTCCGCAAAAATGGCACTGGACTTGGAATGGCCGCCTTAGCCTCCTTACTCCCGCATTCCACGTCAGGCGCTTCCGTAGGGTCACTGCCAGATATCAAAAAAATTGCCCCAAAGGCAAAGCGTGTCATCTACCTCTCCATGCTCGGAGCGCCCAGCCAACTGGACACCTTCGACTATAAGCCCTCACTTCAGAAACGCTTCGGAGAAGATCTCACCGAGTATCTCAAGAACCAAGGTCAACGCCTCACTGGTATGACCTCAGGTCAGGCAAAAATGCCTCTCGCTCCTTCAATTTTCAAGTTCAAGCAATACGGTCAATCTGGAGCCTGGGTGTCCGAGCTCCTCCCTCATACCGCTAAAATGGTCGATGACATTGCCATTGTGAAAACAATGCACACTGAGGCCATCAATCACGAACCCGCGAACCAGCTCTGCTACACTGGCAGCCAACAAAATGGGAAACCCTCTATCGGATCCTGGCTCGCTTACGGACTGGGGTCAGACAACCAAGATCTTCCGACCTTCGTAGTGCTTCACGCCCAACACACCGGCCCCGGAAACGTCCAGGCCATCTCTTCCCGACTCTGGGGAGCTGGCTTTCTTCCCGGAAAATTCGCCGGAGTCGCGCTACGCCCAAAAGGAGATCCCGTCCTATACCTAAAAGACGCCCCTGGGATCGACCGCAAGGTCCGCCGCACCATGCTAGATGGTCTCAATCAGCTCAATCAGCGCTCTTACGAACTAGTGGGAAATTCCACGATCCAAACCCGGATGCAGCAGTATGAAATGGCTTTCCGGATGCAAAGTTCCGTCCCTGAACTCTCAGACCTTTCAGGAGAATCAGACCAGACCTATGAGATGTATGGCCCCCAATCTCGCACAAAAGGTTCATTTGCGAGCTCCTGCATGCTCGCCCGTCGTATGATGGAGCGCGGGGTGCAGTTCGTCCAAATTTTTCACCGTGGCTGGGACCAGCACAATAACCTCCCATCCCATATCAAGCCTCAGTGCAAAGATATTGATCAACCCAGCTGGGCTCTCATTCAGGATCTCAAGCAGCGAGGCATGCTCGATGACACCCTCGTCATCTGGGGCGGAGAATTCGGCCGTACGGTCTACTCTCAAGGATCACTCACGGAAACAAACTATGGCCGAGATCACCACCCTCGCTGCTTTAGTATGTGGATGGCCGGCGGCGGAATCAAAGGAGGGCAAGTCTACGGAGAAACGGATGAATTCTCGTATAATGCGACTGCAAATCCCGTTCATATCCGAGATCTCCACGCCACCATGCTTCACCAGCTTGGGATCGATCATCATAAACTGACTTTCCCTTACCAAGGGCTAGACCAGAAGCTCACCGGCGTTGAACCTGCCAAAATTGTCACAGACCTTTTCACCTAAGGCTCTTTAATAGACTGGAGTGTGACCGTGATTGTCACAAAAAAGTCACATAGCAAACTACGTCGATCTTACCCACACCTGTCATTTCCTTTGATCAACAAATGCCAACGCATCAGATCATAATCGTCGAAGACGAAGTGGATATCGCAGAGCTCATCGCCTTCAACCTGAAACGGTCGGGCTACCAAGTGGAAATGTATCACGATGGGGCCGAAGGACTCCAAGCCATTATTACCCAACAGCCTGATCTCGTCGTATTAGACTTGATGCTCCCCTCCATGGATGGGTTCCGCGTCCTGAAAGAAATGCAACGTGACCCCCGCAGTAACGCCATCCCAGTCATGATGCTCACTGCCAAAGGCCAAATCGACGACCGGATCCGCGGTCTCGAATCTGGGGCAGATGACTACCTCACAAAACCCTTCAGTCCAAAAGAGCTTCTCCTCAGAGTTCAGGCTATCTTGAAGCGTAACACCCCGACTCCTGGCTCAGTTCTCTTTTCCTTCGGACCCTTCCGTTTTGATAAAAATAATCTCACTTTTTATCTCAATGACGAACTTGTCGATCTAACCGCGACCGAATTTAAGCTCCTCCTCTTCCTCTGCCAGCGCGCAGGCCAACCCCAGAACCGTCACGATTTACTCAAAGCCATCTGGGGGTACAGTGATGACGTTCACAGCCGCACGCTAGATACCCACATGAAACGCCTCCGCCAAAAGCTAGGCAACTCCAGTTGCCTTATCGAAACAGTCCGAGGCATCGGCTACCAAGTTCGGGAAATTGAATGAGAGATTTTTTGATCCTAGCCCTGATCATCCTCAGCCTATTCCTCTTTTTGGACTGGCTCCGGCTTAGGCACCGCCTGTCACAGCCAGCCACTCCAATTCAAGAAAATCCCCCGCCCCCACCACCTGACACTTCTAGCATCGAGGATTTCACCCAACTTCTCGACGCCTTCCCTGACCCTTTTTTTTCCATTTCTGAACAGGGAGAAATCCTTCGAATCAATGACGCAGCACAAAACCTTTTTTTGGACCGCTCTCTTCTAGGGAGAAATTACCAATCACTCTTTCTCGAAAGCACCCTCGTCGAAGAAATTCAGGAAATTCTCAAACAGTGGAAACCAAGGTCAGCCACTCTAAGATTAGCCCCCAACTCTCCCTTTTCGACACATGCGAAGGGAAAAGATTCTCACTGGGAAGTCGATCTCAGCCCCCTTTCACTCAGCGATAACAGTCAAGAAATTCAGCTCATGATGAGAGATATCACAGCCGGAGTCCATACTGAACAAGTCCGCCAAGACTTCGTCGCGAATGCCTCGCACGAACTTCGAACACCACTCTCCATCATCTCGGGATACCTCGAAAATCTCGCCGATGATGAAATCCTCGAAGACACCACCATGTCCCGAAAAATGATTGATACCATGTCACGCCATGTCGACCGGATTAATCGGATCGTCGAAGACATGCTCGTCATTTCAAAGCTCGAATCTGAAGATGGTATCCCTCTCAACATCGAACCCTTTGCCATCGCCCCCTGTGTCCGAGATGTCGTAGAACGTCTTGAGCTTCTCATTGAAACTAATAAGGCCAAGGTCACGATTGATATCCCTGAGATCACCTTTGAAGGAGACCGCTTCTACTGGACTCAGATTCTTTTCAATCTGGTAGAAAACGCCCTCAAACAAAATGCCTCTCACTCTGTTAATATCGAGATTCGCGGGAGAGTAGTGGAAGAAAACTTCCTCCTGATCCAAATCCACGATGATGGCATTGGTATTCCCAGTGCTGATGTCCCCTTTATTTTCAAACGCTTCTACCGTGTTGAAAAACATCACTCTCAAACTCAAATCAAAGGCACTGGACTCGGACTCTCCATCGTCAAGCGCGCGATCGAAGCCCACGGCGGCACCATTACCGCCCACTCCACTCCGGGGATCAAGACCACCTTTTCCATTAAAGTCCCGCTCATCTCTTCTCAGAAGAGTTAAAAGAAAAAGCCGTAAATCTCAGCCAAGCGAGAGTTACGACTTTTTGTTAAAAACTTAGAGACTTCGCTCTTAGCTTCCTTTCATCTCCTCAATTTTACGGAAGATCGCGCTTGAGCCAGCGCTCCCCTTCACCACCGTTTTCCCATCTTTATCCACAAGGTGATATTCCGGAACTGAACGAGTTGTTTTGTAAGTCCGTAGCCCACTCTTTTTCACCTTCGAAGGCATTCGCGTAAACTTAAGCATAAGGCATTGATAAAAAGCGTATTAAATTGAAATAAATGTGTTTCTCGCCTTGACAAGGCGAGAAAATCGGCAGGCTTGGTATGTCTAAACTTCTACCAACAAACTGCTCAAAATTATTCTTCGACCGTCTCGATCAAATCGCGAGAGAAACGAAATTTATCGAACGTTCTTCTAGAAAATTTTCGGCTACGGGATATCTCTTTGCCCACATTCAGGCCATTCTCACAGGAAAGGGCTCCTTCAGACAACTCGCCGCGAGTTTGAAAATTTGCGAATCATTTAGCCTCTCAAAGCAAGCGATCTGGAAACGGACCGATAAATTTGCCGT
>CALGMJ010000002.1 GCA_937958875.1 uncultured Verrucomicrobiales bacterium | reverse complement strand
GATTTGGAGAAGGCGCAGTGTCTTTCTGGCCGAACTCCGGGTGGGATTGTCATTCGTAACGGTCATTGGGGGGTGGGGAAGCGGAGGCGGGCTATTTTTGAGGATCGTTCGGCTTGCTACCATGTCATGTCTCGCACCACGGGTGGGGATTTGCTTTTTGGGGAGACGGAGAAGGAAGCTTTTGTGGTGATGATGCGGAGGCTGGCCCGCTTCGCGGGAGTTGAGGTGCTGACTTTTGCGGTGATGGGGAACCATTTTCATTTGCTCCTGAGGGTTCCTGAGAAGGGGCAGGGGATTGATCGGTTTTTGCAGTTGGAGGCTGGCGAGAAGGCGTTTGTCTTTGATCGTGAAGTTGAGGTGGCTCAGCGACCTCGGGTGGATGAGGAGAAGTTATTGGAGCATTTGAAGCTACTCTACTCGAAGGCGTATTTGAGGCAGTTGGAGGCGGAGATTGAGCAGCTGAGGAAGCTGGAGCGGGAAGATTTGATCCATGAGACGCTGTGGAAGTATCTCGATCGGATGTGCCACTTGCCTGGTTTTGTGAAGGAGCTTAAGGAGCGTTTTTCACGTTGGTTTAACAAGGCGCACGGACGGAGAGGAACGCTTTGGATGGATCGCTACAAATGCGTGTTGGTGGAAGATGGGGAGGCGCTCCGGACGATGGCGGCTTATATTGATCTGAATCCGCTGCGGGCTGGTTTGGTAGAAGATCCGAAGGATTACCGTTGGTGTGGGTATGCGGAGGCGGTGGCGGGGAGCAAGAGAGCGAGGCGAGGGATTTGCCGGGCGCTGGGCTTATCGGTAGATCACTGGACTCGGAGCGGGGCTGAGATTTACCGGTGCTTGCTCATGACAGATGGAATGGAGCGAGTTGAGGAGGCTTCAGTGAAGGACGAAAAGTCGGGTGAGTTTCAGAATGAGGTGAGGGTGAGAAAGCGTGGCTTTTCTCGGGAGGAAGCCTTGGCTCAGTTGGAAAAGGGTGGGCGTCTTGAGACTGGGCAGTTGCTTCGCTGTCGAGTGAGGTATTTTAGCGATGGGATCGTGCTGGGGAGCCGAGAATTTGTGGAGGAGGTGTTTCAGCGAAGGAGAGAGTGGTTTGGAGCGAAACGTGAAACGGGGGCGCGAGTTTTGCCTATATCGCCTCAAGAGGGAGGCGGTTTATTTAGTCTGAGAGATTTAAAGGTGAGGGCCTTAGAATGATGCCAAATGAAAGAAAGTCTTACCGAAGTTCTATTTCAAAAGCCAAGCTGCAGAGGTGGCAAAGACAGGAGCTTCTGTGATGAAGATATTTCCATGATGAGCTCCTGGAACATTGTAGTAATTTTTTGAAGTTTTTAAGGCGTCGAAGAGACGTTTTCCTCGGTGGTTCTGAATGAGTTTGTCATTATCACCATGAATGATGAGGGTGGGGGCAGTGATATCTGAGATGTATTCGATTGGTCGTATGGACTGAATATCTGGGCCGCCACGTTTGATAATCATCCTATGGAGGAGGGGTTTTACGAGTGGGGTCGCGAGACTAATATGCCTCTTTAAGCTATCGGTAATAACGCCGTCGAGCTCATCGAATGAGGAAATTATGACGGCACGGTGCCAAAATTCGGGTTCGATAGCAGCGGCATGGATGGCAAAGCTGCCACCCATGGACATGCCCCATATTGATTTTGGGAGGTGGGAGAGCTTGAGGGTAGCTGCCGCTTCACGGGCCACATGGGCTGGAAGTTTCTTTTCAAAGTCACTAGATCCATAGCGTAGTGTTTTAAGTTTACTCTCTCCGTGAGCAGGTAAATCAGGAAGGAGGCAGATGAATCCGGCTGCGCAATAACGTTCTGCGATGGGCAGGAGATATTCTTTTCTACCCTGGCGGCCATGAAGCATAACGAGGAGGCCAGTCTCGGAGCCGTAGGGAGATAGAGGAATATTTCTGGCGTTAAGTTGATGGCGGATGAGTTTACCACGTTCTTTCGGCGCATATTCAGGGTGAGGCCGTACGATGAGTGTGGGGACCTGCTCCGAGAGAAAGAAATGCTTTGAGATATGAAGCCCGTGGGCGGCGGGTTGATCTAGATAAGAGTGGTGGTGTTTTTTTAGCTCTGGACGAGCTGGGCTGGCTACGCGTCCAGCCGAAAGCCAGAGGAAGATGAGAAGGGCTAGGAACAGGCAGGCTGCTACCCAAGTTCCAAATTTTAACCATCGTTTGATCGTCACTGAAGATGGAGCGCACCCATTGAGCATTTTTATTCGGAGGATCGCGATGAGAGTTTAGTCGTTGATAAAAAAATCTCAGTAGCCAGCTCAACTCGTTTCTCAACCAAAGTCTCAGGGAGACGCCCCGTTCTTACGTATTGATCGATAATTAAGGCGGTTCTTTCGCGATAATTCACTGCTGCTTCATATGCATCTACTACTGAAAAACAGTGCTCATGAATAGACTTAACTTACTCCAAATGGCATTGGACTCAGAATAAGTGCGAATCTGAAAGTGGTTATCAAATTGATCTGGTAGCTCACATCTCGGAGGCAAGAAATCTGTGCGAATTATTTCTCTAATTCGTTAAAATCTGTGTCAAAATCCACTCTTATGTGTCGAGAGTTAGGAATTTTTTAACACAGAATTTCCTGTTTCGACGAGATTCGTGTTCTTTGCGTCTATTCGTTCCTCATTCGCACTTAAAAAAACTCAGGATAGAACCCCTCGCGCCTTCAAATTATTAAGCCGGCGAACGGTATCAATAAGGCCATCAACGACGAGTTCGGAGTAGGTGCGGCCACCGGTGGTATCAATGCCGTGACCGGGGTCGAGGTCTCTCAGGGGCTGTAGGGCTGGGTCATCATGGCGGAAGAGTTCTACGAAAACCTGAGTGAGCTTACCCGTCTGGGCGGCGGAGGTAAGGAGCGCTCCGGTCCAGCCATCATCGGTAGAAAAGCAGCCACGAGTGGTTTTGGTAGAGCAGTGGAAGGGGCCTAGCTCATCAGCGGCTCCGACCTCGACGATGAGGGCTTCGTTTTCAGGGATGGTGAGGCCGGAGTCACCGCAGTGGGCGGCATCGACGAGGGCTTTGAAGAACTTGGTCCCGATTTCCCGATTCAGGCCGGAGATAATAGGCTGAAGTTTGGCGAGGGTGGTGAAGTTTGCAAACTCACCAGGGCGGAGGAATTCGATGTTCCAATTTTCTACGCATGAGTCAGCGAGGCCGGCTTCACGGTAAGCACGGGCGTGGACTTTAATGTTTTGAGCAACACGGGCTTGAAATTCTTCTTCTGATTTAGGGCCTTCACCAGTCATCCAGGCTTCGATGGAAGTGGAGTTGACCTGTTTCACATTATTACGGACTGCGGCTTCGAGGTTCACCTTGAGCTGAGCGACGGTGGCGTCTTCATCAGCTGGGTCCATGGGGTTTACTTCGCCGACCATCATGACGAGCTGTGGTTCGAGGCCGAGCTCCCGCATGGTGGAGAGGAGTTCGTCGGTATCTTCGGGGACGGTATTTCCAAAAGCGGAAATCTGAATGGCATTGAGTGTAACGGGAGAGAGCTCGATAATTTCGCGAGTTCCTGCCACGACGACGAGATCTCCTGATTCGGTACGGGGGAGGCGGCCGTTTTCGTCAGGGACAAGGGCGTCGAGAAAGCCAAGGTGGGTGGGGACGATGCCAAGCTGGATATCGGTGGTGTTCGTGATGGTTGAGATTGTCATGTTGGGGAAAAGAGTTTCAGATTTGACTTATTTGGAAAGGAAAAGAGCCCGGAGTTTCTCGATGAAGGGGCGGTGCTCTTCTGGAGCGGAAAGCCACCAGGTGCGAAAGCGCTGTTCGAGGGGGACTGGGACTTTTGTCGGGGTGTCATTCATCGAGGAAAGGGCGAGCCAGCGGGATGGGGCTTCCTGAAAAAGCGGGAGGAGGGTGGAGGCGATGGCACCATTGAGAGGGCGTTCACGGGGAGAGCGATGAAGCGTTTTCTGATGGCGCTGGTAGAAGGTGAGGATTTGATCAAGCGAGAGTTCTTCACGTGATTGGATAACCTTTTGCGCGTAGTGGTGAAGATGGTGACGATAAGTTCTCAGACTTGGAAGAGGTGGTTTTTCTCGCCAGTTGATACTAAGTTTTCTGAGGGTGAAGAGAGCAGCCGTTTCGCAGAGGGTTTCTTCAAGCCAGAGGTGGGTGGGGTCTGAGCGACGATACCCAGCCCGCACGTGCATGAGTTCGTGAGCAAATTGATAGATGAATTGAGACCAGTAAGGAGGCCGGGCAGAGAGTTGAATGACAATCTCACCTCGGAGGTTTTTTTCGTAAAGTGTAATGGGGCCTTTTTCGTTGTAGGTGAGAAAAAGGGGTGGGAGATCTTGCGCAGGGAAGGATGCGATGACTGAATCCGTCACCGCGCGGATTTCCTTTTCAACACCACCAAAGCTCTGCGAATCGATACGTAGCTGGGCTTCGATCGGTTGGGCAATCACCAAGGCGAGGAGAAAGGCAAAAAATAGGAGGAGAG
>CALGMJ010000001.1 GCA_937958875.1 uncultured Verrucomicrobiales bacterium | reverse complement strand
AAAATCACTCAAAGAACTGAAGCAGATCTCGTACATCAAGTAGAGGCGAACCAACTTGATCTTGCCATTGTCACCTACCAGAAAGATTTACCTACTTCAGTAGAGATCACTCATGAGATGACAGATGATTTTTGTCTGATCGCTGACTCATCTTTTGCTCAACCTTCAGCTCCTTTTTCTGGTTGGGCGACGTCACAGAGTTGGCTTTACCCTCCAAGTTCATGTTCCAGCCGTCTCCTCATTGACCGTTGGATGGAACAGCAACAGTGTTTTTTTAAGCCTTATATGGAATTAGAAAGCTTTGATCTGATGATCCAGTTTGTTGCTTTGAAAATGGGTGTCGCATTTGTACCTCGGAGAGCGCTCAGTGCATTTCCTAGAAAGCATCAAATCCAGCGTCTCTCTTTACCGTTCACTCTGCAGCGGAAACTCTGTGTCATCAGACCCCGGTTTTCTATCGTACCAGAGCAGGTTGAAACATTTGTGAAGGGCATCTTATTTTCATAAAGTCGGTTAATACTCTGTAGCTGAGTTCTCATGAGCTAAAAACGCCACCACGGCTTCTTTCTAAAAAAGACATTCCCATACAATGAGCTTTCAAAAACGTAATAGTGGCCAAAGCTTTCCCGGACGATGGTTGGTCCTTCTCTCAGCATGTGGTGTCTCGCTTCATCATCTGAAAATCTCCAGTGGTATCCGTCAGCATCGAACCATTCGATAGGGTAAGTCCAAATCGTCTCTGTTCTTTGATCACGAAGGACAAGGCTTTGGTCATCAATTTCGAATGAATAAATCTGGTGCTGCCAGTCGGCTCTTGGCCCCGGAAATTGACCACGATCGATTTCATAGTGGCCAATGATGTCTCCACGATCTGGTGATACTGGCTCAAAAATTAATGCGACAGGGAAGAGTATCAAAATCAGCAGAAATGGGCTGAGAAAGAGAAATATAAACGTGCAGCGGAACCACTTTCTAGTCTCCTTAGATAAAAAGAAATGCAAGACCGCCAATAAGGGGCCAATCACGAGGGCCCAAAGAAACAGCCACAGAAGGATGAAAAGCACGTGATGTTTCTAACTCAGCTTGATGAAGATCTTGTGAAGTGAGGGTGAAATCAGATTTCTGAAGTTACATTGAGTCCTCAGGGTTTAAGCGAAGAGTATCGGGATTATGAACCCAGCTCTGCGGCAATTCTCAGCGTCCTCAGCGTCCTCAGCGCCTCTGTGTAAATTTCTTAAAGATCATCAAATTTAAGCCCGAACTTCGCGAGATACTTCCGCACCCTGTCAGAATCATTTGGGTTCGTTTTCTTTTTTCTCGATGCTGAAAAGAGACTACGCCCAGCCTCACTAAGATTTTTGGATTTTCGACAAACTTCGATCACATAAGAAAGTTGTGGCAGGTCGAAAGGGTCAATGTCAGTGAGGGCATTTTCCGAAAAGAGATCTGAGAGAATCTCGCTTCCGCTCTCCTCGCGAGGTCGTTGCCACAGCATCTCGAGCCGTCTTTTTTCTTGTTCCACTTGTTCGACCCGAATTCGTCCTCGAGGAGCAAGCGTTCCCATGCGAGTGACCGCAGCATTGAGGTCTCGAAAGTTTCCTCTCCATGGGGTCGCTGGATCTTTTGCGAAGGTGAGAAAGCTTTCCCTCGCCTCTTTATTGAACGTGATCGCCCGCGATTCCTTTTCAGTGAAGCGCTTCAGCTCATAATCGAGGTTAGGCTCGATGTCTTCACGCCGTTTGCCCAATCCAGGCAACTCAAAGGTCCAAATATTGAGGCGTGCGAAAAGATCTTCGCGGAAGTTTCCTGTTACGACTTCTGTTCGAAGATCACGATTCGTCCCCGCGATGAGCTGAAAACAGCTTTTCACTGGTGTATCGCTTCCGACTGGCAGAAACGTCCCCTCTTCAAGTGCTCGGAGTAACATCGCTTGTTCATCGAGACCCAGTTCACCAATTTCATCAAGAAAGAGTAATCCATTGTGAGCTTGGCGTAAGACACCGGGACGGTCAGAACTTGCCCCGGTGAAGGCACCTTTTTTATGCCCGAAGAGCGTACTCATCGCAGTGTCTCCGCGCAGCGTCGCACAGTTGATTTCTACGAAATCCCCTTCGAGATCGGTGCGTGATTGCCTGAGTTCATACACGCGCCGGGCGAGGTGAGATTTTCCTGCTCCCGTGGGACCAGTGAGAAAAATCGGTGCACTTGACCTGAGCGCAACCACTTCCAGTTCCTCAATGAGTGCATTAAAGGCCGCATTTTTCGTCGCAATACCTGAGCGTAAAAAATCACGAGCTTCGACTTGCTCTTCCACGAAGCGGGTCTGAAGCCGATCGTACTTCGAGAGGTCGAGATCGATGATTTCACTGACTCCCTGTCCTGGGTGTTTCTGAGCCTTTCTCCCGCGTGGTGGTCCCGTCTGAATCAATTTTCCAGGTAGGAAACGAGCTTCCACCATAAGAAAGAGGCAGATTTGCACAACATGGGTGCCCGTTGTCATATGAGCGTAGTAATTCTCCTTCTCACGATCAAAGTGATAGCTCCGCAAGAGATTATGGAGGAGCTCATACATCTCTTGAAAATCCCACGGATCGCGCATCGTGACCACTTGATCGACCAACTCAGTCTCCGGGGAGACCTGTTTCAAATCTTGGTGGACTTGTTCGGTGAGCTTCGAAAATTGTTTTTGGCGAATCAGCACTAATCGATCGACAAGAAAGTCCTCCTGCTGGCAGAGAGAAATATTTGGCCGCCACCGTTCCCAGCGGTCGGGCATCATGCCACGATCTAGGCTTGTGCCAAGGAAGCTAAAGATGACGTTTCGTTTACGATTCATTTGGATAAATATTGATCTTAAAAGATCGTAGAAGTGTATAAATGAATCTCGAATCATTTTTACCAATTAAGCAGTAAATTTTTTAAAAAACTGATAGTCAGGTATTTGTGCTAATTTTGAGGTAATTGAAAACCGTGTTGGCACACCTTGAGCAATCTATCCTGACAACAATTCAAACGTCATCATGGCTAATCGATCACTCTTCTCTTCATTCCGCGGTCAATCTGTTCCTAAGGCAAACTCGGTGAACAATGCTGGTGGAATTGCTTATGCTCTCTCGCCAGAAGCAGCATTAGCTCAATATGGCGTCACTGGTTGCTTTAATGGCACATTCTATGTGGATGCGGATGAGCAGCTCGATCAGCTAGCTAAGCTCGCGGCCAAGGTTGATAATCATTTTTTGGCGAAGGCTGCGATTTACTGTCGCGAGCAGG